>JAKAVN010000054.1 GCA_021827495.1 Deltaproteobacteria bacterium | reverse complement strand
CTCCCTGAACCTCAGACCTTGAAAGTGAAATCGGCAGGAAGATTCCAGAACTCGCGATACTCGCGGCTCCAGCGTTCGGAAAATCCAAACACGTCGTTGTACATATCTTTGACTTCCCGGCCGAGATCCTGGCGAAGCAGGCGGTCTCGCTGCCCGGCAATCCAATCCTTCACCGGCATCGCGCGCGCCGCGCGGTCGCGACGGCATTGCTCGCGCGCCTCGCGGGTCGCCTCCGCGTCGATGGTATGCAACTTTGTTGCGGGATCGAACCGGGCGACCACGCCGTACACCCTGGCCACAAGTTCGGGCGATTGGATGCCTTTGTCGAGGTCGATGCGCACGCCTTCGGGGTCGCGCTCGATCGGATCGCCATATCCGCCGCTGGTGTTATAGAAGAATTGGAACAGGTCGCCGTCGCTCAAAGGCCGGTCGAGGAATACGCCGTCCACAGTTTCGAATTCGCTCTTGACCAGGCGCTCCATATCGGGCGAATGCGGGTCGCCTTCGACGTGCGGCAGCGGCGCCTTATTCGCGATGAGCTCGCGGATGTTGCTGTTGCGGCCCACGTACTGAAACCTGGCGGTCGGGCCGGGATATCCGCCGCACATGCCCTGATTGTCGAACAGCTTGTCGGAATGGATCGTCGAGACGAGGTTGTAAAGCGGCGTCTTATGAATCAGCAGGAGCGAGCTGAACGTCGCTCCGCTTCGGTATTTGCCCGCGCCCGGCGAATCGCGCCAGATGCGCCGGCCGAGATACAGAATGGGAATCGACATCTCCCAGACCTCGACGTTGCCCATGTCGGATTCCGGATTCCATCCGACGTAGCCGCAGTCGATGCCGTCCATGATTCCGCGCGCGCCGCTGCCCTCAGCGGCGCACTCGAGGTTCTGGGCGCCGAAGCGCTGTCCATATTGGTTGATGCCGCCGCCTTCCATTATCGGAGTGTTGACCTGGCCCACGAATACTTCTTCGCGGAAGCCGCGCGCGTAGAAGCTGCGGCTGATCATGCGCTGCAGAGAGCCGAAGCCCGGCATCAACGACCCCCAGGCGGACGACGTGGATACCGCGTTATCCATCGGGTTGGCCCAGCTCCCGGGCGGCAGGATCATTTTCGTCGCGTACCAGCATCCGTCGTTGACCTTGCCGTCGAAATCGACGAACTGCGTCAGGGTTACGAAAAAACCGCCGTCCATCGCCGATGGCGGACAGTTGTACGGATTCCACATCTTGGGCCCAGCGCCTTCGTAATCGATGGTCATAAGGGCGTCGCGGTCGATGGTCATGTCGAGCGGTATGTGAACGATACAGTTGCTGCTGAGCCCCGATGTGCCCACCTTGCCTTCGAAGACGTGGCCGCAAAACGCGGCCGAACGGTAGCGGCCAGGCACGGTCAGCAACCTCATCCGCTCGAGGTGGGCGCGGCGGCCTTCCTCGATGATGTCTCGGACCGCCTGCTTGAAATAACCAATGCCGTGTTCGTTGACGATCTCGAGCACCTTCTCGCGCACCTCGATGCAGGCCGCGATCATCGCCTTCTCATCCAGGATGTAGTAAATCGGCGTGCGCAAGTTCATCTCGGCGCGCACCAGGAAATCGCGGCGGATTACATCGTTGACCGCCACTTTCTCAGCGCTTACGGTCAGTCCCTGGCCGTATCGCTCCGCCGTCGTTGATTGGTTGGCGCCGCCGGTCACGCCGCCGATTTCGAGCTCGTGGGCGACGGTGCCAACCCAAGCGATCAACTCGCCCTCGTGAAAGATCGGCGCGACGTTCATCAGGTCGGGCGGGTGAACGTCGGAGATGAAAGGATCATTGTTGGCGAAGGCGTCGCCCGGAGCGATTCCCGGGTCGGTCTCGTAATCGTGCTCGATCATCCACTGGATGAAGCGGCTGAGCGTATGCACGTGGACCATGATGCCGGTCGACAGGGCGATGCTGTCGCCTTCCGGCGTGTAAAGCGCGACCACCGACTCGCCGACTTCGCGCACGCCCGGTGAGGCGGAGATCTTTTTTGACATCTCGCGGGCGTTGACCACGGCCGAACGCAGGCGCGCGTGCAGGCTTTCATAACGGAGATAATTTTCGGCCTTGAATCGGAGTTTGTTTATTCCGTGGTAATGGCCGGTCTTTTCGAACAATTCGCGGTTGCGTTTGAGCGCTTCGAGCAGGGACAAGCCGCCCGGCCCGATTTTCCGGCGCCCCGCTGATATCTTCGCAACGCGGTTTGCGGCAGCCTTCATTGATACAACGCCTCCATCCTCATTTCAGCCAGAAAAAGTTGAATTCGTCGGTCTCGATGCGCTTGCCTTCCGGTACGATCAGCGTGGTTGCCGGATGCTCGATGATGGCCGGCCCCTTCACGCGATTGCCCGGACGCAGCAACTCCATCTCCCATACCGACGCGGCCGTCCATCGGCCCTTGCGGTATATGTTTCTCGTGCCTTTGTGCGCCTTTTTGTCCGGCTTGGGATCGCCCAGCGGCTGCCGCATGATGCGCGGCTTTACCTTGTCCACCGACGCCAGCAGGCCGAGCTCGAAAATCTGGTAGCCCGCCTGTTCGTAACGCGCCACGCGCGAATTGATTTTCGAATAGAGATCCTCCCACGCGGCGATCAGCCGATCGACGTCTTGGTCGGTGCGCAAGCGGGGCAGCGATGAAACCACCTCTAGATCGCTCAGCTGGCCGCCGTAACGAATCATCGCGAGATGGGTGAACTTGATCTTTTTGCCCCGCGCGATCTCCATCGTCATTTCGTCGCGCGCCGCCTTCTCCATCTCCTCCCAGGCCTTATTGATGGCCTTGGCGACCGCGAGCTTAGCGCTTCGGTCTGCTCCGGCCGGCAGTGCCAGCGGCACGGAACGCGAATAGCGATGCTCGTAGTCGGCGGTTGTTGCGCCGAAGGCCGAGAACGCGGCGGCGAAGTGGAAGGTGATTACGCCCCGGAAATTCAGTCCCTCCGAGTAGCCGGCCAGATGTAGCGGACCGGCGCCGCCGTAGCCGAAAAGATAATATTGCGACGTGTCGAGCCCGCGGGCCGAGGCGACCGCCCGGATCGCGTCCCGGGCCTCGCGCTCGTTCATCGACACGATCGCTTCCGCGCCGGCGTAGACGTCGATGCCGATAACGTCGGTGACCTGCTCCTTCAGAGCTTCGAGCGCAGCCTGCTTATCCAGCTTCTGCTTGCCGCCAAGGAAATAGTCCGGGTTGAGATAGCCGAGCACCAGATCGCAGTCCGTGATGGTTGCGACCTTTCCACCTTTCTGGAAGCACACGGGTCCGGGCGCCGAACCGGCGCTGCCCGGGCCGATCTGGACTTTTTTGGTGACGGGATCGACGATGACGTAACTTCCGGCGCCGGCACCTATACTCTCCATCGCGATCGTGGGCAGATTAAGTTTGAAGCGCGCCAGCACCGGCTCGGCGTCGACCGGCACGTAGCCGCGCGTGATCGTGCCGATATCGAAGCTGGTGCCGCCGAGGTCGGTCACGATGATGTTTTCCATCCCCGTCAGCGCGCTGATGTACTTCGCGCCCATCACGCCACCGACCGGCCCTGAAATGAGCGTCTCGTGCAGGCGCGGGTAGCGGATGTTGCACAGGCCGCCGTAAGCCAACAGCGTTTGCAGCGAGTAGCGGTAGCCGCGCGACTGGACGGCCTCTTCAACCTTGTACAGTTGCTCGCGAACCGGGCCGACGGCGAATGCTTCGATCAGCGCCGCATTCAAACGCGAGTTCTCACGGATAACGGGCCTGAGGCTGCTGCCCGGGTAGACCGGAATCTTCCGACCCGATCGGGCGAGACACTCCTGAATAATTTCCTCGGCCCGCCGCTCATGTGACGGATTGAGGTAGGAATAAAGGAAGTGCACGACGATCGCCTCGACGCCATCGGCGACGAGCGCATCGGCCGCCGCCTTCACCTCGTGCTCATACAGCGGGATGACGGGGTCGCCAAACATGTCGACCCGTTCCGTGACGCCGTAGACGTGGCGGCGTTCCATCAGCGGCGTCGGATGCACGTGGGTCACGGCGTGGATGCGGTCCGAATAAGAATAGCCGGTCCAGCTCTGCATCCCGCGGCCCATCAGGATGTCGTCTTCAAAGCCCTTGGTGGTGACCAGCCCAAGCTTCTTGCCGCGCCGCGTGAGCAGCGTGTTGAGCATCGTGGTGCCGGAATAGAGCGCCACTTCGAGTTGGGGATATAGCGCGCTGTGATCGGTTTTCCAGTACGACGCTGCATCTGCGGCGGATTCGAGAAAGCCGACCGATTCGTCGTGCGGGGTGGTGGCGGCTTTGCCGACCGTGAACTCTCCGGTCTCGTCGACGATGAAGGTGTCGGTCATCGTCCCGCCGGCATCGATACCTAAGACTAGTGCTCTTCCTGACATGTATGCTCTCTAGCATTTGCTGCGGTGACCAAGTGGTCGCCCCGCCAAATATCCCGCGCGCTATCAGCCAGAATTTCCATTGACTCTCTGATTTCAACCCGCGTCTTAGACCAAACAATCCCTCTCTGCAAGGTTTGACCCGGTTTTGGTCCACCTGTCGATCCGCGCCGGCGGCGCCAGTCACCGCTATAGGTCCTCCAGATCGTAAGCGCACGCTAGTAAACAAAATTTCGAGCCCGGCTAGAACTTCCAATAGCGCGCGAGAAAATAGTGCGAGCGCTCGATTATCGGAATCACCCGCGCGCCGTCACCGACTCGCGCAAGCGGCTCGCCGGCCTCGCGGCCCAGCTCCTCGATCACGCTGCGCCCCGAATCGGCCAGCGCCTTGAGATCGTAGCCGCCCTCCAGCGCCGCGGCCATCCGGCCCCCGCAGCACTCGGCCGCCAGCCGCTTGACCCGCCGCGCGAGCGCGGAGAAGCCGGCCTCGGTCACCCGCATTCCGCCCAGCGGGTCGCGAAAATGCGCGTCGAAGCCCGCCGATATGAGGATGAACTCCGGGCGGTATTGCCGGACGACCGGCGCCAGCACGTCGTCGAAGACGCGCAGATACTCGTTGTCGCCAAATTTCGCAGGCATCGGCGCGTTGACGGTGTACCCGGCGCCGCCGCCGGCGCCGACTTCGTCGAGCCTGCCGCTGCCCGGGTAGAAGGGAAACTGGTGGGTGGAGAAGTAGAGCACCTCGGCAGAGTCGTAAAAGATGTCCTGGGTGCCGTTGCCGTGGTGGACGTCCCAGTCGACCACCAGCACGCGCTTAAGCCCGCGGCGCCGAATCAGATAGCGGGCCGCAATCGCCACGTTGTTGAACAGGCAAAAGCCCATCGCGCGCGCCGCCAGCGCGTGATGGCCCGGCGGACGGACGATCGCAAAGGCGTTGTCGGCGGCGCCGTCCATCACCGCCTCCACCGCCGTCAGCACGCCGCCCGCGGCGAGCCGCGCGGTTTGGTAGGAATCGGGCGAAGCATGCGTGTCGGGATCGAAGTCGTAGCGCGGCATCGAGGCGCTGCGCTCGACCTCGGCCACGTAGGCCGGGTCGTGACACAACTCCAGCTCTTCGACGCTCGCCTCGCGCGGGCTGAGCGCGAGTATCCGGGCGCGTCCGAGCTGCTCGGCCATCTCGTTCATCACCGCGACGCGCGCGGGGCGTTCGGGATGCCTTCGGCCGGCGAAATGCTTCAGATAACGGCGGTCGCTGACCAGTGCGGTCCTGAGCATCGTTGACACTCCGAACTTCGATAACGATCATTAAAATGATCATTAATCAGACCGCGCGGCGCCACGCTATGGGCCAGACGGTTCGCGAACGGAAGATACTTGGGCATCTTCGAGATAATCCTGTTCCTGGTAGTCGCGCTGATCGTCATTCCACCCGACGATTTGCCGCAGGTGATGCGCGCCGCCGGCAAGGTGATGCGCGAACTGCGGCTGGCCAGCAACACCGTGATGCGCGAGCTTTCCAGCGCGATCGGTGATGATTCGCCCTTCAATCTCCTGCCACCGCGCTTCGACGATCCACCGCGCCCGGCACCGCCCGTGCCTCTGTCGCCATCCCCGCAGCCGGCTCCCGTAACCGAAGTTCAGTCGCAAGCGCCCGCCGAAAGCAAGCCGCATAGCGAGGCCACGCCGGCCCCGCAGGCGTCATCCGCAGTTCTCGACGCAGCGGCGGAGCATCAGCCGCCGCCGTCCGAGGAGCCCGCTACGCAACCCGAAGCACCTCAGCAGCCCGAGCGGCCGGCGGCACCGGCCGCTAAACCATAGCCCGCACTGCCCCCCGTGGCCAGCCAGGAGCCCCCCGCCAATCCTCCCGCCGCGACGGAGGAAGTTCGCATGCCGCTGCTCGAGCACGTGCGCGAGCTGCGGGGCCGCCTGGTGCGTGCGGTGATCGCGGTGGCGCTGGGATGCGCGCTGTCGTACGTCTTCGCCGACCATTTGTTCGCCTTGCTGACGCTGCCCCTGCGCGAGGTCGGAGGGAGCAAGCTGCTGCTGATCGGCACCGGCGTGGGCGAGGCCTTCTTCACCAAGATCAAGGTCGCCCTGGTGGCCGGCGTGTTCCTCTCCAGCCCGGCGATTTTCTACGAGGTCTGGAAATTCATCGCGCCCGGCCTACTCGAATCGGAGCGGCGAATGGCATTGCCGTTCGTGATCAGCTCGAGCCTGTTCTTCATGCTCGGCGGCTACTTCTGCTGGGCGGTGGTGTTCAAGGTCGGCTACGCATTCTTCATCAAACAGTACGCCTCGATCGGCGTCACACCGACGATTCGCATCAGCGAGTACCTGGCCTTCTCGGCCAAGCTGATGCTGGCCTTTGGGCTGACCTTCGAGATGCCGATTTTCGCGGTTTTCCTGACCCGCCTGGGAATAATCGATTACCGCATGATGCTGCGCTATTTCCGCTACGCGATACTCGGCATCTTCGTGGTTTCGGCGGCGCTGACTCCGCCTGACATGGTCTCGATTTTTCTGCTCGCGATTCCGCTGTTACTGCTTTACCTGCTGAGCGTGGGCGTCTCCTACATGTTCCGTGCGCGGCCGCCGCTGAGCGAGCCGGCGGCCGCGCCGCCCGCCACACTCTGAGCGCGCCCGCCGCGCATCCGTGGAAAGGAAAGCGACCTGATGGCCAAAATTGAGAATTCTCCGCGCGCCTTCGGCGCGCCCGGGATCGAGCCACGCTGGACCCACAGCGCCAAGGACGTCGTCGGCACCGCCTACTCGACCGCCAGCCACATCTGGTTCACGGCCTCGGGCGGCGTGCTCAGCGAAATCTACTATCCGACGATCGATCGTCCCCAGATCCGCGACCTGCAGTATCTGGTGACCGATGGCGCGACCTTCTTCCACGACGTCCATCGGCATCAGAATACTTCCGTCGAGTACCTCGCCGATCACGGACTGGGCGTGCGCATAACCAACACCGACCGCGACGGGCGCTATCGCATCGTAATGGAGGTCATCACCGATCCGCATCAGCCCTGCGTGCTCCTCGACACCCGCCTCGAGGGCGAGGCCGACCTGTTGAGCCGCCTGCGCCTATTCGTGCTGCTCTCGCCGCATCTGAACGTCGGCGGCTGGGGCAACAGCGCCAACGTGGCGCGGATGGCCGGGTATGAGTTTCTGACCGCGCACAAGGACGACACCTGGCTCGCGCTGGGCGCCAACGTCCCCTTCGTGCACCGCTCGTGCGGCTATGCCGGCAAGACCGACGGATGGCAGGACCTCAACCAGAATTTCAAGATGGATTGGGAGTTCGCGGCGGCGCCTGACGGCAACGTTGCGTTAACGGCCGAAATCGCGCTGCCCGAGGACCGCCACTTCACCCTCGCCCTGGCCTTCGGCAACGGGATGCATCGCGCCGTGACCTGCCTGTATCAATCGCTGGGCGTGCCGTTCGCACAGCACTTGGCGCGCTTCATCGAGCAATGGAGCCGCGCCTGCACGCACATGTACCCGATCGAGCGATGGACCGGCGACGGCGGCCGGCTGTACCACAAGAGCCGCGAGCTGCTGCTCGCGCACGAGGACAAGCGCTTTCCCGGCGCGCTCATCGCCTCGCTGAGCATCCCCTGGGGCGAGGCCAAGGGCGACGAGGACCTTGGCGGCTACCACCTGGTGTGGACGCGCGACATGGTCAACAGCGCGACCGGGCTGCTGGCGGCGGGCGACCTCGCCACGCCGTTGCGGGCGCTCATCTATCTCGCCTGCACGCAGCGCGACGACGGCGGCTTCCCGCAGAATTTCTGGATCGACGGCCAGCCCTACTGGCAGGGCATCCAGCTCGACGAGGTCGCCTTTCCGATCATGCTGGCGTGGCGGCTGGTGCACGCCGGCGCCACGATGGGCGCGTTCGATCCCTATCCGATGGCGCTGGCGGCGGCGCGCTACCTCATCCGCCAGGGCCCGGTCACGCCGCAAGAGCGGTGGGAAGAGAACAGCGGCTACTCGCCCTCGACGCTGGCGATCAATATCGCGGGGCTGATATGTGCGGCCTGCATGGCGCGCGATCGGGGCGACGCGGCGACCGCGCAGTTCCTGCTCGACTACGCCGACTTCCTCGAATCGCACGTCGAGCGCTGGACCGTCACCAGCCAGGGCTTCCTGGTACCGGGCATCAAGCGCCACTACGTCCGCATCAATCCCCAAGACCCGAGCCTGGTGGTGCTCAGGGACGCCCCCGACCAGGGAATCGTCGCCATCCGCAACTGCTTACCCGGCGCGCGCTACCAGTTCCCGGCCGCCGAGATCGTCGACGCCGGCTTTCTGGAACTGGTGCGTTACGGAATCCGCCGCCCCGGCGACCCGCTAATCGAGGATTCGCTGCGCGTCGTCGACGCGGTGCTCAAGACGGACTTCCCGGCGGGGCCCTGCTGGAGGCGTTATACCCACGACGGTTACGGCCAGCGCGCCGATGGCGGACCGTTCATCGGTTGCGGCGTCGGGCGGCCGTGGCCGCTGCTCAGCGGCGAGCGCGGCCATTACGAACTCGCCGCCGGGCGTGGCGCCGATCCGTACCTGCGCGCGATGGAGAACTTCGCCACTCCGACGAGGCTCTTGCCCGAGCAAATCTGGGATCAATCAGACCTGCCGGAAGAGTTGATGTTTTTCGGCAAGCCAACCGGTGCCGCGATGCCCCTGATGTGGGCGCATGCCGAGTACCTCAAGCTGCTGCGCTCGACCGCCGACGGCGTCGTGTTTGACCTCATCCCCGAAGTCGCCGAGCGCTACCGCGCAGGGCAGCGCCGCGCGCCAATCGAGATTTGGAAACGCAACCGCCGCATCGAGGCCGTCGCGCCACCGTGCAAGTTGCGTATCCAGTCGGCCGAGCCCTTCCGGCTGCACTGGAGCAAGGACGAATGGCATCACGTCCACGACACCCTTTCGACCCCTACCGCGGTGGAACTCAATTTTGTCGATATCGATATCAGCGCCAGCGACCGCGCGCCCGTGCGCTTCACCTTCTACTGGACAGCGCGCGAGCGCTGGGAGGGCCACGACTACGCCGTCGAGCTGCGGGAGAGCTAGCGCTAGGAGTCGATGCGCCGGATCGAAAAGGCCGCGCTCAGCGCGTCGAGCAGCGCCTCGACCTCGGCGGCCGACGCGGCGTCGAAGTACAATCGCAGATAATGATGGCGCGGGTCCTCGGTGCGCAGCGTCGCCAAGTTGTCGTACGACTCGATGATCGCCTTGAAGCGCGCGATCTCGGCGGGCGCGATCGCCAACAGCACGCTTTGAAACGATGACTCGCCAGCGGATTCCATCATGAGCCCACAGCCCGCATATTCGCGCCCCATCTATCCGCACCTTAGCAGATGTCCGGGCCTTCGCGGAGGTCCCCGCTTTCGCAGATGTCCGCGGCTTCGCAAATGTCCGCGGCTTCGCAAATGTCCGCGGCTTCGATGGACTGCGGGAGCGCGCGGCTCTACATTCTGACGGATGGCGATCGCGCGGCTAATCCTGGTCACCGGCAAGGGCGGTACGGGCAAGAGCACGGTGGCCGCCGCGCTGGCGCTTTGCCTGGCACGCAGGCGCCCCACGCTGCTGGTCGACCTCGACCAGCGGAGGTGGGCGGCGCGGATGCTCGGTATCGAGCCCACCAGCGACTCCGCTGGCGGCGTGGCGGAGAGTCCCGCGCCGAACGGCAAGGGCGCGGCCGCCATTGCCAATCTCGCAGCCATCTCGCTCAGCGCGGACGCCGAACTCCAGGCGTTCATCGAACGTCTCGTACCGATCAAAGCTGTCGCGCGGCGGATGCTCCAAAGCCGCACCTTCGGCTACGTCAGTGCCGCGCTACCGGGGCTGGAGGCCTTCCTGATGCTCGAGCGGCTGCGCATCGTTGCCGGCCAAGCGGCGCTGGAGGACCGCTACGTGGTGGTCGACGCGCCGGCCACCGGCAGCGCGCTGGAGCTGCTCGCGGTGCCCGGCGCGCTCGAGCAGATCGCGCCGCTGGGCACGCTCAACCGGCTCGCCGCGAACGTCGAGAGTTTCCTTGCCGATGGCTCGCGGTTTGCCGTGATGCTGACGCTGACGCCGCAGGAACTGGCGCTGCGCGAGGCGCTGGAGGCATCGGATATCCTGCGCGGGCGGCTTAACGTGAGCGTCGCGGCGGCGGCGCTCAACTGCGTGGCGCACCGGCTGTTCAGCCGCAGCGAGCTCGGCGCGCTCGGCGCGCATCCGGAATGCCAGCGCATGGCGCAGTGGCGCACCGGCGCGGGAGGCTGCGCGGCGCGGGCGCGCCGCGCAGCCTCCCGCGCCGCCCTTAAGGTCATCGAACTGCCGATGCTGTTCAGCCCGGCGATGGGCCGGGCTGAACTCGAGGAGCTGAGCCGCGTGCTCAGCGCGCGGCTGTTTCCGCCAACGTCGGCAAGGCCGGCACCAGCGGCAAGATCAGCAAAATCAGAATGACCACCGCTGACCCATCGCACGGCTTGTTCGCCGGCCGCTTGCTGATCTGCCTCGGCCCCGGCGGCGTGGGCAAGACCACGGTCAGTGCCGCGCTCGCGCTTAGTGCGGCGATGGCGGGGCGGCGGGTCGACGTGATGACGGTCGACCCGGCGCCCCGCCTGCTCGACGCGCTTGGGCTCGCCCACGAGGACGGCGCCGAGCTGCGCGAGGTGCCGCTCGCCGGTTTGGCGGCGTCCTCGGGCGCGGCGGACTTATCGGATTTGCTGGACTCGGCGGACTTATCAGGCGTGGCGGATTCATCGAACGTGGTGGAGCGCGGCGGCGCGCGCAGGCGCCCGGCAGGTGGCGCCGGGCGCCTGCGCGCGCTGCGCCTGGACCCCAAGCGCACCTTCGACGCGATCGTCGCACGCCACGCGCCCTCGCCCGCCGCCGCCGACGCCATCCTGCAAAATCGTCTCTATCGCAACCTCTCGCAGGCGCTCGCCGGGGTGGGCGACTATATGGCGATGGAACGGCTGCTCGAGTTGAGCGACAATCCGACGACCGGCCTGGTCGTGCTCGACACGCCGCCCGCGCGCGAGGCGCTGGACTTCCTCGACGCGCCACGCCGCCTGCTCGATCTGCTGAAATCGCGCGCCGTCACCCTGCTCGGCGGCGGGATGCGCCGCGGCTTCAGCGTGGTCGATATCGCAGCGCGCGCCGTGCTCTCCGCCTTCGACCGCCTCACGGGGCTGCATCTGCTCGGCGACGTACAGGCCTTCGTGCGCAGCTTCGACGGGATGTATGCCGGATTCGCCGAGCGCGCCGCGCGGGCGCAGAAGCTGCTGGCCGCCGACGCCACCGCGGTGGTCGTGATCACCACCGTCGAACCCGAGCGCACCGCACAGGCGCATGAGTTCATCGTGGCGCTGCGCACGGCCGGAATCGAGCCGCGGGCGGTGATCGTCAACCGCATGCTGCCCGCGATGCCGCCGGCGGAGGAGATCGCACGCGCGCGGCTCGCGCCCGCGCTCAGGCGCAAACTGGCGCGCGCGGCGCAGGAGTTCGCGGCGCTGCACGCGCGCGAAGCGGCCGCGATAGCGTCATTGCGCGCCGGCCTGCCCGCGGCACTCAAACTACTCGCGGTACCCGACCTCGGACGCGAGCCAGCCGAACTTACCGACCTCGCCCGGCTCGGGCAAAGCCTTGCGATCCTGTGAAAATCGGCGAAGCCGCCGCGGAGCCGTCCCGCGGCCGCTACGGACGCATCTGCCGGGTCAGTCGGAGTTGCCGCGGCCCTTGCGCCGGCGCGGCAACGGGCGCGGTCCGGGCGCTGGCTTGGCCTCACTGGAGGCGGGCTGGACTTCACGCGGCGCGGGCATTTCGCCCGCGGCCAGCATCCGGTCTATCTTCATGCTAAGGTTGACCAACTGGCTGGACAGCGTGTCAAGCCGGGACTTCAGTTCGCGGATGTCGCGTTTGGAGGGAATGTTGACGAAGTCGAGCACGGTCTCGACGTTGCGGTCGAAGGCCTGCTTATTGGCCATCAATCGTTCTCCCGCGTGTCCCAGCCCCTTGCGCATCCGCTGGTTGGCCATCAACTCGCCCATCACACTGCTCAGCCCTTCCTCGCTCATCTGTCGCAGCTTTGAAATGATGCTTTCGGCGTCGCGGCGTGCCATCACTAACCACTATAGCCCACCACCGGAGCGCCGCAAGCTAAAGTGCCATTGATGTGGACGATCTCGAGCATCCTGAGTGTGACTTCCGGCTTCGTCCTGATGCGTTATCGCGGGGGCCCAGCCGAACTCATCGCGACTTCGCTCATCATCGATGCGGCGCTGGCACCGCTCACCGCGATCATCGCGGCGCGCCGCGGCCGCTCGCCGCTGGTATGGGCGGTGCTCGGTTTTGCGCTGGGGATGTGGGCGCTGGCGGCCACGCTGCTGATGCGCCCGCGCGCCGAGGAGCCGCGGCCGGGCGCGCCGCCGCCTACTTCTGATGCCGCCTGAGCCATGCCAGCAGCGGCGCGTAGACTTCGCGCTCGGCGTGCGTGCCGCAGATGACGTCGAGATGGCCCCACCCCTCAAGCCGCTTGACGGTCACGTCGCGGCTGCCGGTCGCCGTGGCCGACGCGGCCACCGCCGCTGGCCACTTGGCGGAAATGTTGGTGCTGCTGAACGCGATCACCGGAATCTTCGAGGATCCAAGCCGCGCCAGCGTGCGCGCGCCGAACGGATTATCGTAGCCCTGCACGGCCGGCCACCATCGGTCGTATCCAATCAGCACGCGCGCCAGCACCGCCGGATCCGAAAATCCGCCCTGCGGATTTGCCAGTCCGCCATGTCCTCCAAAGACGCCGTCGGCGTGGTAAACCACGTACTCGAGGTTTTCCGCCGCGGTCTTGTATTGCGCTAACGGCGCCGGAGCGCCGGGATCGCAAATCACGGCCTCCAGCAGCGCGCGGCGCTTGGCGTAGGTCAGATGGCGCCCGCCAATATCGTCGGCGACCCGCCCCGCGGGCGGCCCCGCGGGCGGCGCCGCCGCGCGGCGGCGCGGAATAAAGCCATCGAGAATCACGATTCCCGCCACGCCTCGCGGATGGAGCGCCGCGAAGAGGTAGGCGAAGCTTGCGCCGCTGCTGAAGCCGGCGACGAAAAGCTTTTCATTATGCGTGCGCGCGCTGGCGAAGGCGGCCGCCGCTGCGATATCGCCCTCGAACACGCGCTCGGTCCATCCCGCCATCGCGGCGAGCTTGGCCGGCGCAGTGTCGGGCGGAACGAAGTGGGTGCGGTAATCCATCGCCCACACGTCGGCGCCGTGCGCCGCCAGGTACAGCGGCAGCGCGTAGCGCGGATCGTCGACCGCGATCTCGCCGTTCATGTTGGTGCCGGGGAGATAGAGCACCACGATTTCCGGATGTGCTGGCGGCACCGGACCGCGCGCGAGGCGATGGAGCCCGATACGATCAAACGGCGACGGCCCGCGCGCGGCGGTGAAGTGCCATTCGTAGATTCCCGCCGCACCCTTGAGCGCGCGCGGCGCGCCGCTCGGCAAAAACCCTTGCGCCGCCGGCACCGCGAAGGCGCCGCGCCGCGCCGGCGCACCGAGCGCGAGCGCCAGCGCGAACGCCAGCACGGCGCGAAGTGCCACTGCGATTGGCCGTTTCATTCCGTAACGCATCGACGCTCCATCATCGCTTACATCCGCGTTGCGTTTGCGGCAGCCACCGCCGGGGGCCGGTTGACGATCCGCGCCCGGCCGTGCGAAACAGTGAAAACGTCGTCTCATATACACCACTGAGCGGCATCTGGAGGAACCACTGATGAGCGGAAAAGTCGAATTCGCATTGTGGTCGCCGCAGGCCGGCGCGACCGTCAAGACCCTGCTCGACCGCGCCGAGATGGCCGAGCACCTGGACTATCATTCATTCTGGCTCGTCGATCACTTCTGGTCGCCCGGCCTGCCCGAGGTGGACCTGCTCGAATCGATTTCCATGATGAGCGCGATCGCCGCGCGCACCGAGCGCGTGCGCATCGGCACGCTGGTGTTATGCAACTCGTTTCGCAATCCGGCGCTGCTCGCCAAGTCGCTCACCACCATCGACCACATCTCCAACGGCCGCCTCGAAATCGGCCTGGGCTCGGGCTGGATGGAGCAGGAGTACCGCGCCTATGGCTACGAGTTTCCGCCGATCGGCACCCGGCTGCGCCAGCTCGAAGAGGGCCTCCAGGTCCTCAAGGCGATGTTCACTGAGAACCGCGCCAGCTTCAAAGGCCGCTACTACACGATCGCCGACGCGCCCAACAATCCCAAGCCCGTCCAGCAACCGCATCCGCCGATCATGATCGGCGGCGCGGGCGAAAAAGTGATGCTGCGGCTGGTCGCCAGGTACGCCGACCGCTGGAACTGCCCGGCCGGCTACCGCGACTTCAAAAAAACCCTTGGGGTGTTGCACGAGCATTGCCGCGCGGCCGGCCGCGATCCCAAAGAGATCACGGTCTCGGAGCAAGTGATGGTTTGTCTCGGCGCGAACAAGGCCGAGGCCGATCAGAAGTGGGAGATGGCCAAGGGGCGCAAGCCGTTTTCATTCACCGCGGTGAAGGGCCCGCCCGAGGAGGTCATCAAGCAGCTTCGCGAGCACGTCTCATGGGGCGTCACGATGTTCACGATGATGTTCGCCGACATGGCGCCGCCGCAGACCATCGAGCTGTTCGCGCGCGAAGTGATGCCGGCCTTCGCATAGGAAGACACATGGCGATGGCTACCCAATCGAAGATCGCGGGCTTCCGGCTTGTCATCTATGTCTTCAAGGACGCTCTATCGCGATGAGATTTATCGCGATGCCTCCAACCCCGAGAACGCCAAGCGCGCGCTCAAGTACTTCGCCGAGGTTTTCAAGGGCGGCTTCCCGCCCGGCGCGCCGCCGCCTGAGAACAGCGCTTGCCTAAGGCGCCGGAGCGCACGCCGGGCAGTGGGCTCTCCCTCAACCCCTCCCCTAAGTGGTAGGGAATCAAGAGCGCGCGGGGGAACCGGATAATTTTCACTCCTCTTCCCGGAGCGGGAAGGGGCCGGGCGATAGGTCCCTGCCAGCTTGTAAAAAGCCCAGTGAAGAGATCACACGTGCGGAAACCAAACACACCAGCGAAGCGGAGTAGATCGCAATGAATGGAGCCGAGAGCTTGATCCTGACCGCGCTCAAGTGCGGAGTCGAAGTCTGCTTTGCCAACCCCGGCACCACCGAGATGCCGCTGGTCGCGGCGCTCGACGGCGCCGCGCGGATGCGCGCGGTGCTGGCGCTGTTCGAGGGCGTCGCCACCGGCGCCGCCGACGGCTACGCGCGAATGGCGGAGCGGCCGGCGCTCACGCTGATCCATCTCGGACCCGGCTTCGCCAACGGGATCGCCAACCTGCATAACGCGCGGCGCGCGCACTCGCCGATCGTCAACGTGATCGGCGACCATGCGACCTGGCATCTGGCGGCCGACGCGCCGCTCACTTCCGATATCGAATCGCTCGCCCGCCCGGTCTCCGCGTGGGTGCGCAAATCGGCGAGCGCGGATGCGGTCGCCGCCGACACCGCCGAGGCGATCGCCGCGGCAATGCGGGCGCCGGGCCATACCTCGACACTTATCGTCCCCTCTGATTGCCAATGGTCCGCGGCCGGCGCTGCCGCCGGGCCGCGTGCCGCCGTGGCGCCGCCGGCGGTGCCCGATAGCGCCGTGCGCGCGGCGGCCGGGATACTGCGGCGCGACGGCGCAAACACCGTGCTCTTCATGGGCGGCGCGGCGCTGCGCGAGCGCGGGCTTAAAGCGGCCGCGCGAATCGCCGCGGCCTGCCGATGCCGCCTGATGTGCGGAACGTTTCCCGCGCGGGTCGAGCGCGGCGGCGCGATGCCGCCGGTCGAGAAGCTGCCCTACTTTCCGGAGATGGCGCTGGAGGCGCTGGCGAAAGCCAGTTCGGTCATCCTGGCGGGCGCGCGCGCGCCGGTGGCCTTCTTCGGCTATCCCAACATGCCGAGCATACTCATTCCCGAGGGCTGCGGCGTGACCACGCTGGCGACGCCCGAACAGGACATCGCGCTCGCGCTCGAGTCGCTGGCCGACCTTATCGGCGCACCCAAAGAGGCAGCGGCGCGCGCCGCGAACCGGCCGGCCGCGCGGCCAACCGGGGCGCTCGAGGCCACGACGATCGGCGCGGCAATCGCGGCGCTGATGCCCGAGCGCGCAATCGTGATGGACGAGGCGGCGACCACCGGGCTGCCGTTCTTCGACGCTTCGTTGAGCGCCCCGGCGCATACCTACCTGGCGCTAACCGGAGGCGCGATCGGCCAGGGCTTGCCGTGCGCGACCGGCGCCGCCGTCGCATGCCCCGACCGCCGCGTGATTGCGTTCCAGGCCGATGGCAGCGCGATGTACACCCTGCAGGCGCTATGGACGCAGGCGCGCGAGGGGCTCAACGTCACGACGCTGCTGTGCAACAACCGCCGCTACCGGATTTTGCAGGTCGAACTGGCGCGCGCCGGCGTTACCGAGCCGGGGCCCAAGGCGCGCTCGCTCACCAGCCTGGGCAACCCGAATCTCGACTGGGTCGCGCTGGCCAAGGGGATGGGCGTCCCCGGGGTTCGCGTCGAAACCGCCGAAGCGCTCTCCCAGCAACTGGAGCGCGCGCTCAAAGAGCCCGGCCCCAAGCTGATCGAGATGATCATCTAGATCGAACCAGCTACCTGTAGATCGAACCAGCTACCTGGCGCGGCGCCGCGCGCGTCGGAGCATGAACGGACGCGCCGGCCAGCGCGTCTTGTAGCCTCGCTCAGGACGATCTGAACTTGGTGCCGAGCCCTTCGCGCAGCGGCTTGATGATGCGGATACCGGCGATGAGGAACAATCCCGCCGCCAGCACGCATACCACCGCCGGCAGGTCGCCCTGGTAGGCTGTGTAGACCGCCCACGCGATCCCGGCCACGCACAGCGCCAGACACGCAATCCGGTTGAGGTAATAGATCGCGCGCTGGCGCCGCCGGGAGACCTGCTGGTCGATAATTTCGCCGATGAGGAAGCCGCCGTAGCCGCCCACGGCCAGAAAGAAGCTCAGGACCGCCACATTGGCGAAGGTCGCAACCAACAGCGTGGAGATCGAAAGCGCGTAGCCCCATCGCACCATCGCACGCAGCGCCATCAAGTCCGCATGCGTCGCGGAGCCGGCCAGGATACCGATGAGCGCTCCCACGAACATCGCGAGCGAGCGAGCGGCGCGCTGGGTCTGCCGCTCACTTGGACTCCCCAAGAGCCATTCGATTAGTTCGGCCACGACGACTACTCTCCGCAGCTTTAACGTGCCACGTCAAGCTTCGTGACGTTTTATAGTGGCGCGAGTCGGCCGATGAATTCAGATTCCGGTAAAAATTCGCGGCAGACACAACTCCGCCGAACGATTAAACTCTGGCCCAATTGGATCGCAGGAGAACGAGTCATGGACATGAGCCTCTCGCGGCGGGCTGGAGCGGAATTCATCGGGACGTTTTGGCTGGTGCTGGGCGGATGCGGCAGCGCGGTGCTCGCCGCGGGCTTTCCCAGGCTGGGAATCGGCTTCGCCGGAGTAGCGCTGGCCTTCGGGCTCACGTTGCTGACGATGGCGTACGCGATCGGGCACATCTCCGGATGTCATATCAATCCGGCCGTGAGCTTCGGACTGTGGGCCGGCGGCCGTTTTCCGGCGAGCGAACTGGCGCCCTACGTGATCGCGCAGGTTCTCGGCGGAATTTTCGCCGCCTCCGTGCTATACGTGATCGCCAGCGGCGCGCCGGGCTTCAGCCTGGCCTCGGGCTTCGCGGCCAACGGCTACGGCGCGCATTCGCCGGGCGGTTACAGCCTGGGAGCGGCGCTCGTCTGCGAAGTCGTGATGACCATGATGTTTCTGTTCGTGATCATGGGAGCGACCGACCCGCGCGTTCCGGCCGGCTTCGCGCCGATTCCGATCGGCCTGGTGCTGACGCTGATTCACCTGATCAGCATCCCGGTGACCAACACCTCGGTTAATCCCGCGCGCAGCACGGGACCGGCGCTGTTCGTCGGCGGATGGGCGATTGCGCAACTGTGGCTGTTCTGGCTGGCTCCCATCGCGGGCGCCGTGCTCGGCGGTTCGCTTTACCGGTGGCTGATGTCGCAAGCGCCGAAAGCGGCGGCGGCGCGGCCGTAGCGGCTACCGCCTGCAAGCTCGGCGCCGCGCTTGCATCATGCGCGCGAACGCTGAGGCCGCGGCTGCCGCTGGACGTTTTATAGTGGTGAGAGTCGGCCGCTGGTTCACCTCCCGGCAAAAATGCGCGGGACAACCTCGCCGCTTCCAAACAAAGCGCGGGGTAGCGCCCGCCCGGGCACATGCGTCTTGAACGTGAGACTGATCGTGCGGTTCTGGATTGGAGCACAAACTTCGTGCGACTGTCGGACGCGAGGCGAGCGGCCTCACGAGGCGCAACCGCATGGATGCTCTGACAGCCGACCGCATTCATTTCGCCTTCACCATGGTTTTTCACTACCTGTTTCCACAGCTCACGATGGGGCTCGCGCTGCTCATCCTGATCTTCAAGACCATCGCGCTCAGGACCGGCAACGAGCACTACCAGCGCGCCGCGCATTTTTGGGCAAGCATCTTC
>JAKAVN010000237.1 GCA_021827495.1 Deltaproteobacteria bacterium | reverse complement strand
TCCGATCTTGCTGGAAGTGCGCCCCTCGAAGTCGCATCCCAACTGGGGCATCGTGATCCTCGAGCATCGCGCGCGCAACCAGCGCAACGAGACCGTGATGCGCTGCAAGCGGGCGGCGATGATGCTGCGCAAGCCCAACAAGTAGCCGCCCCGCAGGAACCGATTGGAGTAGCTAATTATGGAGACCTTGCGGCGCGCCGTGCATTTCGTGCCCGGCGCCAATGACAAGATGCTGGTGAAGTCGATCGAACTCGCGGCCGACGCGCTGGTGCTCGACCTCGAGGACTCGGTTACGCCCGACAACAAGGACGCCGCGCGCAAGACGGTCACCGAGTGGCTGCGCAAGGTCGACTTCAAGGGGCGCGAGCGGATGGTGCGGATGAATCCGCTGGAGACGCCGTGGGGCGCCGCCGACCTCGAGGCCACGATGGCGGGGCGGCCGGATTCCTACATGGTGCCCAAGGTGCGGAGCTTCGCCGACGTGGAAAAGATCGATTCGATCCTGCGCGGGCTCGAACGCCAGTACGGCTACCCCGAGCGCAGTGTCAAGCTGCTGCTGCTGGCGACCGAAACGCCGCAGGGACTGCTCAACATCAAGGACCTCGGCCTGCATCCGCGCGTCGACAGCATGTCATGGGGCGCCGAGGATTTGTCGGCCGCGATTGGCGCGCGGCGCAATCGCGACGAGCGCGGCGAATTCCTCGAAGTCTTCCGCTACGCGCGGATCATGACGCTGCTCGCCGCCACCGCGGCCGCCGTACAGCCGATCGACACCGTGTTCGTCAACATCAAGGATCCCGACGGATGCCGCCGCGATTGTATCGAGGGCGCCTGGATGGGCTTCACCGGCAAGATCACGATCCATCCGAGCCAGATCGAAATCGTCAACGAGGTTTTTTCGCCCTCGGCGCGGGAGATCGCCGACGCCGAGGAACTGCTTAAGGCTTTCGAGGAAAACCGCAAGGCCGGGCGGATGGCCTTTACCTTCCGCGGCGAGATGGTCGACGTGCCGCATCTGACGCGCGCGCGGCGCGTGCTGGAGGTCGCCCGCCGCACCCAGCGGCCGCTTGCGCGGGCTGATGACTGAGCGCAACCGCGCGCGGCGCGTGCTGGAGGTCGCCCGCCGCACCGGCAAGCGCTGAGTGGTCGCCGGCCAGTACTCTTCACGACCCTTTGCATGGCCGCTCTCCTGCCCACGATGCGGCCATCCCAACTACAACCTGCCGCGCGGCCATCGTGCTGCGCCGCTGAATTAGCTATTTGGACTAAGTCGCAGGGCCAAAAGAGAGATTGCCGGGATGCCGGCGGCCTCCTTGCATATTTAAGCCCATGTTTGCGCAATGTCGGCAAATCGCGAGCCTTGACACGCGGGTGCGGGTTCCAATAGTTGCTGGATTATCAGTAGCGAGGTTGAGTCGCGGTGGTTCAGGGGGAGGAGTGGCCACGATGGAGAAGCACACGGCGATAAGGATGCTGCCGGGTAGCCGCGTAGTGTTCCGCGGCAAGCTTTACGAGGTAGTCAGTGTCAGGTCGGCGGGGGGGATGGACGGGCCGTACTTCCGGCTGCGCAATCTCGAGCACGGCACGCCGACCGACCTGGTCAGCTACAAGTTTCTGGAATCTGCGCAGCCCCGGGATCGGTCCGCTTAGTATTTCTGCTGCCGCCGCGCGACGCCAATGGGGTGCAAGTGCGCAAGGCAGGGATCATCTGTCCGCTAGGATTAGCAGGCCATCGCCCAGCCATCGCGCGAACAGCCGGTTGATGAGCGCCACCGGCTCCTCTCGGCCAGCGTCGGCCGCGACCGCCTCGCATATCTGCGCGAAACTTGCCCCTGTGCTCGCCAGTCCGAGTGCCGCGCGTTCGGCGCGCTCCAACTCGCGATAATGGACCTGCGCGTCGCGCCGCCATACCAGCACGCTGACCGGAGCCCGCGCCGGCGCGCTCCAGGATTGACCGCTTTCGCCCACGGCGCTCTCGACTTCGTGCAGTAACTCGTCCACGCGCCATTCGCAATCGACGATCGCGAGTGCCGGATGCGTGCGCATCGCAAGCGCCGGCCAATCAGCGGGTGCGGCCGAACGCATGGCCTCGGCATTCAGCGCTTCGGCTTCGCCGGCGTGGAAGACCTCGATCAGAATCCGCTCCAGATGCGCCAACTCGGCGATGAACGGCCAGCGCTCGCGCAGCGGATGCTGGCGCAGGAACTCGGCCAGGTAGCGGCCGGCGAACGAGATCGAAGGTTCGGTCGGCGGGTACTCGATGAGGTAGCCGGTGACCAGGTTATGGAAGTTGTCGGGGCCGAGCGCTGCGCGGGTCGCCGGAAAGTCTTCCTTCAGGCAGTCGAGGATGCGATGGAAGTAGGCGTCGGCGTAAATCTCGAGCCGTTCGGCCGCCGAGAGACGAGCGTCGCTCTCAATCAGGTCGTCGAGCGCGCCGGGCCCCAGCCCGCGTTCGGCGGCCAAGCCCTCGGCGACACCCTCAGGCGCGGTGATCAGGCGGTAGAGCAGCGCCTAGAGGTTTTTGAGATCGGACTTTGTTGGATTTTGACCCACCCGCATATCATCGAAAGATTCTTGGCGTGCGCGCAAGGGGGGGCCGCGATGGACTGCTGGTCAATGGCCCATGACAAAGCGATGATATCCGCGGTGGTGCGGGCGGCCATTTCGTCCGCCGCCAACCGCAATCGCCACGGCTGGGGCGACGATGAGTGCGAGCATCACCTGCAGACGCAGCTTGGACGAAAGCTTGGACGATAGACCAGCCATTGGGGCAACCTCGTCGCGGCGTTTTACCGGAACATCTATAGTGCGCCGGAGCCGCGGAAGCCAACGTCAAGCCGTTGCAGTTCCGCCCGGTGCGGCGGAAACCGCTGGCTCGCCCGGTTAAATTTGGCCCCAACAATTGTAAACTAGCCGTAACCGAGGCGCTTGAAGCCTGCACCGGGTCCGCGCCAACCTCATTCCGCATCGCGGTACGATTGACATAGACTGCATCCCATGGCGAGTCAACGCGAGGCCTCTCAAGCGGTCCCGTCGCTCTCACCCGAACCGTCGATGGCGCGGCCCGGCGCCGCCGATTCCGTGGGCGGCGCCGACGAAGCCAACGGTGACGGCCGGGTCGGAGAGGTCCGCGGTGTCCATGGCGGTGCCGCGGCGCCGGGGCGCATCGACGCGGATCTCAAAGCGCCAGAGCTGTTCCTCAATCGCGAGCTGACCTGGCTCGCGTTCAATCGGCGCGTCTTTGCCGAGGCGCTCGATGAAGGCAATCCGCCGCTGGAGCGGATGAAGTTCCTGGCCATCACCGCATCGAACCTCGACGAATTTTTCATGAAGCGGATCGGCGGGCTCAAGCAGCAGGCGATC
>JAKAVN010000053.1 GCA_021827495.1 Deltaproteobacteria bacterium | reverse complement strand
AACAGGTTGCGGAAAAAGGATTTTTGACCCCTAACAACATTAATCCAAGACCCACTTTCATGATCGTAGTAATGCTTACCCTTCGCCGCAATCGTCTTTCGCCGGGTTTTTCCGCAACCTGTTAAACATGCCCCCATCACCGATGTGAATTGCGGAGCTAACCGGCTAGCTCGATTCGCCTGTTCAAGCTGGAATCGCTATCGACTTATTATTCCACCATCGGCGGCAATGTTTTGGCGAGTGACCCAACGCCCCTGCTCACTGACCGGGAAAGCGATGACCTCGGCGATTTCTTCAGGCTGTCCAAAGCGACGCAGCGGCGTCATCTCGATTAGTTCTCGTAGTACGTTCGGATCCATAGTTTCGAAAATATCAGACATCATTTTGGTCTCGGTAAAGCCTGGCGAAACCACGTTGACAGTGATGTTGCGCTGAGCGACTTCTTTGGCTATGACACGGCAAAACTGTTCCACCGCTCCTTTGCTGCCGAAATAACAGCTGCCGCCTGGAAGGTTCAGGACCGTGCCAATCGTTGAAACGCATACGATCCGACCACCATCGACCATGCGCACCGCCTCTTGAAGACAAAAATATGTTCCCTTGGCATTAAGACTGTAAGTCCGGTCGAAGTCTTCCTCGGTAGTTTCTTCCATCGGCTTAAAGCAAGAGTATCCTGCGTTCGCCACAAAGATATCGAGTCTATCCAGACGTTGGGCGGCCTCTCGAAAGAGCAGCCGTATATCCTCCAGCTTGGCAAGATCGGCTTGGATAGCTAACGCCCTGCCACCCTGAGCCTCGATTGCTTCGACAACCCCGTGCGCCTCTTCAGCGCTTGTGGCGTAGTTGACCACAACGGATGCGCCATCTTTTGCAAGACGCTCTGCCGTTGCCCGGCCTATACCCCTGGAAGCGCCGGTTACAATCGCCACTTTGCCAATCAGTGCGCCCATCACTTGTCTCAGCCTCGATGAGTCGGTTCGTTATCCGCGTTCAGACGGCTACAACACCGCATGGCAGTCAATGTGAAATTGTGCACAAACGGGCTGTGCTGACGCCAACGCCTGGAGCTTCGTCACGGGGCGATATTCTTTCACGTTGGTTCGTTCGGGGTGTTATATCGCGTGGGCTAGCGTAATGGTTGCAGATCCGATTCCTCCGAAATTCGATTCGCCACGAGCGTGGCTTATGGTTGCCGCGGCCTTTACGGCCTCCTTCGTCGTCTTCGGAGTCAGCTACAGTTTCGGTGTCTTTTTCAAACCGATGGCCGCGGAATTCCACGAGAGCCGTGCGGCCACTTCAGCGTTCTTCTCGATCACCGGTTTCATCAGCTACATGCTCGCGTCAGCGACAGGCCATTTGAGCGACCGGTTCGGACCGCGGATTGTCGCTTGCACTGGCGCGACCGTGATGGGCGTGGGCCTCGTGCTCACCGCATTCATTGGACACATGTGGATCGGCTATATCACGTACGGCGTGGGCGTCGGGGTAGGCACCGCATGCTCGTACGTGCCGACGCTGGCGATCGTCGGTGGATGGTTTACGAAGCGTCGCAACACCGCGCTGGGAATCGCTGCCAGCGGCACCGGATGCGGCACTCTCCTGATACCTCCGATCGCCGCGGCGCTGATCGAGCGGTATGGCTGGCGCGTTACGAACATATTGTTTGGCGGCGGAGCAGCAGTTCTTCTAAGCGTCTGCGCGGCTGTGGTCGGGCGTCCACCGCTGGCCGTCTCAGTGACGAAGCATCCGCTAGGCCGCATTTTTCGCTCCGCCGAGTTCACGATGCTCTATGTCTCGTGGCTGCTTGCGACCACGGCGCTATTCGTGCCGTTCGTCTTCCTGCCGGCGTTCGCACGCGACCATGGCGCGAGCGAAGTAGCGGCCGCGTCGCTACTCTCGTTGATTGGGGGCGTGAGCATCGTGGGCCGTCTCGGTCTCGGCGCTCTCAGCGATCGGCTGGGAGCACTAAGGCTCTTCAAGGCGGCCGTCTTCTTGATGGGCGTCAGTTACACGATTTGGCTAGCATTCCCCGCATACGAGTGGCTCATCGTCTTTGCGATCATTCTCGGACTTGGCTACGGCGCCCGCATCTCACTGATGCCGGGCGTATTGATCGAGTTGTTCGGCCTACAGAATCTTGGCGCGACGCTCGGAGTCTTTTTCACTTCCTCGGGTATTTCGGCGGCACTCGGGCCGCCGCTTGCCGGGATTGTTATTGATTACACGGGCAGTTACCAATGGGGCGTCGCATTCGCGCTGGCGATGGGCCTGCTCGGATTCACCGCAATTGTACCGCTGCGCGAACGCGCCGAGGCGCAAAATTGCGTGATCGTCGTCGGAAATTGAGGGCGCACGGGCGAATCGCCACGGCGCGCTCGAACCGAGTATTTACGATGCGCCCCCCGGCGCGCGTAGGCCGATAACCGGATCGGGATCGGTCCATATGGGCAGCGCGAGGGTGCGAAGCTGATGATCGGTGGCGAGACCGGACGGGATCGGGCGCTGGAGCGCGGAGTACATCCTGCTGGGAGGATTGGGCCGATTGAACATCTTTCCGGGTGATGACATCGCGGCGGCAAAGAATCTCCGCCAATGGCTCAGGATCGGCCCCGAACGCCAGCAGTTCGGCTATGACGAAATTCGCGCGGCGCTTAAGAGGTGGGATCCATTTCAAGGGCTGGTCTTGTTTCATCTGTTGCTTGCAAGTCTAGCCAGCCGAGGTTGGCTCGATCCGTGAAAGCCCGTTCTTCAGGCGATGAAAACGTAGCCGTCTATTCCTCAGAATGCCCGGCAAAGGGCCGCAGCCGCCGTAGTCGGCTCCATTGATCTTCCCGTCGAGTTCTTTGTGAGCGGCGAACGAAGATGCCGTAGAGGCCGACAGAGACCTTCATCTCCGTCCTAAAAGGCTCGCCTTCGACCACTTCGCCAGACGACATCATATTTCGAACGGTTGGTATCTGTTCGGAGTGAACTCGCTGAATCCTTCGCAGCACGGGATCCTTGCTGGCCATGAGGTTCAGAAGTACTTCGTAAGCGAAGCGACCAAATGCTCGATCTTACTCCGGAAGCGAAAACAGATAGACGCTCATAAACAGTTCGAGACCTGGCGTCAGTTTTCTTTAGCAGGTTGCGGAAAAACCCGGCGAAAGACGATTGCGGCGAAGGGTAAGCATTACTACGATCATGAAAGTGGGTCTTGGATTAATGTTGTTAGGGGTCAAAAATCCTTTTTCCGCAACCTGTTAGTCTCCGGGGATAGAGTTGGCATCCAGCGCGAGGCCAAAGCGGGCCGGAAGGCAAGCCGTAACGGCGCACACGGACTGTCCGACACAACCACATTCCTTGCTATCAGCGCCGCGATGGTCGAAGTCGAGGCGTGGCGCTTTGCTTGGTGCACACCTCCATTCTCGATGGCGCCGGCGCGTGTGCGAGCCGGGCACGCTCGACGATCACGGTTTCGGCGAGCGGCAGCGGTTGAACCGCTGCGAACTGAGTAGCAGCGAGTCCGGTTCGGCGCATAAGGAAGGTCCCGCGCCCAAGACCCAAAGCCGGGGCGGTCCTCGTCTTGTACGCACATCGTCCGGGCGCTATGCTAACGGTTGGGCGCCACACTGGAGTTTCAATATGGCAAGCTCTTCAGCGATAAGAGACGACCGAATAGAACTGCGGGCCACCCGCGAGGAGAAGCGGCTAATCGCGGAGGCGGCGGCCCGCGAGCAACTTGATGTCACTCGCTTCATTATGCGCAACGTTCTGCCGGTTGCGCGCGACGTGGTCAAGCGCTCGGAGCGGATCGTCTTATCTGAGCGCGATTCGAAGCGCGTGCTTGAATTGCTTGAGAAACCTCCCAAACCGACGTCGGCACTCGTTGCGGCAGCGAGGCGCCGCGCAAAAGCGTGAGCACTGCGATTGTCTGGCGGGAGGAAGCGATTAGCAGGCGCCACGACCGGAGGAATTTCGACTGCGGGTCAGCCGAACTCAACGAGTATCTCCGACGATACGCGCGACAGAATCACGAATCCGGCGGTGCAAAAACGTTCGTCGCGGTGCCGCCTGCCGAGCCTGGCGGGATACTCGGCTACTACACAATCAGCCCCGGCGCGATCGAATTTACGAAGGTTCCTGCCCCGGTGACAAGGAGGCTCGGCCGTTACGAGGTGCCTGTGTTTCTACTTGGGCGGCTCGCGGTCATCCTGTCCGTCCAGGGCAGCGGTCTGGGCGGTGAGCTTCTTCTTGCGGCCGGCAGGAGGGCGCTTTCGGTCGCCGTCGAGGTAGGCGGCGTGGCTCTCGCGATAGATGCAAAAGACGAGCGGGCGGCGATCTGGTACGAACGGTTCGGAGCGCTGAGGCTTCTTGATGATCCTCTGAGGTTGGTCTTGCCGCTGAAGACCATCACGGAGGCGCTGGCCACGGCCGAGAAAGCATAACGGAAACGGAAATGAAGACGTTCGGGCAAGCGATTACGGAAGCTCGCAAGAAAGCGGGACTGACTCAAAAGGAGGTCGCGGAGCGTCTTCGCCGCGCGGATGGCCGTAAGGTTTTACCGCCCTACCTGAACGATCTTGAGCATGACCGACGCTACCCGCCCGAAAACGAAGTGATCGAGCAACTCGCCAAGATTCTTAACATCTCACCAGATGTCCTCTATTTCTACGCGAAACGGCTTCCCGAGGACGTTGAACGTGACGCCGACGACAATCAGGTCGAGGCGGCCTATCGCGCTTTTCGAAAGGCGCTCGACACAAAGAAAGGCCGACCGGGTACCAGAGGGAGCAAATGACCCGTTGGCAGATCCGCCCCCTGACGCTCAAATCCTCGGATCGGTAAGCCCGCCCTCCAAAGCCCTTCGGGCCGCCATACCCAGGAATTCTCAGCGCTGATACCGGTCTCCCGTTTCGGGAGACTCCGCTCGAATCGAGACGAAGGTCGATTCCGACCTGCCGAGGGTCTTGCGTTGCCGCGCAGGGATGATTATCATATACTAGAATTCCAGTTAAATCCCATGGGGCGCGGGTCTTATGAGCACCTTCGGCAAATGCATCAGGGAACGGCGCAAGGCTCTCGGGCCAACCCAGCGCCAACTCGCATCACGCGTAAGGTTCGAGGACGGCCATTCGATTTCAGCGCCGTATCTAAACGACATCGAGCATGACTTACGGAAGCCCCCGCGCGCACACCTGATCGAGCAGTTTGCGCAAGCGTTAAGTGTGAACGCCGACCTGCTCTTTTATTTGGCGGGCAGGCTCCCCCAGGACATCCGCGATCGCGACGCTTCACATGAAGAAGTAGTGAGAGCCTGTCAGGTCTTTCGACAGCGACTCGCGAGGCACGGGAACGGTGTCGAGCGGGTCCTCCGGCATGCGGTCATCGAAGAAGTGAGCAGCGGTTTGTCGAGCGATTGATGGCAGGGCGAAACGCCTACTGGTCGCGACAAACGCGAGGGCAGAAGCGGGAGGCATCTATGGAAGAGGTTGAACGCACACCGGTCCATCAGTCGCTAACGCGCCCGGTGCTGTTGGGCGGCGCCGAGCGCATGCCGGCGATCATCAATGCGACGGCCGCCGTCGCGCTCGGTCTTGGGCCAGGGCTGCACTGGCCGAATATTGTGCTCGGCATTTTTCTTGGAACCACAGTTCATGCGGCGCTCCGCTGGGCGGCGCGGCGCGACCCGCAGATGTTTCAGGTCTATCTACGTCACATCAGTTACCGCGCAAGCTATCGAGCGTTCTCAGAATCCAGACGCTTCGCCTGTGAAGGTGCGCAAGGCGGTGGAGCCGTATTGGGGGTATTAGGCGATGGTGCGAACTTTGGGTTTTTGGGAGCAGCATCTTCCGCAGGCCTGGTGGGAACCGCTTCGCACCGGAGGCTGTGCACTGGCGCTCAAGACCGGCGGGTGGTCCCGGACGTTGCGCGTCGTGATGCGGGACGTGGAGTCGCAGAGCGAAGCCGATCGCGCGCTGTGCAATCGCGAGGCAGCTCGCGCGTTTGCCCGGCCGGGTGACGGATGGATGTGGGAGTTCAATACGGTTCACCGGCCGGCGCCAGGTTATCCCAAGGGTGGCGAGTTTCCCGACGCGTCGACGCGATTGGTGGAAGACGCGCAACGGCTCTGCTTTCTCGAGGAGGGCGTGCATTTCGAAAGTGAAACCTTTTGCACTCTCAGCTATCAGTCGCCGTCGCCCAGGCGAGGATGGGCCGAACGCTGGCTGTTCGGCCTGAAGGGCGAGCGAGAAGCGAGTTTGATGGGGCTTGATGAGTTCGAGCGCGAGAGCAACGACCTGATCGATCCGTTGAGGGCGTGGTTCGAGCTTGTGTCACTCGACGCAGGCGAAACCATCAGCTTTGTCGAAGGGAGCATCACCGGGATTTCCAACACGCGGCTCGCGCCGCCGTACGAGGGGCTGCTCAACGGCAGTTTCGCCCATGAATTCATCACCGGTTACCGCCCGCAAATCGACGGACGTACGATCATAGTCGTCGCGATCGATACTTTTCCGGCGGCGTCCTATCCGCAGATCCTTTCGGGGCTGTGCGGAATGAGGGGGAGCTTCCGACTGTGGCAGCGCTTCATCTGCCAGTCGCCGCACACCGCCGAGGCGCTGTTTGAGACCCTCGACCGCAACTGGCGCCAGAGGCGGCACAACTTCACGGCTATCGTGACCCGCGTCATGGGCGGCGAGCCGCGCGAGAATCCTTTCGCGCTGGAGATGGCGGCTGACGTTGCGGCAGCCCGACTTGAGGCCGAGACGCACAACTGGCAGCCGGGACTGTACACGGGCGGCGTGACCGTGATCGACCACGATCGCGCGCAGGCTGAGCGGGTCGCAAACGAGGCGATCCGCGAGCTGTGCTATCGCGGCTTTGCCGCGCGGCTCGAAACGCTCAACAACAATGAGGCCTATCTGTCGTCACTTCCCGCCAACGGGGGCTACAATCCGCGCCGTCCGATTGTCAGCTCTCGAAATTTCGCGGATCTCGTGGTGAATGACACGCCGCCAGCGGGCGCCGAGCACCATCCCTGCCCGTACTATCCGCCCAACAGTCCGCCTCTGATGATGGCACTCACTTCGAGCGCGACCCCTATCCGACTCACACCTTATGTGGGCGACGTAGGGCACACCAAGATCAGCGGGCCGACCGGGCTGGGCAAGACCACATTGGTCGGTTACATGCTCTACCGCCACCGGTGCTACCCGAATTCCCAACAGTTCGCCATCGACCGCGGCTACGGTCTGTTTGTGCCAACACTTGCGGCCGGTGGCACTCATTTCGACCTTGGCGCTGACGAAGTGCCATGTGCTCCGTTGATTGGAGTGGACGATCCGGCCGAGCGGGCTTGGGCGCACGAGTGGTTGGTGGATCGGCTCCGGGAGCAGGGGCTTGCGCCCACACCCGAGCGCGACCGCGCGCTGCTTCGCGGCCTTGAAATCCTCGCGCAGCGGTCCCGTCACGCCCGCACCATCACCGAATTCCAGGCCACGGTGCAGAATCAGGAGATTGGCGACGCGCTCACCTTCTACACGTTGGCTGGGCCACTCGGTCGATTTCTCGACGCTGACCACGACGCGCTGACCGAGGCGAGCTTCATCACCTTGGAGTTCGAGCGACTCATGGCGATGGGCGACCGTTTCGTCTTGCCGATGATCAGCTATTTCCTGCATCGCTTCGAGCAGCGCCTCGACGGCAGGCCCACGACCATTGTTCTGGAGGAAATGTGGGCGTTACTTCAGCACCAGCATTTCGCGCTTCACATTGAGAGGTATCCGCGCACGCTGCGCAAGAAGAACGCGGCAGTAATCCTGGTTACGCAGAGCCTAACCGACATCGCCAACTCGCCGCTTCGCGACCTGATTCTGGAGTCCTGTCCGACCAAAATTTACCTGCCGAATCCCGAGGCGCGTAACCCTGCAACGGCCGAGCTTTATCGAAAGTTCGGCCTGAGTGACCGCCAGATCGATCTCATCGCCGGCGCGATACCCAAGCATCAATACTACTGGGTGTCGCAGCATTTTCGGCGGCTCTTTTCGATCCCGTTTACCGAGCCGGCACTGGCATTTCTAGGCGCCGGCTCAAGCGAGCAGATCTCACTTGCGAAAAAACTGCATCGAGAGCGCGGCGACGCTTGGCCGGCGGAATGGCTGCGCATTCGGGGTCTGCCGAGGTGGGCTGAATACTGGGAACGGCTTGGCAGCAGTAGAGCGGCTGAACGGCCGCCCGTTGCCGCCGATCTCTTTACGGTCAACCAGCAAAATAACGAGGTGGCGAGATGAACGGTTCATTTCTCCCGCGGAACGCGCGGCGCGGCAAATGTCATTTCTTTCTTGTGTTCGCGTACGTTGCTTTGCGCGCGTCGCCCGCACTGGCGCAGTTCGGCGGCATGCAGATCGTCTTCGATCCAAACATGTTTGCCCGCCAGCTTGCGCAGCTTCAGCAGGAGACGGCGACGGTCCAGAACCTCGCGACCCAGCTTCAGTATGTGATCCAAAACACGAAGGGTGGCGGGGCCGGTTTCTGGCAGTCCAACCAGGGCCTGCTTACGAATCTCGGCAATATCGTCTCTCAGCAAGACGGACTGGCGTACACGCTTTCGGACCTGAGCCAGGAGTTTCAGCAATTGTTCCCAGGGTATCAGGTCATGCCGAGTGGCAACGTTGCTTCGCTCCAGGCGCATGGATTCACCACGACCCTCAACACCCTGAACGGCATCCTGCAAACCGCAGGGGCGCAGGCGGCCAACTTTCAAGTTGAGCAGGCGACACTGGCTGCGCTGGAAGCCCAAAACCAGGGCGCCGTCGGGAGGCTTCAGGCGATCCAAGTGGGCAACGAGATTGCGCTGCAACAGGTGCAGCAGCTTCAGATGCTGCGCCAACTCGTAGTCGCCATGATCAACGCGCAGAACGTGGTTGCCGCCAATCAGGTCAGCCAGCAGGCGCAGGTCCAGGCGCAGCAGCAACAATGGCTGACAGGCGGGACAACGGTTCCATTTTCACCGACCTGGTCGAACCCCTCGGCAACCTCGGTCGGTGTACTCAATGGAGGTCACCCATGAAGCGAGCCGCATACTGTTTGCTCGCAGTCGCGTTGGCGTTTGGTGCCTGCAATCGCGAGGCCACCGAGCCGCAGCCCCTCAAGGCCCTCAAGTCGTCGCAGCCGCTTGTCGCGAGCAATTACGGACCGGAGTTCTGGGCGGACCAGTACAAACGCAAAACGGAGCTCTGGCGCGAGGCATCCGACTACTGCGGTAATCCGAATCGCCGCCACACCGAAAACTGCCAGATCCTGTTAAGCGTCCAGCAGCAACCCTCAACGCTGGGCACGCCGATACCGTATTCGAAAAGTTGGTCTGCACCCGGAGAGCCGGCCGCTGGCGTCCTGGCACCGAGCCCGCCTGCACCTGTGCCCACGCCGCAAAGCGGTCCGACTCCATAACAGGAGAATAAGCATGCAGACACTCGATCAGATCGCGCAAACGTATCAATGGGCAGGTGAGCGTTACATCGCGATCATGCAGCCCTTCGCTGAACACGTGTTCTTCGCCATCGCGACCATCGAGATCATCTTCACCGCCTACCACATGATGTTCGAATCGCAACCGGCAGCGACATTTATCGGTGATCTCGCGAAAAAGCTGCTCGCCCTCGGTTTCATCTTCGCAATGATCAGCAACGCTCCGTTCTGGTTCACGGGGCTCATGGACAGTTTCGCCCAAATTGGTGCGAGGGTTGCCGGACTGGCGAATCTGAGCCCAAGCGTCGTTATGAATAACGGAATTTCGCTGTTTCAGGCCATTATCAATTCCCTCTCGAAACTCGCCTGGTACAACTTCCTGACTCCTGCAGCGAGTCTCTCATTTCTCTGCGGCCTAGTGATTTACCTGGCCTTTCTTTGGATCGCGATCGACATGGTGTGGACCGTGGCTGAGGTCTACATCGGGATCGGCGGCGGCCTTCTGCTTCTGGGCTTCAGCAGCTCGCGATGGACCTGGGGATTTGGCGAGGGCTACCTCAACTGGATGGTCGGCATCGGCGTCAAGCTGATGTTCCTCTACCTGATGGTCGGCGTCGGCATGACGATCACCGCGCCCTAGGGCAGCCTGATTCCCGCAATCTGGAACGCGGGCAACGTCACTCTGCTGCTGACGATGATGGGCTCAGCGGTTCTTTTCGCGTTCATCACTTGGACCATACCAGCCAGAGTCGCCGAAATGACGCGCAGCGGGATCAGCACGAGCTTCGAGCGCGCGGCGGCGGCGGCCATGATGTATTCGGTCATTTCCAAAATCGCGACCACCGTTGTGGGCGGCTTCAAGGGCGGCAGCGCCGTCCAGGGGACCGGGAGCGGCCCGCGTCCACCCGAACCCCGGCCCACGGTTGAGCCGCCCCGCAATCCCAACCCGCCGTCATCGCCGTCCTCACGGCCGCCGTGGAACGGGCCCGTGCTGCCGCCCGGCGATGGTTCTGGTGGAGCACAGCTCGAATACCAGCCCGGCCGGCCCGGCTCCTATACACGCGACATCGCGGTGGACGTAACCGAGTACCAGAAGCGTAACGGCAATGGGAATTAACCTTGTGGGCACTCAGGAAGAGCCGCGACAGCTTTTCCGCGACCGGTACCGCGAGCTTGAGCGGACGACGCGCAATTGGCAATACGCTGCGGCGGGCACAACCGTTATTGCCCTGATGCTTGCCGCCGGGATTATCTACCTTGCGGCGCGCAGCCGGTACATCCCCTACGTCGTCACTTTAGATCGGCAGGGTTTTGCTCTGACAGCTCCAGGGGCGACGAGCGTCGCCGAGCCACTTCTCGGACAGAACCGGATCATCCGCTACGAAATTGCCGGGTTTATCCGTGACGCGCGCGAAGTCGTCGGCGATCCGCTGGCCGAGACCGAAATTCTCAACCGAGTTAAGGCGCGTTCGGGCAACGCCACCCTTCATTACCTGGACCACTGGTACAACGACAACGGCCATGTGCACGACCCTTTCAAGCTCGCCAAAGACAAGCGCGTAACGGTTGACATCGACTCGATCCTTAAACTTTCCGCCGAGACTTATCAGGTGCGCTGGACCGAGCGCGATTGGAGTCTCGCGGGCGATCCGGAGGGCGAGAGCCACTGGGAATGCGTGTTAGAAGCAGCCCTGAACCCGCCGGCTGAAATCAGTGCCACGTTTATCAACCCGTTGGGTTTCACGGTCAGCGAAATCTCATGGACGGAGCAGCGACAATGAACAGGCTACAGCAGAAATGGGACTCGCGTTCACGCACGCTTTGATACACCGCGGCGGCCCCGCGGTTAGCAGGAAAGACGCTGCGCGTAGTTCTGCGAATAGCGTTCACGATCCTGCATGTCGCCATTTTGTTGGTGCTGCTGTGCGCGTTCGTTGCAGTGCTTGCCGGGTGCAGCCAGCAGCGGCCGATTCCACCACTGCAACTCGCGACCGAAGTGCGGTCGGAGATGGAAAATGCGACGCCATCGGCCGCGCCGGTCGATCCGCTAAGTCTCGAACCTGAGCCGGTACGGGTCGCCGTGCGCGCTTACCGCGACACGGGCGAAGCCCCGGTCATACGCGGCGACCGGATTCTCTATCCATACGGTCTTACGAATAAACCGCCCATGCTGATTTGTGCGCCGCTTCACGTGACCGACCTCACGCTCGGGCGTGGCGAGACAGTGACCGACGTGGCCACCGGCGACAGCGAGCGCTGGCTCGTCGACATCGCCGGCAGCGGCAGTCCCCAGGACCCGGTCCCACACATTCTGATCAAGCCCAAGGACGCTCCGCTCTCAACCAACCTCGTGATCATGACCAACCAGCGCACTTACCGGTTGAATCTCATCTCGCGGCGCACCGCGACATTTACACAGGCGGTCGGGTTCTACTTTCCCAGAGAACTGCTGGCGGCGAGTGAGCAGGCGAAGCGGCTCGCGGCTGTGTCATCCGTAGTGCCGAAACACATCAGCCTGATCGCCGACCTCGCGCACAAGGAACTTAACCTGAACTACGCCGTAGACGGTCCGCACGTGCCTTGGAAGCCAATCCGCGCTTTCGATGACGGAGTACACACCTACCTGCAGATGCCTGCCGGCATGAAGTCGAGCGAAGCGCCGGCGCTGCTGGTTGCCGGCCCCGCTGGCAATGGCCTCGTCAATTATCGGGTCGCCGGGAACTACTACATCGTTGATCGGATGTTTGACCAGGCGGTGCTCCTCGCAGGCGTCGGACGGGCGCAGGACCGCGTAACCATCACCTACACCGGAACGCCGAGAGGGAAAGGCGTCTAGCCATGGAAGAAATGCAGCCAGGTGCGAACCTAAACCCGCCGCAGCCAGAGTCGGCAAATGCCGTCAATACAACAGGCGCTTCGCAAACCACGGCCTCGCGCCAATCCGACCTGAGCGGCGGTGGGCGAATGAGCCGGCGTGCCTACTTCACGGCGATTGTGGTCATCACGGCGGTGGCCGGGGTTACAACGCTGACGATTTCCTGGAACCACGCCAGGGAAGCCGCAGCCGTCAAGACGGTCTCTGCCACGGCTCACGAGGCTGCGCCCGCCGACTGGCCGCGAGCGGACGGCGCGGGCATGCCGAGTGCGCCAGTGAAACCTGCGGCTCCGCCGGCAGCCGCACCCAGGGCAGCTCTCCAGCCGCTCACAGTTCCGCAACAGACCCAGCCGTCCATGCGCCAGCCAAGCGCGCTTTCGGAGTGGCGCCAGCATTCGTATTTAGGCGCGCTTCAGGCGCCGATCCTGATCGGCGCGCTGCATGCCGGTAACACGCTTCAAGTCACGCCTCGCGCACTCGGTCCAGTCATGCTCCACGCCCTCGAAAAAGAATACGACGTGATCGAAGTCATGCGGAACCATAGCGGCGAAGTGGTCATCGACCGACACGGGCGCGGCATGGAACCAGGCGGGACCATGTCCGACCTTGAGGCCGAGGAGCTGATCGGCGTGGTGGCGGCGCTCAACCATCAGGTCGCCAACGAAAACAACCCGATCATCGAGGCTGAGCTTCCAATTGGCGCAGCGCGCTTTACCGGCGTGATGCTCCCAGCCGTACCTCGACCGGTTATCTCGATCCGCAAGCCGGCCCCCGTGGTCTTCACGCTGGACGACTATGTCGCGGCGGGAATCATGGCACGATGTCAGGCACAAACGTTGCGCTCCGCCGTCGCCGACCGACGCAACATTCTGATTGCCGGTCCCACCGCCTCGGGCAAGACGACGCTCGCCAATGCACTGCTTGCGGAGTTCGACCCCGCACATCGCACTGTCATCCTTGAAGAGCTGTCCGAGCTACGCTGCTCGCATCCTCACACCGTCTATCTGTATACGACCGGGACCGCTGACCTGCTCAGGTTGCTGCGCACGACCATGCGGCTTCGCCCCGACCGCATAATAATCGGCGAGCTACGGGGCGCCGAGGCGCTGACTCTGCTCAAGGCGTGGAACACGGGTCACCCTGGTGGACTTACGACTATCCACTCAGGTGATCCGAAAGCCGCACTCATCCGGCTTGAGACGCTCGTCCAGGAAGCCAACGTGCCGCCACAGCAGCGGCTCATCAGCGAAGCCGTGGACCTGATCGTGTCAATTGCTCAGACGCCGCGCGGCCGGCGCCTTACCGGGATCATGTCAATCGAAGAGTACGACCCGCAGGCAGGTTACCGGCTGCGGAGCGTCGAAGATGGAGACTAACTCCCGAATGGGAGCGAAAGGAGAAGGTGTCATGAAGAAGGTTATGAGGCGTGGAGGAAAGATGCTCGCAGCGATTGCGGCGATGGCGGGAGGCGTGCTGACTCCCGGCCTGTCCTGGGCCACAACGATGACCAGCACGTTCCCATGGGACCAGACGCTGATCACTCTCCAGAACGATCTCACCGGTCCAGTGGCGCACGCGCTGGTGGTCATGTCGTTCGTCGGCTCCGGAGTGCTCTACGCAACCGGCAGCGGCCACAGTCAGGGCGTAAGCCGGCTCGCCGCAGCGGGACTGGGAGGCTCCGCGGCGCTCGGGGCGGTCCAGCTCATGGGCTACCTGTTTCCATATTCTCCGCTGCTGTTCTGAAAAGGAGGGACGCTCATGCAGATCTCAGGAATAACGGCGCTCGGCTGGCTCGGGATAGCCGCGACGCTGTCTACGGCTGCGACCTTCTGGCTCACAGCCACAGGCCGGACTCAATTCTGGACGCCTGGAGCGGCTCTGATTGCGGTGCTCACGATTTTGGGCGCCGTGTTGCTGCTTGTCAGCACCGACGAGTGGAAGGACCGTTGCATCGCAACCTCCGCAATCGGCGCGGGCATCTCGCTGCTCGCCATGGAGGTTACGCTCTACTTGCATGCGATAGGAGGACTGCGATGAGACTCGCGCGAATTACGAAACCGCTTCGTTCGGTCCAGGTCCGCATCACGCTCGCCGGCGACTTGTGCGCCGCCCTCGACCTCTACGCGTCTTATTACCAGCACGTTCACGGTGAGGCAGTTGAGCCGAAGGCGCTTATTCCTGAGATCCTTCGCGCCTTCTTCGACGCCGACCGTGAGTTCCAGACGTGGACGCGTTCGCACAGCGGTTCCAGTCATTCGACCAGCGCGGCCCCGGTCAGGACCAACGGCGCTGCCAAGCCTCAGGCGTGATTCGCATGGACGTAAGGTCCGCTGACGTGCTTCGCACGTGGAATCCTTTGATGGGATGGACCGCTCCCCGCTTGGATAACGGCGTCGATGGGCCAAGATGATTCGTTCGATCATCAACCGAAGCGAGGAGGGTCCGCGATGAAGGTTACAACGTTGGGAATTGATCTGGCAAAGAACATCTTCCGGGTGCACGGCTGCGATGCGCGCGGGAAGGCGGTAGTGAGTAAAGCGCTCACTCGTCGGCAACTGACTATCTTCATGGCGCAGCTGCCGCCGTGTCTGGTGGGTATAGAGGCGTGCCCGACTTCCAACTACTGGGCGCGAGAAATTCAGAAACATGGCCATCAGGTGCGGCTGATGGCGCCGCGGTTCGTCAAGCCCTACGTGAAAGCCAACAAGAACGACAGCGCCGATGCCGAGGCGATCTGCGAGGCGGTGCGGCGGCCGACCATGCGCTTTGTCGCCATCAAAAGTATCGCGCAGCAGGATGTGCAGGCGGTGCATCGGGTACGCGCGCGGCTGGTGAAGACGCGGATCGCGCTGAGCAACCAGGTGCGCGGACTGCTGGCGGAATATGGAATCGTCATCGGCAAGGGCTTCGCCCCGCTCAGGCGCGCCCTGCCGGCCATTCTCGAGAATCGGGAACAGCGGTTGAGCGGATTGCTGCTGGAGCTGATCGCGGAGATGAGCGAGCGGCTCAAGTTCATGGAGCAGCGGCTGCATGACTACGACCTGCGCGTGCGCCGTTTGTTGCGCCAAGACGAACGCTGCCAGCGCCTGGTGGAGGTGCCCGGCATCGGCGAGCTCACCGCCACCGCGCTGGTGGCGGCGGTCGGCAACGCGCGCGAGTTCAAAAACGGCCGCGAGTTGGCAGCCTATTTGGGATTGGTGCCAAAACATCGCGCGAGCGGCGGACGCACGGTGATGCTGGGCATCAGCAAACGCGGCGACACGTACCTGCGCACACTGCTGATCCACGGTGCTCGCGCGGCGTTACGCATCAACTCGCGCTGGCGCGGTGCACACGGCATGTGGGCGGAAGGTCTGAAGGCCAGGCGCGGACCCAACATCGCGGCGGTCGCACTCGCCAACAAGAACGCCCGCGTAGCATGGAAGTTGCTGAGCACCGGCGAGCACTATCGCCCGTTCCCGCCGCGTCCGAACCAGAGCGCAGACAGTGGAACGCGGGCGCCGCGCGCACCGCTGGGCCAGCAGGCTGGCCGGCGCGGTGCAGTGCGCGTCGTCGCGGATCCGAAACCGGCGGCTTCCCCGCCGCCCTCGAGGCCGGTGAGAGGGCGGGCGGAAAAGCCGCTCTAACCAAACCGAAGACGGAAGCGTGCTCGAATCTCATCCAGGGTTGCGCGGTGTAAGCATCATGGTGTTGGCGAACCGGTCAGACCGGCACTCACTAAAGCCTGCGACGTGTCGGGCCTGCGAGGCCACGAGTTCGATTAGGCGCGAGTGCGCGGATTTCCATCGGGGCCTGGGGCAACCGTCAGTCGTGCCCCGCAGACAGGCCGTATACGCGACTGCAACCGGTTTCCTGCTGACTGCTGGCTTCCGTTGCCGCGCCCTTGAGGGGCGCGGTCCATACGTGACACGTCACTCATCCCTTGATGAAGGGCGCTAGCCGATCGGCCTTCGCGACAGGGACAAACGCGCGATTCCACAGTGCTATCAACCGCTAGCATTCGTGACGTGAGAAATAACCACGCGGACCGTCAGCGGACCTCAATGGGAAGACGATCATGAACTCGGACCAACCGCACACGGACTCAAACGGCGCAGACAAGAAGAGCTTCAACATCAGAGTGCCGCAGGCGATCGTGCTCCGAATCGAGGAGCAAGCGCACAGTCTTGGCACGACGCCGACCACCCTCATCCAGTCGATCATCGTCCGGCACTTTGAAAGCAGCGGCAGTGTCAGCGGCGGCGAATCGGCAACGCAAACGGAGCTGGCAACGAAACTCGATGCGATCAGAAATCTCTGCGAGCTGATCGAGCAGACCGAAACGAAGCGGTATGGCCAGATGCTCTTCGAGATCGTCAAGACGCGCTCGGCGCTCTTCCACTCGCTCGACCAGACGCTGGGCGCCGAAGGGGTCGATGCGATTATGGACGCCTGCGAGGAGGCAGCTCGTCAGTATATCGCGCGGCTATCAACCGGACCGTCGGGGGAAACGGAGCGAGTTCGATGAAGACGCTTATCCGGCCAGCAGTACGGTGGCGGGCAGGAGTCACGTCGCTGCAGATGTGGGCGCAGATGGTGATGCGGATGCTCGTGATCGCCGCCGCCCTGTGGGCAATCTCCGCAGTCGTGCTCGTATGGTACTGGGCCGGGCGCTATGGCGGCTGGGCCGGACATCGATACTTCGGCCGCTGGATACTCGCGTGGGTGTTCACCCAGCTACTTCCTCTTTCATTCCTGCCGCTCCCCTATCGCGGCGTGCGCTATCCCTCTGCGACCATGTACGAATTTTTGAACCGGCGCTTCTATTTCGGCCACTCGTTCGGTATCTGGTTCGCGCATTACTCGCTGTGGGCGCTGATTCCTGCCGGCGCCATCCTGCTGGCAGCGGGCGGGATTCTATTTCCTCGCAGGCTCGATGCCGCCGACGACGAGTACGTGCGTGGCACCGACGTCATTCCCGTCAGAAAGCTCGTGCGTGAGCTCAAAGGCGATGGCGTCGAAATCGGCGGCGTCCGAATCCCGCGTTCGATCGAGTCGCAGCATCTCCTGTTCGTTGGCTCGTCCGGCTCGGGTAAATCGACGACGATTCGAAATCTTTTGAGGCAAATTGAGGCGCGTGGTGAAACGGCGATCGTCCTCGACTCGGAATGCGAGTCTGTGCCCGAGTTCTTCAGACCCGAGCGCGGCGACCTCATTCTTAATCCGCTCGATCTGCGCTGTCCGGGCTGGACGCCCTGGGCGGAGCTTCGACCGGGAAGCGAAGCTATGGACGCCGAGGCGCTGGCGAGCGCGCTGCTTCCGGACCCAGCGAATCCATTCGCTCAGAGTGGGGCGGACTTCTTCTTCAGGGAATCGGCGCGCACGCTGATCGTCGGGCTGCTCGATGTCGTCCGCACCGGTGATCCGGCTGACATTCCAAAGCTGCTCGGACTGTCCCGCGGGAAACTCAAGGAAACGCTGCGGTGTGTCCCCGCCGAAGCCTTGATCGATCCGGGCGCGCACGACCAGGGCGCCGGTATCGTTGCGATCGCGTTCAATGCGACCAAGGCGTTTCATCATTTACCGCGGAAGTTTGAGCGCGCGTGGAGCGCCGTCGAGTGGGTGAACGCGCCGCGGGGATGGCTCTTCCTGAGTTCCACGGAAGATTCGCGCGAGGCGGCGTCGCCTCTTCAGAGCGTATGGCTGGACTGTCTGGTCCGCCGCCTGATGGCGGCGCAGGAGCCACACCAGCAGATTTGGATAGTTGCGGACGAGCTGCCGATTCTGAGACGCCAGGCGCAACTTGAATCGCTAGTCGTGCGAGGTCGCAAGCGTGAACTCTGCGCGGTGCTCGGCTTTCAGGCGATCACTCAACTCCGCGCGCTCTACGGCCGCGATCAGACCGCGACGATGGCGGCGGCTCCGGCCACCAAGCTGATTCTTCGCACGGGTGAGCCAGAGACGGCGCGATGGTCGAGTGAGCAAATCGGAGAGCGAGAAGTCAGCCGGACTCAGGTTGGCGCCAGCGCCGGCCCGCGCGAGATGCGCGACGGCTTCACGATTCATCCGCAGCGCGTGGTCGAGAGCGCGGCACTGCCGAGCGAGATTCAGATGCTGCAACCGTTCCAGGGCTCCCTATGTATGACCGGCCATCGGCGCGCGATCGTTGAGTTTTCGTATCTGGCCCCGGTCAAGCGAGAGCGGGGATTCCTTCCGCGCCTGACTACAAGTGAAGAACCGGAGGTCGAGTCGCCGCCAACTCCGCTGGACGGCGCGCCGGAGGCGGAAGCGGGCGCGGCAGATAGCCGTCGAGCTCAAGCGAGTCCTCGCAGTCAGAGGCCATTGGCATAGCCATGCTCGTAATGTCGAAAGGGGCGCTGAGCGCCAAACAGGCGGAGTCCTACTACGAGGAAAAATACTCGCAGGACGACTACTACACGGAAGAACGGCGCGTCTTCGGCCAATGGTTCGGCAAAGGCGCGGCGGCCCTTGGCTTGTCCGGTGAAGTAGCGACCGCGGACTTCCGAGCGGTGTTGCATGGATTGCATCCGGCGACCGGGCAGGTGCTGGTTCAACAGGCTACCGCATTCAACGGCCGCCGCGCTGGCTGGGATGCCACCTTCAACGCGCCGAAGTCGGTAAGCATCCAAGCCTTATTGGGCGAGGATGGTCGCCTAATCGACGCGCGTCGACGTTCAGTAAGCCGCGCGCTCGCTGAGATCGAGCGCTATGCGCTCTCACGCCAATACGGCGGAAGCGAATGGGTCGTCACTGAAAACATCGTCGCCGCACGCTTCGACCACGTCGCCGCCCGGCCGTCGCAAAGCGGCGCGGACGACGGCTACGCCCCCCGACCCGCATCTCCATACCCACGTCGTCATCGCCAACATGACGCGGAGGCCGGACGCCGCGTGGCGAGGCCTTGATCCGCTGGAGATCTATCGCTCGCAGACTTTCGCAACCGCGGTTTATCGCTCCGAGCTTGCTCGCGAGGTCGAACAGCTCGGCTATCGGATCAACGTCACGGGTGCTGACGGCCGCTGGGAGCTTGACGGATACATGCGGGAGCAGGTGATGGGGTTTTCGCGGCGGCGCCAAGATATTGAGGAGGAGCTTGCGCGGCAGGGTCTGAACGGCGCGGCGGCTGCCCAGAACATTGCGCATCAGACGCGGAAGTCGAAGGACCTTCGCGACCTGCAGAGTCTTAACAGGTTGCGGAAAAACCCGGCGAAAGACGATTGCGGCGAAGGGTAAGCATTACTACGATCATGAGAGTGGGCCTTGGATTAATGTTGTTAGGGGTCAAAAATC
>JAKAVN010000052.1 GCA_021827495.1 Deltaproteobacteria bacterium | reverse complement strand
CGCCAATCTCAAACCCATCCAGGTGGGCTTGAGAGGCGACGATGGTTATCGCGATCGTCGCCGGGCCGTAGCCCGCATCGAAGACTGCCAGTTCATTCATTTGTATTACTGCTTGCTGCCTGACGCTGCTGCCTGAAGATTCCTACATATTCAGTTGGTCGGAAATTTCGCCCGTCTGGAGAGCCGGACGGCAAACTTTCCGGTCGCCACAGCGAGGGTGTAACACCCGTTCCCATCCCGAACACGGCAGTTAAGCCCCTCAGCGCCGATGGTACTGTGCCCGATGGCGGCACGGGAGAGTAGGACGCGGCCGGGATCCCTAAGCGGAGCATCAACTATGATGCTCCGCTTTTTTTTGCGGTGCTCCGCTCCTTTTTTGGATGGACGCCGTCCCCGCGGCTCCCATGTATGACGTTTCCGGAAACGACATCTCCGCCAACGCCAACTCATCCCAGATGCTGACACGAGAGATGCCGCGTGCGATCTCTGTCGTGGCGATCATAACTTTCCGCGCTGCTTATTTAATCCCGACGACCATCCATTCGCGCTCCGTGAGCTGCTCCACTCTGGTCTGGCTGAAACCCGTCTCGCGCATCCAGCCGCGGCAGTCGGCGCCGGTGTAATCGAAGCCGCCCTGGAGTTCTATCATCATGTTCAGGCTCATCAGCAGACCCAGCAGGTTGCAACGGCGCTCGTCGTCGATGAGAAGTTCATAGACAATCAGCGCCCCGCCCTTGGGCAGCGCCTCGTAAGCCTTGCGCAGCAGCGTCAGCTTCCTATCGAGATTCCAGTCGTGCAGAATCATTCTCATCACGAGCACATCGGCCGCAGGCAGAGGATCCTTGAAGAAGTCGCCCGGATAAAACGTCAGTTGTCGCTCGAGTCCGAACGAACTTACATACTGCTCAAAGAAGGGACGCACGACCGGAAGATCGAAGCCGCCGGCTGCAAGATGCGGATTAGCCGTGGCCACTGCAACCGGCAAAGCTCCCTGGGCCGTGCCCACGTCGAGGAAGCTCCGGTAGTTCTGCCACGGGAACTTGTGCGCGATCGCTCTGGCCGCGACCAGGCTATGTCCGGTCATGGACTGCAAAAAGGCCCGCAGCCGCTCAGGTTGATTATAGATGGCGTCAAACGCGTCCTCGTCCCCTTTAATCTCATTCTGCGGTTGACCGGTACGCAGCCCCTCGGTCAGCGACCCCCAGAATCGATAAAGTCGCAGGTTGAACATTTCCAGCCAGGCGCCCATATAGGTTGGCTTGCCGCGATCAAGAAAATAATCGGTCTCCGGCGTGTTCGCGTACCGGCCTTCGCGCCGCTCCAGCATCCCCAGTGCGACGAGTGCGTCCAGAAAATCACGCGCCGATCGCCGATGGAGACCGAAGCGTGCGATGCATTCGTCGAGAGTAAGCGTTCCCTTGGCCAGCCCGGTGAAGACGCCCAGCTCGACCGCGCTCAGCAGCGTCTTGGCCGCCATGAAACCAAACGCGACCCGGACGATCTTCTCATCGCTTGGTTCCGTGTCCATCAGAAATTGCCTCCTCAGGTCGGGTTGGCCTCGATCACGCTCAGCTCAGCCAGGATTTCCGTTTGGAGTCTCCCAATTGCAACTCCATATAGGTCGGACGGCCTCCCGCTGCAAGGTCCGGCCAGTTTTGGTCCACGGTTTTTCCGGCGCCGCTCGCAACGCAGCCTGCCACCCGACGCGCGCCTCCCAGCGTTGTCGTAAGTATAGTCGACCGTCTCCAGCAGTGTCTGCTCCTGGGTCAGCCGGTCGGGCCCCGTCATAGGTCCGGCGATGGTACCTCCGATCGAGTCCACCGCCTGCGTCAGGCGGTTAGCGCCGTCCCAGGTGCCACCTTTCCCGCGGCGCGAAGAATTTCGCTTGTCGTTTGCACAGCACGGCGATACAGGTGGTTTCGATCCTCGAACGCTCCTGGCACTTGGCCCGATCCTGGCCACGCGCGCCGAGGTGCGGCGATTTTCCAAAATCACTGGAGGAAACACCAATGGCTACGTCGTCGTCATCGTCCAATTCTCCCCGCGAAAAAGTTCGCGCCACGGTCCCCAAGCTGATCGAGCTCACGGAAAAAGTGCTGTTCGGCGACGTGTGGGAGCGCAGCGAACTTTCCAAGCGCGACCGCAGCCTGATCACGGTCGCGGCCCTGGTGGCGCTGTATCGTCCGGAGCAGCTTCGCGTCCATGTCGAGCGCGCGCTCGGCAACGGCGTGAGCAAGACCGAGATCGCGGAAATTATCACTCACCTGGCCTTTTACTCCGGCTGGCCGACGGCGATGACGGCCGCGTTGGTGGCCAAGGAAGTTTTCGACCAGCAGCAGTAGCGGCGAACGGCACGCAAATCATCCGTCCCCACGGTTTGGAGGCCAACATGCGGGTAGGCGGAAGAGGAGCGGCAGGATGACGATGGAGGATGACGATGATCGATAAGCTGCCTGAATACAAAATTTTCGCCATCCGCTACGCGACCCGCGACGCGCGCCGCGCCGACCATTTCGTCGGCGGCGATCCGCATGACGCGCCGATGCCGATGGACTACTTCACCTGGGCCGTGGCCGGGCCGGAGCGCACCTTTCTGGTCGATACCGGCTTCACCGCGGAGGCCGCAGCGCGCCGCCGGCGGGAGTTCCTGCGCTGTCCGATCGCGAGCCTTAAAATGATCGGCGTCGAACCCGAGGCGGTCGCCGACGTCATCATCACCCATCTGCACTACGACCACGTTGGCAATTTTCACAAGCTGCCGAACGCGCGCTTTCATCTCCAGGAGCGCGAACTCGCCTTCGCGACCGGGCGCCACATGCGCTACCCGTACTTCGCCCACGGCTTCGAAGTCGAGGAGGTGGCCGGGATGGTGCGGCTGAACTTCAAGCGCAGGGTCGAGCTGTATGACGGCGACGTGGAACTCGCGCCCGGGCTTACGCTGCATCTGGCGGCCGGCCATACCGCGGGCCTGCAAGTCGTGCGCGTACACACGCGGCGGGGCAACGTCGTGCTCGCTTCGGATGCAAGCCACTATTACGAAAACCTCGAGCGCAGCCGCCCGTTCGTCGCGGTGCTCGATATCGGTGACGCGATCGATTCGTTTCGCAAGCTCGAACGGCTTGCGGCTTCGCCCCGTCATATCATCCCCGGCCACGATCCGCTGGTGATGCGGCGCTACCCCGCGCCGTCTCCGTCGCTTAAGGGCGTCGTGGTCAGGCTCGACGTGGATCCGCTCGACGTGGATCCGGCGCAGTGAGCGCGGCTGCGTATTCGCGCGGGCGATGGGTTTTGATGCGCCGCGGCGCTGGCCTCGCGCGCCACGCTGATTAGATTGTCGAGTATCCCGCAAAGCGGGCGAAAGCGCTTAACGGAGGAATTGATAATGGCCTTGGACGCTACCCAAAAAGAAAAACTCGGCGCGCTGCTGGCCCAGGAGCATGTGGCCGTACTCGTCACCCAGGGCGAGAAGTGGCCGACCGCCAACCTGCAGGGCTTCGCCGAGACCCCGGAACTCGACCTGCTGTTCATCATGGCGGGCAACGCCGATAAATTTCAGAACCTGCTCAAGCATCCCGAGACGACGGTGCTGGCCGACAATCGCGACGTCGGCAAGGTGCCGAGCTTTGAAATCGTGCGGGCCTGGATGCAGGGGATTGCGAGCGAGGTGGCGCGCGCGAGCGCGCAATGGGAGCCGCTCAAGGCGATCTTCCTCAAGAAGAACCCCTTCGAGGAGCCGTTTTTCAAAAACGACGGGCTGCGGATGATTCGCATCAGGCCCACGCGGGTTTCCTACGCCAACGGCCTGCGCGACAGCTTCAAGGCGGAATTCTAGCCGCGCCGCACTCGCCCGCAACTGCCGATCAAACCAGCGGCGGAGCATCGCCGATGCTCCGCCGCTTTTCATTTTCGCCGCCGGATATGCGCGCCCGCTCAGTAGCCGCCCATCTGCTGCCGCAAATCCGAGATCTCCGCATGGAGCTTCCCGATGTAGCCCTGCTGCTCCTGAATCTGTTTCTGAATTTCGAATTGCGAGGCCTGCTCAAGAGCGACCTTGTCGGCGGGCTGGGAGGAATCGTTTGCGGCCGCGATGCGCGTGTCGATCTTGCAATCGGCGAGCGGTGTTTCATCGTCCGCGCACTTGCGCAGGCTCGAGCGTTCCGCCAGCAGGCGCGCGATCTCAGTTTGCTGCGCGGCGAGCTGATTCTTCATCTGCTCCTGTTCGCGCAGCGTTTCCCGATGCTGCTTGACGGCCATGTAGGTGCCGACCGCGGTCGCGCCGACGCCGGCGCCGACGATCGCTCCAGTCGTGCCGCCGACGCCAGGCATCAATCCGCCCGCCACCGCGCCAAGCCCCGCGCCGGCCGCGACCGCCGCGGTGCGATCGAGGATGCCGGGCGCCTTGCGTATCGCGCATTCGATGGTCTCTGCGTGCTTCAGTTCGACCACTTCGCCGGTTACGGTCACGATCGTGCCGACGTCGTTTTCCTGCGTCTGCGCGTTGATCACCGCGTCGGCTTCGTTGGGGTACTTATCGATCGCCAGCGCCCTTAGCTGGTTCGCCATCTTCACGCCGTCCCCGTCCATCGCGGCGCTCGAGAACGGCTCGGTGAAGCTCACGGCGCCCAGATCGTGGTAGCACACACTGGGCACGTCCTGCGCGGAGACGTAGATGAAGCGGTCAGGCGCGCGCGCCGGCTCTTGGGGCTCACGTTGGCTGGAACAAGCGAAGGCCATCAATGCCATCGCCAGGAACAACAAGCGCGGCGGCGATACGGATGCGTTCAAGTCAGCGCAACTCCTGTGACGAGATAACCGCGAACATTATTACCGCCGGCCCGCCAGCGCGCCAATACGCTTCGCCGCGCGGATGGTTCCAGGACCAAGCCGGCGAATCAGCCCCACACGCGATGGGCGACGTCGGCGACCAGGCTCAGCTTGCGCTCCTGCATCGCGGGCTCGACCGGGTTGCCCTTGATGCCCGAGGCGAAGCCGCACTGGGTCGAGAGCGCGAGCTGCTCGCGCGGGAAAAATCGCGCGGCTTCCTCGATACGGCGGATCAGATCGCCAGCCGACTCGAGCACATTGCGCTTGGTGGTTACCAGGCCGAGCACCACGCGTTTGTCGCGCGGCACGTCGGCCAGCGGCTCGAAGGAACCCGAGCGCGAGTCGTCGTACTCGAGCAGGAATTCGTCGTAGCGGCTGGCGCGCTGGAAGACCTCGCGCGAGATCGAGTCGTAGCCGCCGCTGGCCAGCCAGCGGCCGTCATTGTTGCCGCGGCACAGATGCAGTCCGAAGGCCACGCCGGGCTGGTCGGCGAGCGAATTGAGAATCTCGACGCCCTCGCCGATCATGCGTTTCGGATCGATGCCGCGTTCCTCGAAGACGCTGCGCCGCACTTCGGGGTCAACCAGGTTGGCCAGCTCGGGCGCGTCGATCTGGATGTACTCGCAGCCCAGGCGGGCCAGCTCGGCGATCTCCGCGCGAATCACGGCGGCGCCGTCGGCGAACATGTCGAACGGATCGCGGTAAGCGGCGGTAGACTCCCGCGGCGACCAGAACATCTTCAGCATCATCGGACTCGGCAGCGTCATCTTCAGCGGCCGGCGGGCGCGGGCGCGCGCGTAGACGAACTCCTCAGTCGCGAGCGAACGGCGCCGGCGCACCTTGCCGGTGACGGCTAGCCCCAACGTGAGGTTGACCACGTGCGTGTCGTCCTCGTGCCAGGGCTGCGTGACGGCCGCGCTGCGCGAGAGGCCCTCGGTGGCGTCCAGCAACGAGCCCAGGAAGCTCATGCGCCGCTGCTCGCCGTCGTTGATGATGTCGAGGCCGGCCGCCTCCTGCAGCGCGAGCGCCTCGTCCACCGCGCGGTCTTCGACCCGCTTGTAGCGGGCCGCGGAAATCTCGCCCGCGCGCAGCGCGCGCCGCGCCTCGCGCAGGTACTCGGGCCGCAGCAGCGAGCCGATGGGCTGGGAGCGATAGAACCGTCCGCTCATCTGAAAACCTCCGTGGCGAAAGCCCGGCGAGCGAGCCGCCGCGTGTGTCTATAGGGCTTTATAGACCGGATAGGGGACGGGCACCAACTCGCGGCAACGAATGTCGAAGCGAAAAACAAACAACGAAAAAGGGGCGGTCCTGTGGGACCGCCCCTTGCGATGTCTGGTGCGGCGCGGATGCGCTAATGTTTGGTCTCGATCCGCTTGCCGTAGGTCACTTCACCCTTGTCGACGCGCAGGCTGAAGCCGCATTCGGGGTTGGTACAAACCCACGCCTTGAAAATCACCGAAGCGCCCTCTTGGCCGTAGTCCGAAAGTGGAATCAGGGTGCCATTGCTACACTTTTGGCACTTCGGCAACTCCATCACACCACACCTCCTGTGCGGCCGGCCAGCTTCCGGCCCACACAAAACTATCCGACCCAAGGTTCTAATTCAACTTGGGCCTTGCAATGCCGCAACGCTCGAATTCGCGCCCTGTATGGGCGTTTCGGACCTCCGGAGTTGGCGCCGCACGGGTGCCTGGCCGGCCGCCCGGCAGGGCAGCGGAAGGAAATACCGGCGCTGCGCCGGCGTGTTAGAATCAAGCCATGGAAGCTTCGCAGCCCGCCTTTCTCATCCGCGAAGCCCGTCCGACAGACCATCGCCGCCTGCTGCGCCTCGCGCGCGAGCTCGATTCGGTTAACCTGCCCACGGATTCGGCGGAGCTGCGCGAGACGCTGGTGCGTTCGGCGAGGTCGTTTCGCGGCCGGGCCGCCAACCGTGCGCGCGCGGTCTACGTCTTCTGCGCCGAGGAGATCGCGACGCGGGCGATTGCCGGAGCCTCGCTGATCATCGGCCAGCACGGCACGCCGCAGAGCCCGCACTATTACCTCGAGATCGACAGCGACGAGCGCTACTCCGCGCGGCTGCGCAAGATGTTCCGCCATACCTATCTGCGGCTGCGCCATTCGATGGATGGGCCGAGCGAGGTCGGCGGGCTTATCGTGACGCAGGCGATGCGCCATCGCCCTGAGCGGATCGGCAAGCAGCTCTCGTGGGTACGCTTCGTTTATATCGGGCGCCATCTCAAGCGCTTCCAGAATCGGGTGATCGCCGAGATGCTGCCGCCGACCACGGGCGACCACGGCAACGTCTTCTGGGACCACTACGGGCGGCGCGTGACGGGGCTCTCGTTCCGCGAGGCGGACCGGCTGTCGATCCATGACAAGGAATTCATCCGCGCGCTGTTCCCCGACGCGCCGCTCTACACCCTGCTGCTGCCGGACGACGTGCGCGCGTCAATCGGTGCGGTCCGCGACGAGAGCCGCGGCGCAGTCAAGCTTCTGGAGCAGGCCGGGATGAAGTTTCTTAACCATATCGACCCGTTCGACGGCGGCCCCTACTACGGCGCGGCGACCACCGAGCTGGTTCCGGTCAGGCAGCGGCGGACGCTGAAGTTGAGGATGGGCGAGCCGCCGGCCGAGCACGCACGGCTCTACATGGTCGCGCACGAGGACTCGCGCCGGGGCTTTCGCGCGGTGCAGGCCAGCGCATTGGAAGAGGAGGAGGCACGGCTGATGGTGCCGACGGGCGTGTTCGAGGCATTGGGGCTCAGCGAAGGCGCGGCGGTCGCCGCCGTTGCGCTGCCGTAATTTCCACTTTCCACTTTTCACTTTTCACTGGCGCGCGCCACGTCGCCGCGTCATCACGGCTGGCGCCATAAGCTAGCGGCCGATGGCTGCCGCTCGGGCGCGCTGGTTGGCCGGCAAGGCCCGGCGCGCAAGCGGTATGGCGATGATCTACATTTCGAGCAGGGCGCGGTAGAAACGCACGGCCGCTTCGACGTCGGAAAGAAAATTGTACTCGTTGGGCGCGTGGATCACTCCGGTCGATGGCCCCGGCCCAATTACCACCGGCTCGAGCCCCGCCGCGGCGTAGATTCCCGCCTCGGTGCATCCCGACTTCACGCCCGACTTAAGCGCCAGCCCCGCGCTCGCCAGCGCGCCCATCGCCAGCTCGACGGTTTCGCTGGCCGCCGGGGCGCGGAAGCCCGGATTGGCGCGCCGCTCGCCAAGCTCGACCGACACGCTGGCGGCGCTGCGCGAGATTTCTTCGGCCACCCGCGCGACTGCGGTGCGGACCTCGCCCAGCTCGAGTCCGGGCGGCGGGCGCAACTCGAATTCCAGCGTGACCGAGCCGGCCGCCGATCGGATCACGCCCGGGTTGCAGGTCAGCGTCGGCGGCGCGTAGTCGGGCTCGACGCTGCCGCCGCTGTCGGCATACTTCCTGAGCGCGGCGATGAACCGGGTTGTAGTCGTGACCACTTCCAGCGGGATGAGCCCGGCTATCGGCTGCTCGAAGTTCGCGGTCTCTATCACGCCGCCGACCGGAGCGTCGATTGAAGTGTCGGTTGCGACCACCGCGTCGCAGCGCGCCGGCACCACGTTGACCGCGGTGCCGCCCGAGATCAACGCAAGGTTGAGCTTGCGGTTGACTGCTATCGCTTCGAGCGCGACCGCGATGGCGTTGACGCCCAGCGCCGGGGTGCTGGAATGAGCGGCCTTGCCGGCGAACGTCAGCCGCCGCACCCGCATCGGTTCGTCGAACCGCAACGGTGTGAAGCCGAGCTTCAACTCGAACACCATCAAGCCCTTGTGCGCGGTGATGACCTCCAGGCGCGACGGCTCGCCGACGAAGACCATCGCTCCCGCCGGCAGCAGCGCCGCCGTCGCGATCTCCTTCGCGCCGGCCAAACCATGCTCCTCGCCGAAGCTGCCAACCAGATAAACGTCACGCCGCGGCGTGCCCATCGCCCGCAGGGCGAAAGCCTTGGCGGCGAAGTCGAGCTTGGTGTCCGCGGCGCCGAGCCCATAGATCCGGTCGCCCTCGACGCGCGCGTTGAACGGGTCGCCGCCGCAAGCGGTCCATAGCTGCGGCGCGCCCGGCGGTACCGTGTCGAGATGGGTATTGAGCACCAGCGGCTTTAGCGCAGAGTCGCGGCCGTGGATCGCCGCGACCAGGTTCACCTGTTCGCCGCCCTCGCGTGTCGAGCGGACGAGACGCGCGGCGATTCCGGCCGGCGCGAGCAGCTCAGAGGCGCACAACTCGGCGATTCGCCGCGTGCCCTCCGCGCTGACGCTGCGGCACGCGATCAGCCGCCGGCACCATTCAAGCAGCGCCGCATCCATCGTGCTGGACCGGCTCAACGCGATCGCGACGGCCGCCGCGCTCCGGCGCGCCCGGCTTGACGGCGTAGTGGATCGCGACCGTACCGAAGCCGGTCAGACGGTAGCTGACTTCGCCGAGCCCCGCGGCGCGCATGATCGTTGCCATCGTGTCGGCGTCGGGATGCGGCCGCAGCGACTGGGCGAGATAGCGGTAAGCGGAGTAGTGGCCGCTCACCACGCCGCCCAGCAGCGGCACGACGCGGTCGATATAGAAGCCGAAGAAGCCGTGCAACGCACCGCGCGGCGGTGTGAGATCGACACAGGCGAGCCGCCCGCCGGGCTTGAGCACGCGGCCGAGTTCGCTGAACGTGGCGGGCAGGTCGGTCACGTTGCGCAACATGAAGCCGTTGACGATGCAATCGAAGGCGTCGTCGTGAAACGGGAGGCGTGTCGTGTCGCCGGCGACGAAGGCGGGCTTGGCGCCGGCGTCCGCCCGCGCGGCCTTGGCAACCGCCGCGGTGAGCATGCCGGCGCAGAAGTCGGCGCCCACCACGCGGCGCGCTCCCTGGCGTGAGAGTTCGAGGGCGAGGTCGCCGGTGCCGGTGGCGATATCGAGCGCGAAGGCGCCGGCCGGCCGCACCATCGTGACGGCCTCGCGGCGCCATCGCTGATCCAGTCCCAGAGTCATCAGGCGGTTGATGAAGTCGTAGCGCGGCACGATGCGCGTGAACATGGCGCGCACGAATGCGGCTTTGCCGCCGGCGCCGGCCGGCAAAGCCGCAGCCGCGGCGGAGAGATCGTTGGGGCTGGGCGATGTTGGGTGTGTCACGCGTGGTGCGCATCCGCGCCGGGGCCGCGCGAGATTTGCGGCGCGCGGCCCCGGCGCGGAACTCTGCCACAGAAGATACGGAATTGGCGCTTCACGCTCAACCCGTGCCTGGATGGCCGCGACGGCGCGGGGCCGGGGCGGACGAGAGGAGCGGAGCGGGTGCCGCGCGGCTTCGCCTCAGTGCGGGGCGCTGGGGCCGTTGACGCGCGCGTGTGAGCGCCTCAGCGCAACCGGCGCAGGCTTGGCCGCCGCCGCGACCCCGGCGATCGCCAGTGTTTCCTCGATCGCCTCGAGCAGCGCCGCCTTGCGCACGGGCTTGGCGATGTGCTTGTTGCAGCCTGCCTCGAAGGCGCGGCGGATGTCATCGTCGAGCGTCGAGGCGGTCAGCGCCAGGATCGGCGTGGTGGGCTGGCCATGCTCGGTCTCCCAGGCGCGGATGATTCGCACCGCCGTGTAACCGTCCATCACTGGCATCTGGATGTCCATCAGGACCAGGTCGTAGCGGCCCGAGGTGAACTTTTCGACCGCGACTTTGCCGTTCTCCGCGGTTTCGAGCCGGTATGGAAGGCGCTTGAAATAGGCGGTGATCAGCAGCCGATTGTCGGGCGAGTCCTCGGCGAGCAGGATGCGCAGCGGCCGCCGTGACGTGCGTATCGCCGCGCCGGGTGCGGTGGGCGGCGATGAAGTGGCCGCAAGCGCGGCGTCGCGGAGAGTTGGCGCGGGCAAAGCGGCGTGTTTGAGCCTTCGCGCGGCGCGCGCAAGCACCTCGAGCAGGTCGGAGCGGCGTACGGGTTTGAGTAGATGGCTCTGGAAGCCGAGCCGGCGCAGGCGCGCGAGCTTGGACCTCAGGTCGTCGGTGGTCAGCATCGGGATGATCATTCCCGCGCCACAGGTGCATCCGTTCTCGGCCAATCGCTCAATCTCCTCTATCCCAGGCATCTGACAGTCACCGAACACGACGTCGAAGGGACGGCCAAGGCGCAGCGCTTCGCCCAGTGCCGTTATCGTTTCCTGGACGGTGGCCGCTTCTTCGACCGTCACGCCGCAGGAGCCGAGCGTCTCGGTGAAAATCTGCCGGTTGGTGGCGTTGCGATCGGCTACCAGCACGCGGAGGGCGTTTAGATCATGCGTTTGAGGGGTTGGCCCCACGCTCTCAGCCGCCTTCAGGCGCGCGGTGAAATGAAATGTGCTGCCCGTGCCGGGCTCGCTCTCGACCCAGATCCGTCCGCCCATCAGCGCCACCAGCCGCGACGCGATCGCCAGGCCCAGTCCGCTGCCGCCGTACTTGCGCGTGTTGGAGGAGTCGGCCTGGGTGAAATCGGAGAAGATCGCGCCGAGCGTGGCCGGCTCGATTCCGATGCCGGTGTCGGCGACCGAGAAGCGCACGCGCTCGCCGCCGGCGCGGTTGTCAGGCGCGACCGTCAGCACGACCTCGCCCAGTTCGGTAAACTTAATCGCGTTGCCGAGCAGGTTCACCATCACCTGGCGCAGCCTCAGCGGATCGCCCATCAGCCGCGCCGGCGTCCCGGGCGCGACCCGCGCGACCAGTTCCAGCCCCTTGCCGTGCGCGCGCACGGCAAGGGTCTCGACGGTCTTCTCGATTAGGTCGCCGAGGTCGAATTCGACGTCCTCGAGCCGCAGGCGTCCGCTCTCGACCTTGGCGAGATTGAGGATATCGTCGAGTAGGCCGAGCAGTGTGCCGCCGTTGGAGCGCATCGTGTCGAGGTAGCGGCGCTGGTCGGCGTCGAGATTGGTTTCCCACAGCACTTCGGCCATCCCGAGGATGGCGTTCATCGGTGTGCGGATCTCATGCGACATGCTGGAGAGGAATTCCGACTTGGCGCGCGAGGCGCCGAGCGCCTGCTCGTGCGCCGCCACCAATTCATCCTGCGTGTGCTTGAGCGCCGTGATGTCGCGCGCCATCATGATTGCGCACCGTTCGCCGTCGAGCTCGACGATCGAGCCCGAGAGGAGAAACGGCGCGAGCGTGGCGTTGCGATTGCGGACCTGGATTTCCATGTTGCGCAGTGCGCCGTTGGCTGTCAGCTCGTGCAAAAAGCGCCGGCGCTGCCCGTCGTCGCCCCATATGGGCAGGTTCCCGTGCGGAGCGGCGAGCGCCTCTTCGCGCGTGTAGCCGGTGATGCGGGTGAATTCGCTGTTGACCTCGATGAAGCGGCCGTCGACCAGGCTGGAGATCGCGATCGCGTCGCTGGTCGATTCGAAGATTTTGCGCAGCTTGGCCTCGCTGTCGGCGGTCCGCCGCTCGCTCTGCGCCAGCGCCGCATAGCGTGCGGCAAGGCCGCGGCGGTAAATGCCGGCCAGATGCGCCGCTAACTGGGCGATGGTGACCGCGCTCAGCATCCCCAGCCAACGGAAATAGAGGTAGGGATCGTGCGCTGGAATCAGCGCTTCGTCGATCGCAAATGCGGCCAGCGCAAAAACGTTCAGCGCCGCCTGCCAGCGTTCGTTCCATGGAATCAGGCAGCCGGTCCCGGTCGAAAAGAGTAGCGCCGCGATGAACAAAGGGAGGTCCTCGTGACGGATCACGCTGATCGCCGCGGTGCCTCCGATTACCGCCCAGCCCGTAGCCAGCACGATTCCACGCCAGTAGCGCACCAGCCCGGCTTTAAAGCTCGCACCCAACGCCAGGCAGGCAAATAAGATGTTGAACAGGTGCAAGCCAAGCGTCGCCGGCCCGTAGTCCGGTGAATACAGTTCATTAAGGAGGTACGCGAACTGAAAGACAATTATCACCAGCGTACCGACCCGGAGCATCAGGGCGGCCCAGTGGTCATTCCAGTACTCATTGTCGGCCGCCAACTCCTCGCTGGGGTGACCTGGCAGCGCGGCCGGTTCGTCAACCGCCGCGTGCGGAGTCGAGCCGTTGCGCGGGTGCGGCCAGCGCGTTTCTGAAGCGGATCCCATTGCATGTGCCACTGAGCATCGAGGCGAAACCAAAACGGAGCAAAAGCGATGCCCGGCCGGACGCTAAGCTAGGGAAGGAATAGATATGCAGGGGATGGCGATGTCGGCAAATGGTACAGGCGCAGTGTCATCAAAGTGACACGGCGGTAAAAGTTGAACAACGGGTTCGTGCGCGAGCTGGCGTCAAGGCGCGAGCACTCAGTCCCTAGCGCGCCGCGCAGCCGTCGATTGCCAACTGCGGCCCGAACACCGCTGGCCGCGCATAATGCCATCGGATGCCGCGATGCGCGGCCCGAACTGAAACAATAGAAAGCCGCGCTCTTCCGAGCTCCTTGGGCGGGGCTACTGCGCCAAATTGTGCCAAATCTTGAACGCCGCCCAGGCGATATCTGGAAGCCAACCGCCCGCTTCATCAGTTAATAACGTTTGCTTTAGTGCAGATCGCCGGTATACACGCCCGCGTCATGAAGCCGACGCACCTCGCGCGCGTCCGCGTCGCTGGCGGCTTTGCGCCGCCGGTATCCATCGCGCTGCTCGGCCGAGGGGCCGACCGCAAAAACCGAGAACCGCTCGGCGCCTTCGAGCACTCCGCTAAGGAGATAGCTCTCGCGGATTGCCTCCGCCCTCAGCACGTCCATCGCGGCAAGCGTCTTCGCGCATCGAAAGCCCGCGCGAGCGAGAATCGCGGCGCCCCGAACCGAGCGGCGCGCGCGCGAACCGCGCATCTGCTCGAACACGCCCGCGGCCACGAGCGCGCTTGCGAGCGCTTGAGGGACCCCGTCGTGCCGTCGGCCAGCCGGATTAGCCCGGCCCGCGTCCTGCCCTCCTCCTTGAGCGGGTGGAACGCGGGTGAATCGATCAGCCAGGGCGCGCGAGTGATTACCCCAGCCCACTTCGGCGACTCGGCATAAAGCACCCGTGAACGGACCAACCGGGCCACTCTCAGGCGTTGAACTGACGGGTCAGCCGCCGCCATTCAGCCTCGTTCACTCGGGGAGTGTACTGAGCCGAAAGCGCCATACGGTCGAGCAGTCCTTCGTACCGGCGCTTTAGCTTTTGGCCGATATCCTCCCAGGTGCCGGTCACGGCATAGACTTCGAGCATCTCGTCGGTGATCTCGTTGGCCATCCCGCGCCAGTCGCCCTTGGCGGCCTTCTCCTTGAGCCGCAGCGAGGCGTCGCCCCATCCATGCATCTCGAGCACCACGCGGTACGTACGGGTCGAGGCGTAGAACGCGATATGCTGGCGCACCTGGGCGCGAATCTTTTCCTGCTCCTCCTTCGTGTTGCCGATAATCACGAAGGGATTGCTGCTGACTGTGAAATCCTTGCGGCTGCGCCCCGCCTTTTTGAGTCCCGCTTCAACGTTCGGAAGCACGAACTCGGCGAGGTATTTGGGCGAATGGAACGGATGCGCATGGAGGCCGTCGCAGGTCTCGCCGGCCAGCCGGACGATGTGTTCGTTCACGCCCGCGATGTAAATCGGGATGGGATGCTCGTGGCGTGGCGGCGTAAAGAAGGGCGTCATCAGGGAGAAATTGTAATACTTGCCCTTGTAGGAAAGTTTGCTGCCGCCCCTCGCCCAGCACTCAAAGATGGCGCGCAGCGAACCGATGTACTCGCGAAGCCGTGGTACCGGCGCCTCCCATTTGGTGCTGTAGCGGCGCTCGATATGGCCCTTGACCTGGGTGCCGAGCCCGAGGATGAAGCGTCCGCCGGAAAGGTCCGCGAGATCCCAGGCCGTGTACGCCGTCGCCATCGGGCTTCGGGGAAACGCGATCGCGACTGCGGTTCCGGTCTTGAGCCGCGTAGTATACTCGGCGGCGAGCGCTGCGGGCAGAAACGGATCGTTTCCCGCTTCGACCGTCCAGATGGCGTCGAAACCGGCCTCCTCTGCCGCTTTGGCATTAGCTGGCACGGTGCGGAGGTTGTGCGTGGTGAGCATGGCATCGAGCTTCATATCCGTGACCTCCTGGCAAGGCTCGTAAAAGGCGGGCGGATCGTGACAGACCCGCGCGCACAATAGAACGCATCGCGGGCGCGCCCGTGGAACATCGCCATGGCAGCGACCCGGCCGCCCGCATAGATTCATCGAGTGAATTCATTTTGCCGCATCGAGACTTCAATGCGGTCCAACCCAAACTATGAAAGTCCCATTGGCCGTGATCACGGCTTTCATCAACTCTTGCCGAATCGCTCGAACACTCCGTTCAGGACTCTCTTAAAAGCACCTATCTCTTCGGGCGTGAAGCCCTCCCTAATCTCCTCATTCACCGTCTTTATGACCCGCTTCGCTTTCGCGACTTCTTCCAGACCCCGCGGGGTGACGAGGATAAGGTATGCTCTGCGGTCGTTCGGAGCTGATTTGCGCACAATGAAACGCAGCTTTTCCAGTCGGTCCACAAGTCCCGTGATGGCGGAATTATCGGTTGAGAGGACGTGGCTGAGTTCTGTCATGGTTCGACCATCTTTGTCTTTGAGCAGGAAAAGGATCCCTGCCTGAACGACAGTGATCCGCACCCCCGCCGCTGCGAGTTGACTGCTGAGGTAGTTTTTGAGTTGGTTCTGAGCTTTGAAGAGAAGGAAAATCAGCCTGTCGTCTGTCACCACGAGCACCGTTCACGTTTCTTGCTGAGGCATTGGCGCCAAGCGGCGCTTCGGTCAGGGGCATGAGGTGACCCCCCGCGCCGTCTACGGATCGTAAATGCGTTTCCTGGCAGCTTTCCGCTATTAGCGGCAACCCGTCTCGAAAACTGGACAGTGCCGCGGCAGGAGATCAGGTACCGCACTCGATCATCAGCTCCGCCCCGGAGCCGTGCTCATAGCTGGTTGTCCAGCGGATCGATCTCCCAAGGGACAGGCTGCCACACAGGCAATGCACATATACATCGAATGGTCATCGACACCAGATACCTGGTTTAGCATACCAACATCAGCTTCACGCACTTCTCCGCTTTTGAGCAGGTGTGAAAAGAGCGGACTTCGCATCGAGTGGCGAACGCATTTGCCCCTGTCTACCTTGCCGTTGCGTTCAATGGCTTTGACCGGGCAGGCATCCTGGCAGACATGGCAATCCTTAGGGCATCCCGTCTCCTGGCGGCCGCATGAGGTCATGGCCGGAAGTCGGGCCGTCGTTACAATCCCGCCGAGAAGGAGGCGGGGACCCGCCTTTGAGTTGATAAGAAGCCCGTTCTTGCCCAGTTTTCCGAGTCCCGAAACCTCGGACATTTTTACCAGGCTTACGTACCCCCAAAAATCTCCCTTTCCCTTTACATCGTAAGGAAAGCAGCCAAAAACCGGCACGGCCAGCTTGCCCTCTCCTTCCAACATGGCTGCGCACCGGGTCAGGATTGCATCCAAATAGCGGTAGATTACGTTGGCAATTCGCCAATATGTGGTCTCCGCCCGAGGACCGATGTGTAACACTCCTCTTGGAACTTCAACCCCGATGCAGAAGAGACTTTGGCAGTCGGAGAGCAAATCGGAAGGACGGTATCCCGCCGGCTCCGTCTCCAGAAGCGAACTCGGCGCCGCGCCGTAAATGGAAATGTTATGCAAGGCGAGGAACTTTCCAATCCTCTCAAACACGTTATTCATGATGTCGCTATTTCGACCTCCTGGCCTTGGCTGACTTGGAAATTGGGTGGTATGCCAAGGGCGAAATATCAAGAAATCCGCGGGGCATTGCGCTGCCGGGGCGCTCCTTTGTAAATGGCATGTAAATGGCAACAGTCCTACGCGTACACAGGCAGTTCTTTTATATGTCAAATATGAACATGTCAAGTACTGAAGAATAGCACGAATGAGCCATCGCGTCGCGATAGCTGCTGGGCGGGGCTGAAGAATGGATTGAGACGTGCAGCCGGGATGCAAGGGAGTGCGGTCAAGCGCGGCGGGACTGTATTGACCGGGCTTCCGTGTGACGGCTACTATACGCGCGCGGGGTGGAGCAGTCTGGTAGCTCGCCGGGCTCATAACCCGGAGGTCGATGGTTCAAATCCTTCCCCCGCAACCAGCAAAATCAAGACTTTTTCACTTCTCGCCTCTGAAATCGACCGCGTTGACAGCCTAACTGACAGCCAAGGGCTCCGATTCGTCGCGGTTGAGCACCACTTCGAGCTTCTCAACCGTATCCCGGAGCACGTCCTAGAGGACGTGGCTGTAGTGTCGCCTTAAGCCGGAATTTCCGTTTTACCCTCCGATTCCAACTCGCCTTATAGACCGACCGGTCTTGCTCGGCAAGGTTTTGGCCGGTTTTTGGGTCCACAGTGTTTTCAGCGGCGCCGGGAGGGGCCGGCGTCGCATCTGGCGAGCACGCAACGCCCGGAGATGCCCTTTTTTCGAGCGGTTCCGCAGACACTCCTCCCTCCGTCTCAGCGGCCTATCAAAATCTGCTCCGCTCTGCGCTCGCCTTATCCTGCCGGCGACGGCAGCGCCGCGATCTTGCGCAACATGCCGGCAAACAACCGCCGGGTGAGATGACTCTCGGCAAGCAGCAGCCAGTAGTAACGTGCGTGCTTGATCAACCGTCTGCCGGTTTTCACCAGCCTCTGCTGCAAGCTGGTCAGCTACCAACGGTCGATCCCTGCCGGCAGCGCCAGCCGCCGCCATAGGTTGCCGAGATTATAGGCTATCAGGCTCAGCCACAGCCGCACCTCGTTGGCGCGAAAACGGTGACAGGAAAGCCGCGTCATCTTCACCGCCTGCTTGCCTTCCTTTATCCATTGCTCCGCTGTGCCGCGCTTATTGTAGAACCGCACCACCGCCCGGCTTGAGGCCGCCAGGCTGGTCACGATGAACCCCACGCGGGGGAACAATTCCCCGCAATGGAACTCGACCTTCGCCACCGCCCGCCGGGCCGTCGTCCAACTCGCTGCCTGATAGAGAAAACTCCTGTATTCACTGAGAAAAGGGAAATCCGGGATCAAATGTTTGTTAACTCAGACTGCTGGCCCTATTGACTTTCGATAGTCGGACGATAAAGTGCTCATTGACCGGTAGGTTAGCGACTGGCAAGGGCCGATACTTTGAGGCCCGCCGAAGACTCTTCTGTTCGCCCGGCCGTGAAATCAGCCTTGGGTGCGAAAGGGAGAGAGCCAAGGTGCATCCGCCGGAGTATATGACGCCTGAGCCGCGTTCGATTTCGCTGGAAAAATCCCAGGATTCGCGGGATGGGATCCTCAAGGCGGGTATTGGCCTGTTTGCCCGCCGCGGCTTCCATGAGACCTCGATGTCCGAGGTGGCGCGCGAGGCGAAGGTCAGCAAGGCGCTGATTTTCTGGCACTTCAAGACCAAAGAGGAACTGTTTCTCGCGGTGCTCAACCGGTTGCTGGAGCCGTATTTCATCGATTTTGCCGAGGAGGTTGGGATCCTGGACGAGCGGGCGCAGTTGCGTAAGCTGGTGCAGTCCTACCTGCTCTTCATTCGCGACAACGCCGCCTCCGTGCGCTTTTTCCTTGGCCAACTGCTGCATGGCGAGAAGGTTCCCGAGGAACTGGCCACGCAGGTGATGAAGCTGTACGACGCCTATCGCGAATTGATGATCGGCATTGTCCGCCGCGCCCAGGACAAGAACCTTTGCTCGCGCGACATCGCGCCCGAAGCAGCCGCCGGCTTTATGGTGTCGGCGCTCAACGGCTCGCTTATCGGATTCCTGTTCACCACCGGCGGCACGACTGACGAACTGGACCGGGCGGTTACGATGCTTGAGGAATGGCTGTTCCGCGATCCCGCACCGCGCTCCGCCGAGGGCGGCAAGGCCGTCGCTTAACTCCGCTCTTCAGGAACACGACTGGGGGAAGCCATCGAGATGCGAGTACCGCTGGAGCTGATGCTGGAGCTTGGCCGCGGAACTGGAAGGGCCCCTAGTACCTGATCAATGGCGGCACCGCAAGACCTTCGGCCGGGCGTGCTGTCCCCGCGCCATCGCGTCGGCCTGTGGCTTATCGGCAATTGTGAGCTTTGCACGAATAGAGGCTTGGGGCGGCGCGGTGGGGCGGAAGCGCGCCGGCAGCGGCCGGGCGCGAGTTGGCGGCAGTGGCCGCACGGCGGTGGAGGAGCCGGCTTGAGACGATGATACTCCGCACGATGGCTCCGGTGATGGGACGACGGTAGCTCGATGGCAGACGCCGAGCCACAGCATAAGCGCGAACTGAAAGCCGCGGATGCCGGACGCGCGCGTGCGGCCATTGGATCGCCCGGCGCACGGGCGCGCGCGGGCGATGGCGCGCCGCTGGAGATCGAGCGCTACCTGCGCGAGCGCGCGGCGCTGATCGAGCAGGCACTGGCGCACGCGGTCAGCGCGGCCGACGCTGCGGCGGGACGGCTGCTCGAAGCGATGCGCTACAGCCTCCTTGGGGGCGGCAAGCGGCTGCGGCCAGTGCTCGCGCTGGCGGCGTGCGAAGCGGTGGGCGGCCCGCTGGAAGCGGCGATGGGCTTTGCGTGCGCGATCGAGATGATTCATACCTACTCACTCATCCACGACGACCTGCCCTGCATGGACGACGACGATTTGCGCCGCGGCCGTCCAACCAATCACAAGATTTATGGCGAGGCGATCGCGACGCTCGCCGGCGACGCGCTCCTCACCGACGCGTTTTGGCTGCTCGCCAAATCCGCCGCGCCGCCCGCGGCCCTGCTCGCGGCGGTCGCCGAACTGGCCGCGGCGGCGGGCTCGGCCGGGATGGTGGCGGGGCAGGCTATCGATCTGCTCGGCGAAGGCCGCACCATGACGATGGAGGAGCTGGAGTACCTGCATCGCCGGAAGAC
>JAKAVN010000236.1 GCA_021827495.1 Deltaproteobacteria bacterium | reverse complement strand
CTTTACCTGATGCAAGTCAATACGCAATCGCAAACCGGCAAAGTAACTTCTGCCTTGATGGAGGATGAGGGCAATGACAGTTCTCCGACGTGGTCGTGGTGGCTGGGTGGATAACGGACGGCGCCTTGAGCGGTTCGGCGTCGTGGCCGTGGCGGCATTCGCGCTGGCGCTGCTGGCGGCCGGATGCTCGTCGAAGCAGAGCGGTGCTGGTGCGGGGGGCAACCCCGGTCCATCAGGGATTGGCGAGAATGGACTGGGTCCCAATGGCACCAGTTCGCTCAACCAGTTCAAAACGGGCACGCTGGGCCAGAACGGCCAGGGTCCGCTCGGCGATGTCCATTTCGATTACAATGACTATTCGATTCGCGCCCAGGACGGCGAGATCCTGAAAGCCAACGCCGACTGGCTGACCAAGAATTCCGGCGCGCGCGTCCAAATCGAGGGCCATTGCGATAACCGCGGCTCCGAGGAGTACAATATCGCGCTCGGCGCCAAGCGCGCCCAAGCGGCCAAGGATTATCTCGCGACGCTGGGCATCGCGGCCGACCGCATGTCGACCATCAGCTACGGCAAGGAGCTGCCGATTTGCACCGAGGATACCGACGAATGCTGGGCCCAAAACCGGCGCGACCACTTCGTGGTCCAACAGTAGCGCGGACGGCGGCGCGCATGCTCGATAACGGCTTGCTTAAATGGGGTCTGGCCGGGCTGCTCGCGATGGCGCTGGGCGCCGGCGGATGCGCGGCGCGCTCGGACGTCGACGCGGTGGCGCAGAATGCGCAATCGATGCGCGAGATGATCGCCAACGACCAGCAGCAGATGAGCACGCTGCAGCAGCAAGTTGCCCAGCTCAACGACCGCGTGACCGAACTGCAGCATAACGGCGCGGCGCCCGGTGGGACCAGGCAGCTCGCCGCAATCAACGACCGCCTGGCCAAGCTCGAGGCGCGGGTCAACGCGACGGCCGCCGCAACGCCGCTCGTCCCGGGCGTGCCGGGTGCTCCGGGCATGCCGGGCGTCGCGGGTGCGCCGGCGGCCGGTGCTGCGCCCGGCGCGGCTACCGCCTCGCTGGGTCCGGGTGAGGGAGAGGCGCCGCCGCCGGCAGCTCCGGCGCAGGCGCCGTCGGTGCCCGGATGGCCGGCGGCGCTCGATCAGGCACTGGCGGCCGCAGGCAACAGTTCAGAGCCGGGCTCGCGTATCTATCGCGACGGCCTGATCGACATGAAAGCCGGCAAGTACGCCAGCGCGGTCGGCAAGTTCCAGGCCTTCCAGCGGTCCCATCCCAAGTCGCCGCTGGCCGAGTCGGCCGAATATTTCTCGGCCAACGCGCTGTTCGAGATGGGGGCGCGCGATCCGTCGAATTACAACCAGTCGATTCTGCAGTTCAATGATCTCGCGATGCGTTATCCCAGGGGGCGCTTCGCCGCCGGCGCACAATTGCGCGAGGCGCAGGCGTTTTTGCGCACCAACGATTCGCTCGATGCCAGGCTGACGCTGCAGAAGCTGGTCCGCGACTATCCCGACACCCCCGAGGCGACGGCCGCCGACACAATGATGAAGAGCATGGCGAGCAACTAAACGGGAGCGGATTGCGCCGCGGCGCGGATGACGGCGCGAGGCGCCGCCGCCCACGCCAAGCGGCGCGCTTTAAGTGATGGAAATAATTCGCGCAATCGACCAGCTTCGGCCGCATCCTTACCCGGTCGTGGCGCTCGGCAACTTCGACGGCGTCCACCTCGGCCATCGCGCCATCCTCAAGACCGCCATCGATCGCGCGCGCGCTGCCGCCGGCACCGCCTTCGCCCTGACTTTCGATCCGCTACCGACCAAGGTGCTCGCGCCCGCGCGTGCGCCGCGGCTCATCCTGGCGCCCGAGGACAAGCTCGAGCTGCTCCGCCAGTCGGGAATCGATGGCGTGATCGTGATCGCCTTCACCTCCGCGCTCAGCCAGGTGAGCGCCGCCGACTTCGTGCGCGACTACCTGCTCGGTAGGATCGGCGCACGCGGCGTGGTCGTCGGGCACAGCGTGAATTTCGGCCACGACCGCGCCGGCAACGCCGAGGTCATGACCGAGTTGGGGCGACGGATGGGCTTTGAGACCATGGTGGTCGGGCCGGTGACGGTCAAAGGCGCGGTGGTCAGTTCGACGCGCATCCGTGAACTGATCGCGGCGGGCGAGATGCGCGCGGCCGCACGGCTGCTCGGCCGCGACCATTTCTTAAGCGGTACGGTTGTCCACGGACGCGAGCGCGGCCGCACCATCGGCTTTCCCACCGCCAATCTCGACTCCGCAACCGAATGCCTGCCGCCCGACGGCGTTTACGCGACGCGCGTGGTGCTGCCCGACGGCGCCTTTGCGTCGATAACTAACATCGGGATGCGGCCGACGTTCGCCGAGCCGGCCCACACCATCGAGGCGCACATCTTCGATTTCGATCGCGATATCTATGGCGCCCGGATACGGCTCGAGATCGTCGAGCGTATCCGCAGCGAGCGCAAGTTCGATTCGGGCCAGGCGCTGGCCGCGCAAATCGCCCAGGACCTGGCGCGCGCTAAAGAGATACTTGCCGCCGCCTGACGCCTGCTTCGCCAGCCGCGCGGCCAACCCGCGCGTGGCGCGATAAGTTCCGCCGCGCCGGTGAAACGCGGCGGCTGGACCGGGGCCATCGCGAATCGGCACAATGGCGAAGCAACTGGCAGTTCGATAACCGGGATATGGGACGTGCGCCGGAATATAGCGCGGCGCTCCAAGCGGCGGCGCTACCTTCACATGGCCATCATCGCGAACATCCTGGCCAGCATCCTGATGCTGCTTGCTACGGCGGCGCCCGCATCCGTCCCAATCGCCACGCCGGCGGCGCACGCCGCGCCCGGCGCCGCGGCCTTGCACGTGCGCGTGATTAACCTGCGCAATTCGTCCGGCCAGGTGATCTGTACGCTGTTCAATTCGCCCAACGGCTTTCCCTCCGACTCGACCAAGGCCGTCGGGCAGAGCGCCGTGCCGATCAAGCAGGGCGTCGCGGTGTGCGTCTTCGGCGGCCTCGCGCCGGGCAAATACGCGCTCGTCACCTTCCACGACGAGAACGGCAACGGCGAGTTCGACCGCAACTGGTTGGGGCTGCCCAAGGAGGGCTACGCGTTCTCGAACAACGTCAGGCCGGTGTTTTCACCGCCGTCATTCAAGGCCGCAGCCTTCGACTACGCGGGCGGCGATCAATGGCTGACCGTCGTGATGCGTTACTAGTGGCCTGTTCTAGAAGTAATATGAATAACTTCCGCGGTTCGCACGGCTCTGCTAGCAGCAACCGTGTTCAGAAACCGCGCCCAGTAGAGGAGAAAGGGTGGCGGTGGAGGAAGCGAGCGCGGGTGTTTGCCAAGAGATTTTGCTGCGGAGCATGGCGTTGAGAATCACGAGCAGCTTGCGCATGCAGGCGGTGAGAGCCGATTTAGGGTATTTACCGCGCGCCCGCAACTGGGCGTAAAAGTTCTTGA
>JAKAVN010000051.1 GCA_021827495.1 Deltaproteobacteria bacterium | reverse complement strand
GGGCGTGCGCAGTTCGGGATGCGCGGCCTCGAGCGCCTCGAGCCGGCGCATCAGGGCGTCGTACTCGGCGTCGGTTATCTCGGGGGCGTCGAGGACGTAGTAGAGATAGTTGTGGCGGTCTATTTGCTCGCGCAGCTTCTCGATTTCCGCCCCCACGCGGGATCTGGCGCTGTTCATCGGAATCCGAGCGGCCGGCGCGCCATCGTCACACTCAGCGGAGCAGCAGGAGTGTTGATAATGGCAACGAAACAATCCTGGGGTCTTCGGAGCCCGGCGCCTCGGTTAACGTAACCAATAGGCCGAACGGCGCATTGTAGTGCGTCTTCTCCATGAACGAGCGCAGGCCCACCGCATCCTGATAATCGATCTTTCTTCGGTATTTAACCTCAACCGGAACACGCTGCTCGCCTATGGTAAGGACGAAGTCCACCTCGGGTTCCGCGCCCCTTTCGGGAAAGTGCGCGACATCGAGGTTTATGATCGACCTGAGAAAGTAGCCAGCCGTGCTTTCGGCGATATGCCCGGCCAGTGAGGCCAGGTTCGGATGAGAAGCGAGCTGCGATTCAGTCAGGGGAATCACTTCTTGCAGCCAAGCCGCGCGAAGTGCGTGATCGCAAAGACAGAGCTTCGACGGGCCGCGCTTCTTCTTCAAGCGCAACTCGAGGGGCTCAATTAGCCTGAGCAGCAGCGTCCCGTCGAGAAACTTGAGATAGGCAAGCACGCTCTGCCATCCGATATTGGCATTCATCGACTGGCGTATTTCCGCCAGATACAGAGCCTGTTTCGGAGATTGGCCGATATATCGGCAGGCCAGGCGGAATACTTCCTCAAGCAGATGTTCGTCCCGTTTGCGTCCTCGCGGCCCCATCCGAAGGTCGTGCTGAATCGCCCTGCGGATCACGGTTTCATTGAGAAGATCCGAGATCGTCTCCCACGGCTGGTCGATCCGCACTTGCGCGACCGGATAAGCCCCACGCTCGGAAAAGGCTTCAAACGCCTGATGGCGTATGCACGCATGCCGCTCTCCGAATGAACGAAGGTCCTGCCAAAAGCTCTTCTCCCGCAGTGGCGCGAGCCCGTTGGCGGGCAGAAACGGCGGGATCGCGCCGAAACCGCGCAGGTCGGCGATTTCCCTCAACAGCAGCGGGCCCATCTCCATCGTAGTGATGCGGCCGGCGAGGCTGTCGCGGCCCGCCTCTATGCGGAGAGCGGAACTTCCGGTAACGACCACTCGAACCGGCTGCGTGTCCACCAGATGCTTGAGCTGCGGCGCCCAGTCGGAGAGGTTCTGCACCTCATCGAGAATTACGAACGCCTGTTCACCGTCATGCGCGGCCTGGTTCAGCGTCTTCCCCAAAATCTTGCCGGCGTACCACCGGCAGAGTTCCAGGATCGGCTCGCTCAAGGCCCGCAGTTGCGGCAACTCGTCGAACTGAACGCGGAAGATCCGTTTGGGCGCCACGCCCTCATCCAGTAGCGAATCGATAATCTGATTGAGAAGTGTGGTCTTGCCGATCTGCCGCGGCCCCCGAAGCACCGTGATCGGTGTAACACCTATCTTGAGTCCCTTGAGCACCGGGCCAAATGCCCATCGACGCATCTTTGGAAGACCAAAGACGCGCTCGCCACGCCACCACGGATTATCATCCCGCAGCGTCGCCTCAAGCCCGCTAGACAACAGCGCAAACAGATCCTGCTGCTTAATCCCCATCCACCCTCTTCAGCGCCGGCTGTGGCCCATCGCGTCGAGGAACTCGTCGAGATTGGGAAAGCGCAGGTACATGTTGGTCCGCTTCTGCGCCCCAATGGTCGTGCTCGGCTCCGGCGAGTAGGCATGTCCGGGATACACCACCGTCGTGTCGGGCAGGCTGCGCAGCGTCCGGTTGAGACTGTAGTACATCGCCTCGGGGTCCGAGCCCGGCAGGTCCACGCGCCCGCAGGAGTTGACGAACAGCGTGTCGCCCGAAACCAGGTTGCCCTCGACCAGGAAACATTGCGATCCCGGCGTATGGCCGGGCGTGTGCAGAAAGGTGATCGTCAGGTTGCCAACCTTCAGCGTGTCGCCGGCGTCCATCTTGACCAGGTCGGAGTCGCTGAGCCCGGCCACCTTGCGCGTGCCCTCGGCCTCTTCCTTGTTGACGTAGACCTTGGCCTTGACCCGCTCGAGCATCCGCGCCGTGCCCTCGACCGTCATCCCCATCATGCTGCCGCCCAGATGGTCGGGATGGTAATGGGTGATCAGGATGTGCTCGATCTCCATCCCGTAGCGCTCGGCCCACTTGATAATCTTGTCGACGTCCCATGCGGGATCGACCACGGCGGCCTTGCGGGTCACCGGATCGCCGATGAGATAGACGAAGTTGGCCATCGGGCCCACCTGGGCCTGATGGAGGACAAGCCGCCGCTGCTCTTGCGCCATCGAGGTTTCTCCGCGCGGCGCGCGTCTATCGCGACAATTTCAATTCGCCTGCAACTTCGATCCGCGCCGCAATTCCAATTTAGCGATTGCCGCGGCGCGACGCACCCTTGCCCTTGCCATTGCTGTCATCGGCCATCGTCGCCGCGCGCCGCTTGGCCACCACCGCCGCCCGCGGATCGATTCGCAACCCGCGGTCCCACAGGAATTCGGGCTCCTTGAGGCGCCTGGCGACCCATCGCGATTGCACGAACAGATGGTCGCTCAGGCGGTTGACGTAAACCATCAGATGCTCGTTGATCGGTTCTACGCGCGTGAGCGACCAGCACACCCGCTCGGCCCGCCGGCATACGGTGCGCGCCTGGTGCAGGAAGGCGTTGAGCACGCCGCCGCCCGGCAGCGTGAACGATTTGAGCGGCTGCAGCTCACGCTGCATCCGGTCCATCTCCTCCTCGAGCTTTTTCGCCTCCGCCGCGCTCATCCGATGCATCCCGTCATACTCGGCGGGCGGCGGCGTCGCGAGTTCAGAGCCGACGTCGAAAAGCTCGTTCTGGATGCGGCGCAGGCTCTCGGAGTACCAGCCGTAGTCCTTGCCCAGGCGCCGCCTGTAGCCGGGCAGATAGCTGCGCACGATGCCGACGATGGAGTTGAGTTCGTCGATCGTGCCGTAGGCTTCCAGGCGGGCGCTCTCCTTGGGGACGCGGGCGCCGCCCACCAGCGCGGTCAGGCCGCGGTCGCCGCTGCGGGTGTAAATCCGTGTCAGCCGAATCGCCATCGATTTTAACCCCTGCCCGCCGCGCGGCGCGCTACAGCCCGGCTTTGCGCCGCAACGCCTGGTAGCTGTTGTCGCCGGCCTCGGTCGAGACCGGCAGCCCCGCCTCGCGCCATCCCACGACCACGACCTGGCCCGCGGCGTCGCGCGCGCCGCCGAACCCGCCGCGCACGTTGGTGAGGTCGGCGTAGCCGGCCGCCTCCAGCAGTTCGCACGCGCGTTGCGAGCGTCCACCCGCAAGGCATCCGACCACCAGCTGCTTCTCGCGCGCCAGGGTCTTGGCCACCACGGCGACGAATTCGCCGTTGAGTTCCATGTGGCCAGGCCCCTTGATGAAGACCACCGGAACGTTGATTGCGCCAGCGGGATGGCCCTGGGCGAATTCGGGTTCGGTGCGGACGTCGAGATAGATCGCGTCCGGATTGCGCTTGAGTATTTCGTGAGCCTGCGGCGGCGCGGCTTGGTTGATTGGCATCGCCGGATGAAACCTCCGTGCTGGATATCACTGGATATCGATAGTCCCGCGGGTGGCCGAAGCCTACGCTTGGGCCGGTTGCGCGCGGGCTCGGGACGGCTGCGTCGCGGCCGGCCCCGGCGCGGTCATCTCCGGCGATAGACCGCGAATTCCTCCTCGAGCTTGGCGGCGCGCTCCTGCACGGAGCTCAACCGCTGCGTGCGCAGAAAGAATTGCACCAGTTCCTCGTGGCTCACCTGCCCGGCGGGGCTGGCCACTTCAACCAGCTCTTCGATCAGGCTCGGGAACTTCTCGCTTGGGATGTAGTAATGCGCCCAGCCAAAGTTGCAGTGGCGATGCAAAATTCTGGCTATCGCCTTCTCTAAAAGTTCGCGGCTGCTCATGCACACGATACCGTCCAAGGTTCGCCCGGCGAACCCGTCCCGGCCTGTGACGGGCACGGGGCGCCTGCGCTGCCTAGTTATCGCAAACCCGGCGCGCGCCGCACAAGCCCCGTCAGCCGGCCTTCTCCAACTTTGAGGATCCCTCGATCTCGTCCTCGGCCCAGATGATTTTGCGGTAGTCGAAGCGCTCTCCAGCGATGAGGTTGAACTTGATTATCTCGAAATACGGCGAAAGGTCGAAGTCGCGCGGCGTGACCAGCGACGGCGAAATCATGTGATAAAGCCGGGGCGGAAGCGGGATCGATTTCGCTATCAACCTGCCAAACCGCCGCGGCGGCGGCTGAACGATCTGATAACCGGGCGGCAGCGGCTCGACCTTGGGCACGATCGGAAATCGCACCTTGTCGAAGCACGCGGCGATCATGCTCGAACAGATGGCGCGAGTCGGGTCGCCGCTGCCAAAACGCAAGGCCGTGTGGCGAAAGCGCGCCGGCACCAGGCTGACCGGCAGAAAGTAGCGGGCGAGGTCGACCACGTTTCTGAGATCATAGGTCCGCCCAACGCTCGCCAGCGCCTCATCCAGTACGATCCTGAGGTCGGACTCGGAGAGCCGGTACGGCCGACAGATGCGGATGTTGAAATCACGATACGTGGCCAGCGGCGTGAGCACGACGCCGCTCTGCACCAGCGCCTCGGCCACCATGTAGTTGGCTTCTTCGCCAAATTCCTCGGCCAGCTTGAGCCGCAGTTCCGGGTCGCGCTTGACCGCCTCGTCGCCAAGGTAGAGCGCCGAATGCGACCACGAACTTTGCGTCAGGTACTTGATGACCTGGCTTATCCGTTCGTGGCCTTCGACCAGGATCACGTCGCCCTTGCGGATCTGCCGCTTCAGCTCCGCCAGGTCGTTGGGATAAACCAGCGTGTAGCGTTTGAGCGGCTTGGTGAGCAGGCCGACCGCGAAGCGCACCATCGCCTCACGCGCGCGGCGAAACGGCTCCAGCAGTATGGACGCGCCCATCGGGCAGCCTCGGGGGGCCGCAGCGCCTGCGCGCGCGCCGTGGCCGCTGCCGATGAGTATACGGAGCGCTAACGCATCGAAACAAGTGCGAAAGCGGCCGCAGGGCTGGGCAAAATCCCGGCAATATTCGGAATTTAGCTCCTGAACGACCCAACGATCCCGTAGTACGGCACGGTCAGCGTTGCCTGTTGCGGATCATCGGTACGGATGATGAGTGCGCCGCGGATCTGGCCGTCGGGAGTGTTGGGCCGCAGCGCCACCGTCACCTTGTATTCCTTGCCCGGCGTCACCGGGGCGACCTGCGCGACAACGCTGTGGTTGGTGCTCTCCACGCCGAGCACGTTTATGGCGTGGCTGCCCTGGTTGGTAAGCCGCACGATCCGCACCGCGCCCTGGTGATGCGGCAGGATACCGAAGGAGACCTGGTTCGGCTTCACCACCAGATCGCCGGTTACCACGCCGAGAATTGCGACTCTGAGCGGCGCGCGGCTGGTCTCAATCCGCAGCGCGTCGCTGATCGGCCCGGGCGGCATCGCCGGCGACAGCGCCAGATGCAGCAACGCCCCCGGCTTGCCATCGGTGCGCGCCGACTCGGTCACCTTGATATAAGGGCTCTCGTTCTTCACCGACTTGAGCGCGAACCCCTTGCCGCCCATCATGTCGCTGATCACGACCTCGCGGACGGCCGCGCTGCCACGATGGACGTTGCCGAAGTCGATATCCATCGGCTGGGCGGTCACCTGCGGCTTGATCACGCCCTCGATCTTGAGCTGCAGCGGCGCATTGCCCGGATCGTTGGTGGTCAAGGTGACCACGGAAAGGCTGTGGCCCTGCTCGAAGCGCGTGTCCACGGAGGCCGTGATGGTCGAGACTTCGCCGGGCGCGAGGATGGTCTTGCTCGGCTTGGCCGCGGTGCATCCGCACGACGTGTTGACGTTTCTGATCTCGAGCGGCGCGTTGCCGACGTTCTTGATCATGAAGACGTGCTCGATCGGCGGCCCGCTGAGCGCGGTACCGAAATTATAGACCGGCGCGGCGATCTCGGCCTTGGGCGCCTCGGCGGCGGGCGCGCCCGGTTCCGCACCGAGCAGTCCCGACCCTGCCGACGGCAAATCCGCGGCCAAGGCGCGGCGTGCCGGCGCGGCGCGTGGCGCGCCGATCGCGAGCAGCGCGGCAAGCAGCAACCCGGAGCGGACGTTGGTGTTCATAGGGGATGCCGGTTGGCCTGAAAGCGAATCGCCCCGCTTAGCGCCCCGCGGCGCGGGCGGCCTCCACGGCATGGGCGGCCTCCGCGGCGTGGCCGGCGCGCTCGAAGCGGCTTAGAAAATCGGTGGCGAACTCCGCGCGCAGAAAATCAGGCTCCTGGAGAATCCGCAGATGAAGCGGGATGTTGGTCTTGATGCCGTCGACCAGGTACTCGCGCAGCGCCGCCCGCGCCCGCGTCACCACTGCCGCGCGGTCGCCGGCGTGCACGATCAGCTTGGCGATCAACGGATCGTAATGCACCGGCACCCGGTAGCCGTCATACAGCGCCGATTCGACCCGCACGCCCAGTCCGCCGGGCGCATGATGATTCGACACCACGCCGGGCGAAGGCAGATGGGTGTCTGGGTCCTCCGCATAAATGCGGAACTCCATCGCCGCGCCGTCGATCACGACTTGGCGCTGCTTGAGCCGCAGCCGATCGCCCATCGCCAGCGCCAGGCTCTCGCGCACCAGGTCAATTCCGGTCACCATCTCGGTCACTCCATGCTCGACCTGGATGCGGGTGTTCATCTCGATGAAATAGAAGTTGCCGTCCGCGGCGAGCAGGAACTCGACCGTGCCGACATTGGAGTAGCCGACGACCTCGGCCGCGCGCACGGCCGCGCGGCCCATCTTCTCGCGCAGCCGCGCCGTCATCACCGGGCACGGCGCCTCTTCGAGCACCTTCTGATGGCGGCGCTGGATTGAGCAGTCGCGCTCGCCCATGTGAATCACGTTGCGATGCGTGTCGGCGAGAATTTGAAATTCGACGTGCCGCGCGTGCTCGAGGTACTTCTCCAGGTACATCGTGCGCGAGCCGAAGGCCGCCTCGCTCTCGGCGCGGGCGAGCGCGAACAGGCGGGCCAATTCCTTCTGGTCGCGCGCCACCCGCATCCCCTTGCCGCCGCCGCCCGCCGCCGCCTTGATCAGCACCGGAAAACCGAGCCGCCCGGCGTCGACCTGCGCCTCGCGCAGTTCGGTTACGCCCTTGCCCTCGCTGCCGGGCAGCACCGGCACGCCAGCGCGCGTCATGATGCGGCGCGCGCGCGGCTTGTCGCCCATCAGGCGGATGTGGCGCGCGAGCGGGCCGACGAAATGCAAACCCGATCGGCGGCAGGCCTCGGCGAAGTCGCCGTTCTCGGAGAGGAAGCCGTAGCCGGGATGGACCGCGTCGGCGCCGTAGGTCAGCGCGGTGCTGATGATCGCCGGGATGTTGAGGTAGCTGTCCTCGGCCGCGGCCGGTCCGATGCAAACGGCCTCGTCGGCCATGCGAACGTGCAGCGCGTCCTTGTCGGCGGTCGAATAGACCGCCAGCGCCGCGATGTTCAGCTCGCGGCAGGCGCGGATGATCCGGATCGCGATCGTGCCGCGGTTGGCCACCAGCAGTTTCTTGAACATGGCGCGCTTGCTTGCTTGAGGCGCGGGCCTTAGCCAGCCTCGATTATCATCAAGGGCTGCCCGTACTCGACGGGCTGGCCGTTCTCACAAAGTATCCGAATCAGTTTACCACCAATCTCGGCTTCGATCTCATTCATCATCTTCATCGCTTCGATGATGCACAGTGGCTGGCCCTTGCGCACGCTGTCGCCCTCCTCGACGAACGGATCAGCCTCGGGTGACGCCGCGCGATAGAACGTCCCCACCATCGGGCTCTGCACGTAGCGGTGGCCGGGACTGAGTTCGGGCGCTGCCGGGGGGCGCGCGTCCGAAATCGGGCCGCCAAGACCGGCCGCCGGGGCCGCAGCCCCGGCGGCCGCGCGTACCGCGCCACTCCTGGGCGCAGCGGCCGACGCTGCATGATGCTCGTCGGCGGAATTGGCCGCGCGCACCAGGCGCACCTTACCCTTCTTGTCTTCGATCTCAAGCTCGCTGAGCCCGAAGTCGCGCATCAGGGCGAGCAGAGCCTTTATTTCCCGCAGTTCCATCGATGCTCCAGGGATACGGCGCGGACCGTCATGCGTTACGCCGGACAGGCGAGGCGCGTCAGGCGCCGGCGGCGGTGTGCTCCGCCTCGATCAACCGCTTGGCCGCGCGCAGCGCCAGCAGATAGCCCTCGGCGCCGAATCCCATAATCCGGCCGGCCACGATGTCGGCGATGGTCGAGTGATGGCGAAACGGCTCACGCTGGTAAACGTTGGAGAGATGGACTTCGACGGTGGGCAGCTCGCATCCCGCTATCGCGTCGCGAATCGCCACGCTGGTATGCGTATAGGCCGCTGGGTTTATCACCAGCGCCCGCGCGCGGCCACGCGCCTGCTGGATTCGATCCACGATTGCCCCTTCGCTGTTCGACTGGAAAATCTCCACCTTGAGGCCGAGCTCGCGGGCCAATTGCTTGAGCGAGCGGTCGATATCGCCCAGCCGCGTGTGTCCGTAAATTTCCGGCTCGCGCTGGCCGAGCAAATTCAGGTTCGGTCCGTGGATAACCAGCACGGTCGCCGGCGCACCAGGCGCGCTCCCTGCGGCGGCTTTCTGAGCGCCCGCTTTGCCCGTAGTCGCCATCCCCTGGCGGGCATTGAAGCTTACCAACCCTCGCCTTTCAAGCAATCGCCGGACAAACAATCAACAGCGAAGTGCGGCGCAACGCGCCGAATCGCCACTAATCGTCTTGATTATCGTCTTGGTGCGTCCGCCGCGACGCCAGCGCATCCTGGTAAATTTCGCGCCGGCGGCGCCCGCCGAGCCGCGCCATCACCGCGCTCGCCTGCTTGAGCGAAAGCCCGGCCTCGCACAGCATTTCGGCCGTGAGCGCCGACACCTCGGCCAAATCAGCGCGGCCGACCCGCTCTTGAGCGCTCTGCTCGTGGTCCAGGCCCGCGACCACCAGCGTGACCTCGCCGCGCGCTGGGTTTGCGGTGAAGCGCGCCGCCAGTTCACCCAGCTTCGCGCGCACCACTTCCTCGTAGGTCTTGCCGATCTCGCGCACGACCGTGGCCTCGCGCCCGGCGCCGAAAACCGTGGCCATATCGGCCAGCAGCGTGCCAAGCCGGCGCGCCGCCTCGAAGAAGACCATCGTGCGCTGCTCCCGGCTAAGCGCTCGCAATGCGTTGCGGCGGGCGCCCGGCTTCGAGGACAGGAAGCCCTCAAAGCTGAAGCGGTCGGTGGGCAGTCCGGCGATCGAGAGCGCCGCGACTACGGCCGAGGGGCCTGGAATCGCACCAACCCGGATTCCCGCATCGAGCGTCTCGCGCACCAGCCTGAAGCCCGGATCGGAAATGGCCGGGGTTCCCGCGTCGGTCACCAGCGCGAGGCGCGCGCCGCGGCGCATTCGCTCGACCAGCTCAGGTGTGCGGCGCTCCTCGTTATGCTCGAAGTAGCTGAGCGTGGGCGTGGAGATCGCATGTGCGGCGAGCAACGGCGCAATTCGCCGCGTGTCCTCGCAAGCGATTAGATCCACTTGCGCCAGGGTGGCAAGCGCACGCGGACTCAAATCGGCGCTGTCGCCGATCGGCATCCCGACGACATAAAGCATCCCCGCGCGCGCGGCTGTTATCGTTGGATATCTTCTCGGATAAGCTTTTCGTTGGCCTGGCGCCCGGCGACGACGGTCAAATGCGTGAGGCCGAGCAGCCCGAGCATCAGGACCGCCTCGAACGACGAGCCCCCGACGAAGCCGGCGATTCCCGAAAGCAAGCCGAACAGCAGGGTAAATACTACGGGAGACACTTCATTCTCCTCCAATCGGTAGCGATGCTCCCCCTGCCGCACCGGCCAATGAGACATGCTGAAAATCCAACTCTCACTGAGCCCATTGTACAACTACGCGCGCGGCCAAGCCACAAAATTGTGATCGCCTTGGTGAAAATTATCCCGACCGCTCACTTTCAATCGTTCGTACTTCGCTTAGGAAAGTCCTATCATCCGATGTCCCGCCGTATAACCGCCATCCACGACTACGGCTTGCCCGGTGATAAAAGACGCGTCTTGCGAGCACAGGAACAGCGCCGCGCGTGCGATCTCTTCGGGCTCCCCGGTGCGTCCCACAAGATGCATCACGGCGGACCTCTGATGCGCCCGCCCGCGGGCCTCGGGCGTCAGGTTCTCGCAGGCGCTTAGGACTTAGCTTGAATCTCCGCGAGGACCGGCATCAGATACTTCTTGAACTGAACCGGATCCTCGGCCATCGGAAAGTGCCCCATCCCTTCCATCAACGTATAGCTCGCCCCAGGCACCGCATCCGCCAGGGCCTTCGCCGCCGCCGGATACGCCGACCAATCGTAGGCGCCACTGAGCACGTAGAGCGCGCATTTGCGCGTGTCGATGTTCTTCGCGGTCTGCCGCAAATCATGCTCGAAGGAGTAGTAGTACAGGTCGCCTTTGAAGACCGGCGGCGCGCCCTGACTGTATTCCCAAACCGTCTCGCGAACGTATTCTTCGGGCGCGTTCGGCGAGCACAGGCTCAACATGAGCGCGGGCTTCGACTCGTTCGATAAGCGGGGATGGTGGAACCACTGCTTGACCAGTCGATCAGTATTGCCGCTCCACATCGACGCTTCCAACCCGATACAGGCGCGGAATTCGTTCGGATAGTTGAGCGCCAGGTCGGGTGCGAGATGACCGCCCATCGAGCAGCCCATGTACACGGGCCGCTTGAGTTCAAGCTCGTGACAAAGCTTCACCCAGTAACGCATGAACCAATCCTTGGTGAGCTTGTATTCCTGTTCCCAGTGCCTGACGGAAGTCGGCGGAAGCGACTTGCCGTGATAGGGAAGGTCAGCGGCAACCACGTGAAAGCGCGAGGTGATGTCGCGATCTTCGAGGATGTGCCGATATTGGCGTCCATCCGATCCCGCCGTGTGCTGGCATACCAGCGGTATCCCCTTCCCCGCCTCCTCGATGTAGACGCGGTACTCGATTCCGTCCAGTTCAAGGTAAATATAACGACCGGTAATGTCGGAAAATTTCGCCATGGTCCCGATACCTTCTATGCGGCACGCGATTCGATCATCGCCTGGCGCATGATCGCGTTGATGCGGCGGATTGCGTAGTAGTGGGCGTAAGCCGATTCGAGATCGCCGCCGAACGTGAAGTCATGATGGAACGACGCCGCGAACCAATCGTGGTAGAACGGCCGCGGCCGCCGCTCCAGCATCTTTTTCCAGACCTCCGCGGGACCACCGATATTGATGGTGTACGGGTCGAAGCCCTGGGTGCCATGCTGAAAATGATCGACCTTGCCGTTCTCGATCCGCATGAAATACGGATCCTTGTCGATGAAAAAGCGGATATCGCAGTACCAGAAGCGCGCCGTCAAGAGAAATTCCGGGTCCCGGTTCAGACGCTCTCGAATGGTATCGACCGGTAACACAAGACCCGCCGTTGTCTCAGTATTCACCGTCCCCTCCGTTGTAACTAATTTACCGCTACGCGCGCGGCCAAACCACAAAATTGAGATCGCCTCGGTGAAAATTATGCTGGCCGCTCACTTTCAATCGTTCGTGCCTCAATTAGGGAAGTCTTATCATCCGATGACCCGCCGTGTAGCCGCCATCCACGACTACAGCTTGTCCGGTGATAAAAGACGCGTCCCGCGAGCACAGGAACAGCGCCGCGCGTGCGATCTCTTCGGGCTTTCCGGTGCGTCCGACAAGATGCATCACGGCGAACCTCTGATGCCCCCGCACGCGTTCCTCGGGCGCCAGGTTCTCGAAGGCGCTCTCGAACAGCGGCGTTTCGATCGCTCCTGGACAGATGCAGTTGACGCGAATCCCGTGCTCGGCGTAGTCCATCGCAAGCGACTTGGTCAGCAGGATCACGCCGGCCTTCGCCGCGCAGTAGGCGGCCATCTGGCGGTAGCCCTCGAGGCCGGCCACCGACGCGGTGCTCAGAATCGCCCCGCCCTGCTTCATCAGCTCGGGCAGCGCGTACTTGCAGCCGAGAAAGACGCCCTTCAGATCGACGTCGATCGTGAGATCCCATTCCTCTTCGGTGAGCAGATGCGTGTGCCGGGCGAAGCCGACGCCCGCATTGTTGTAGAGAATGTCGAGGCGTCCGAAATGGCCGGCCGTCTCGGCCACCATCCGCTCGCTGTCGGCCGCCTTCGATACGTCGGCGCGAATCGCGATCGCCGCGCCGCCGGCCTTGATGATTTCAGCGGTCACCGCCCGCGCGCTGTCCTCGGTCCGGTCGACGACCGAGAGTTTCGCCCCCTCGGCGGCGAACAATATCGCGGTGGCGCGTCCGATTCCCGATCCGCCGCCGGTGATCAATGCGATTTTTCCGTCGAGCTTGCCCATGGTGTTTCACTCCGTTTGATTCGCTGCCAGGTTGTCCGGCGCCGCGCTCAGGCGCTATAGCATCTAGCCTGCGATCATTCGCACAGCAAGCAAAAGACGGCGCCCAGGGAGGTTCCAGGCGATGGCACGCGTACCATATCTCGATAAATCGGACCTGTCGGCGGAAAACCAGGAGCTGCTGTCACGCAACATCAATTTGGTGCGCGCGCTCGCGCACAGCCCCGACGGCGCGCGCGCTTTCGGCACGCTGGTCAACTTCATCCGCTTCAAGAGCCGCCTCGATCCGCGCCTGCGCGAGATGGCCATCCTGCAGATCGGCTACCTGACCCGCTCGCCCTACGAATATTCGCATCACGTGAAGCTGGGCCGCGAATTCGGAGTGGCGGACGACGACCTTCGCGCAATCGCCGAGGAAACCGCCGGCCGGCCCACGAAGCTCGACCGGCTGGCCAGGACGGTGTTGCGCGCGGCGCGCGAGATGACGCTCGATTCCGCGGTGGCCGACGAAACCTTCGCCGCGCTGCGCGCCGAACTCGACAACGAGCACCTGCTCGACCTGGTGATGACGATCGCGGTTTACAACGGCGTGGTGCGGCTGTTGGCGACGCTGCAGATCGACGTCGAGCCCGAGTACCAGCATTACCTCGACGAGTTTCCGCTGCCGGAGAAATAGCCGTGCGGCGGAAACTGGCACGCCGCTGATCGGCGCCGCAGCTACGACGGGCCGGTGAAGAAGTGCATCGAGCGGTCGGCGAATGCGATGATCGGCGTCCAGTACAATCCCAGCACAATCGTGGCGCACGCCAGCACGCCCATCAACCCGTAGTTCCACAGCTCGAAGGTGACCGGCGTCTCGTCGCCGCGCGGCTCTTCAAGGAACATCATCCTGATCGGCGCCATGTAGTAGTAGAGCGAGACCGTCGAGTTCAGGATGCCGATCACCGCCAGCACGTAGAACCGCGAGCGGATCACCGCGGCGAAGATGTAGAACTTGCCGATGAAACCGATGGTCGCGGGAATGCCGGTCAGCGAAAGCAGGAAGATCGCCAGCGCGACCGCGGGGACAGCGCCACCGCGCCAGGCCAAGCCGCGGTAGGCCTCGATATCCTCGCGGCCGGTCGCGTTGGCAACGATCATCACGACCAGAAACGCCCCCGCGTCCATCACATAGTAGGCGAACAGGTAGAACAGCATCGCGCGGATGCCGTCGTTGGTCAGGATCACGACGCCCATCAGGGCGTAGCCGGCCTGCGCGATCGATGAGTAGGCGAGCAGGCGCTTCATGTTGGTCTGCTGGAGTGCGGCGAGGTTGCCGAGCGTCATCGTGATCACGCATACGACCAGCAGCAGTTGCGGCCAGTCGGCGCCGGCCAGGGCCTGCCAGCTTCCGCCCGCGCCCAGGTGCGAAATCGCGGGATAGAAAAAGCGCGTCAGCAGCGCGAAGCCGGCCGCCTTCGATCCCACGGCCAGAAAAGTGGTGATCGGAATCGGCGCGCCGGTGTACACGTCGGGCGCCCACATGTGAAACGGCACCGCGGCGATCTTGTAGCCGAGCCCGGCCAGGATCAGCACCAGCGCGATGAACACCGTGAGCACCGGGAGATGGCCGGGCGCGGCCAGCGCGCGGTTGATCGCGCCAAAGTCGAGCGATCCGGCGATCCCGAAAATCCAGCTCACCCCGTAGATCATCGTGCCCGAAGCGACGCCGCCATAAATTAAATACTTCAGTGCGGCCTCCTGCGAACGGCGGTTGTGGCGCAGAAAACCGGTCAGAATGTAGGAGGTCAGGCTGACGAACTCCAGCGCAAGGTAGGCCATCAGGAGGTTGGTCGCCTCCGCCATCAGGAACATCCCGAGCGTGCTGGCGAGCAGGATGGCATAGTACTCGCCCTGGTCGCAGTGGCACACCTCCTCGGACCCGATCGACATCCAGACCGCGACCATCGCGGCCAACGCGATCAGCGCCCGGAAGAACAGCCCGAAGGCGTCGAACACCAGCATCCGATGGAACAGCCATGCGCCGCGCTGGGCCGGCTCGATCGCGATCAGCACCAGCGCGCCGGCGGCGATGATCAGCGCGAGATCGCCGAGCGGAGCCTTGTTGCGCACGATGAGGTCGGCGACAACCAGCACAATGACGCCCGCCGTGAGCAGCAGCTCGGGCAGGAAGTGGCTCAGGCTTGCGGCGTTGCCGAGGTCCATCGTTAATCCACAGGCGGGAGCCGGCCGCTCAGGGCAAGATCGCGGCCGCCGGCGCATGCGCCATCAGCACGGCCTGGTTGACGTGGTTGAGCGAGGCGCCGAGCAAGCCGAGTATGGCGTGCGGATAGACGCCGAGAATGAGCACGATGATCGCGAGCGGCACCAGCATAAAGAACTCGCGCGGCGTGAGGTCCGCCAGGCCCTTGTATTTTTCGTTGAGCGGGCCGAGATAGATGCGCTGGAAGGTCCATAGCATGTAACCGGCGGTCAGAATCGCGGTGCCCGCGCCCAGGATCGTCATCATCGGGTAGCGCCGCCACGCGCCGATCAGCACCAGGACCTCGGAGATGAAGGCCGAGAGCCCCGGCAGGCCCATCGCGGCGAAGAACGCAAACCCGGTCAGCGCGGCGTACATCGGCATCTGGCTGGCGAGGCCGCCGAAGCCGGCAATTTCGCGATGGTGGGCACGGTCGTAGATCACGCCGACCAGCAGGAAGAGCATCGCCGTGATGGTGCCGTGGTTGAACATCTGCAGCACCGCGCCGTTGATTCCGGCCTCGGTCAAGGCCGCCATCCCCAGCATCACGTAACCCATGTGGCTCACCGAGGAGTAGGCGATGAGCTTCTTGTAATCGGTCTGCGCCATCGCGCACAGCGCGCCGTATACGATGTTGATCGTGCCAACCACGCCGAGCAGCCAGAAGGCGAACTCATGGCTGGCGGCGGGCAGGATCGAAAAGTTGATGCGCAGGATGCCGTAGGTGCCCATCTTGAGCAGCACGCCGGCCAGGATGACGCTGATGGCGGTGGGCGCCTCGACGTGCGCGTCGGGCAGCCAGGTGTGGAAGGGAAAGGCCGGAATCTTGATCGCGAAGCCGATGAAGAGCGCGATCCATGCCACGCGCTGGAAAGTCATCGAGTAGTGGCTGGCGTTGGCCGCGAGTTCGACCATGTCGAAGGTCGGGGTCGCGCCGTAATAGTACAGCCCCAGCATCGCGAGCAGGATCAGTACCGACCCGAGCAGCGTGTAAAGGAAAAACTTGATCGCGGCGTACTCGCGCCGCGGCCCGCCCCAGACGCCGATGAGAAAGTACATCGGGAGCAGCATCACTTCCCAGAAAACATAGAACAGGAAGAAGTCGAGCGCGACGAACACACCCATCATGCCGGTGTCGAGCAGCAGCAGCAAGGCGTAGTAGCCGCGCTCTCCGCGTTCGATAGTGAAGCTCGCGAACACCGAGATGAAGCAGATGATCGCGGTCAGCAGGACCATCGAGATGCTGATCCCGTCGACGCCCAGGAAGTAGAAAATGTGGTAGGCCGGAATCCAGGCGTAGTGCTCGGCGAACTGGACCGAGGTGGTTGAGGTGTTGAAATTGGCGTAGAGCCATCCGGCGATGAGCAGTTGCGGCAAGGTGAAGAGCACAGCGATCCAGCGGATGAACTTTTCCTGGCCCTTGGGGCAGATCAGGATCAGCACCATCCCGATCAGCGGAATGAAGGTGATGAGAGTCAATGGATGAGTCATCGTCGGTTGCGCTTTCCGGCTTTTGGCCTCGCCGCCCCTCCCCGCGTCCGCATCAGGCCCGCAGCACCGCGCGGACGAGGAGCGCGAGCGTAACCGCCGCCAGGATTCCGTACAGGTAGCCGTTGATCGAACCGGTCTGCAAGCGCCGCATGCGCCCGCCCGCCTCGAGCGTCAGGTTGGAAACGAGATTGACCAGCCCATCGACCACGTAGCGGTCAAGCCGCCCCGAGAGCCACGAACTGAAAACGGCCAGGGTGGCGGCGAAGTTGACGATCCAATCGATGATGTGGAAATCGAACCAGGCCGAGGCGCGCGAGGTTTCGAGCACCGCGGCCACCGGGCCGGCCGCGTACGCTTCGTCGACGTAGTACTTGTTGAGCACCGTGCGATAGAGCGCGCCGCCCCAAATTTCGCCTACCCACTCGAAGCTCGCCGAACCCTGGCGATAGATGAGGTCGGCGAGGAACCATCCCGCGGCCACCAGCGCCAGCGACAGCACGCCGAAGCCGGCCTCGAGGCCCCGGTTCTCGATTGCGGATTGAGCCACGCGGCGCGTGGCTGGTGAGTTGAATACCGGCACCAGGAAGTTTCCGAATGGATCGAAGCGCCCGATGAAGCCGGGTAATTCGACGAAGCCGCCGACCACCGACAACCCACCGAGCACCACCAGCGCAAGCGTCATCGAGGGCGGCGATTCGTGCAGATGATGCGCCTGGTCGTGGGTGCCGCGGAACTCGCCGAAGAACGTCATGTAAACCTGGCGGAACATGTAAAACGCGGTGATCCCCGCGCCGACCCACAAAAGCGCCCACAGCGCGGGTTGGCCGTGGGCGAAACTGTCCCAGATGATCGCGTCCTTCGACATAAAGCCGGCGAACGGCGGCACTCCGCAGATCGCAAGCGTCGCGGCGAGAAAAGTCCAGAACGTGATCGGCAGCCGCTTACGCAGGCCGCCCATCAAGCGCATGTCCTGCACGCCGCCCATCGCATGGATCACCGAGCCCGCGCCGAGGAACAGGCAGCCCTTGAAGAACGCGTGGGTCATCAGGTGAAAGACGCCGTCGACGTACGCGCCCACACCGACCGCGGCGAACATGTAGCCGAGCTGGCTCACGGTCGAGTAGGCGAGCACCTTCTTGATGTCGTTCTGGGTGGCGCCGATGGTGGCGGCGAAGAACGCGGTCAGGGTTCCGACCGTCGAGATCGCCAGCATCGTCGCCGGCGCCATCGAGAACAGGAAATTGAGCCGCGCCACCATGTACACGCCCGCGGTCACCATCGTGGCCGCGTGGATGAGCGCGCTCACCGGCGTCGGCCCGGCCATCGCGTCCGGCAGCCATACGTGAAGCGGAATCTGCGCCGACTTGCCGGTCGCACCCGCGAACAGCAGCAGCGTCACGAAGGTGACCAGCGACATCCCGAAGTACCCCGGCATGCCCGCCAGCGCCGGCGCCCAGTGTGCGACGTCGCGGATGACCAGGGTCGGATGGCCGGCCGCGCCGAGCCCGGTGAAGAGCGAATACAGCGCGACTACGAAGGCCCAGTCGCCGACGCGGTTGACGATGAAGGCCTTGTTGCCGGCGGCAGTGTTCGACAGCTCCTTGTACCAGAAGCCGATCAGCGCGAAGGAACACAGCCCGACGCCCTCCCAGCCAACGAACATCAGCCACAGGTTGTCCGCCAGCACCAGCACCAGCATCGAGAACGTGAACAGGTTGAGCCAGCCGAAGAAGCGCCAGTAGGACTCGTCCTCGTGCATGTAGCCGGTCGAATAGATGTGAATCAGGCCGCCAACCCCGGTGATGATCAGCACCATCAGCATCGAGAGCGGGTCGAGCCAGAACGCGATGTCGAGCCTTAGCTTCCCGACGTAAATCCATCGCCACAGGTAGTCGAGCATGAAGCGATCGGCGGGCGGAAGCGCGAGCATCGCGGCCCATGCGTAGACGGCGAGCGCGAAAGCGGCGAGCACCGTCCCGCATCCCACGAGGCTTATCACGCGCTTGCCAAAATCGCGCTGCAAGCGGGCGCCGGCGAGAAAATTTATCGCGGCGCCGGCCAGTGGCAGCAGCACGATCCAGCGCACGAAATCGACCGTCAGCGGATGCTCCATCGCGACTACAGCCTAACCTCAACCCCCGCCGCAATCGCGTCCATGCGGCGAGATCGCCAACGGCCTCGCGTCGATATAAGCAGAAATCGCGGCGAAAACAAGGCGCGCGCGGTGTGGCAACCGCCGCGGCGCATTGCGGCGCGAAGCCTGCGGCGCGCGCGGCGATGGCGGCTAGCCGCTGAGCGTCTCGGTCGCATCGACGTCGATCGTCCGCAGGTTCTGGTAGATGGCCAGGATCACGGCGAGCCCAATTACCGCCTCGGCCGCGGCCAGCATGATGACGAAGATCGCAAAGATCTGCCCGTCGTAACGGGCGCCGCCGAAGAAGGCGAAGGCGAGGTAGTTGATATTGGCGGCGTTGAGCATGAGCTCGATGCCCAGCAGGATGCCGATCGCGTTGCGCCGCGTCAGCACGCAATAGGCCCCGAGCAGAAACAGGATGAGCCCCAGAACGAGAAAATGCTCGAGCGTGATCCCCCCACCCATCCGCCCTAGCTCCTTCCCTTCTCCGCGGCGCCGTCCGCAGGCGGAGGTGTGTCCTGGCGCGAGATCGTGACTGCGCCGACCAGCGCCGCCAAGAGGACCAGCGAGGCGATCTCGAACGGCAGCACGTAGACGCCGAGGAACGCGTTGCCGATCCCGTAGGTCGTGGACGCAACCGCGACCGCGGTTGCGAGATGCCACGGCGTCCGCAGCGTAGCGTACAGCATCACCGCCCCCGCCAGCGCGACCACCGCCAGGCCGGCGCCGGGGCCGACCGCGCGGTTCGAAACCGCGAGGTCGCCAATTCCCTGCGTCAGCATCACGGCGAAGATCGTCAGCACGACGATGCCCCCGACGTACAGCAGCACCTGCACCATCGCGACGAAATCGGCGGCGAGCAAAATATAAACACCCGCGACACCCATCAGGGCGCCGACCAGCGCAAACGCCGAGTAAACGATATTGCGCGAAAATGCGACCAAGGCGGCAAAGCCGACCGTGAGGGCGGCGATGACGTAGAAGATTGCCTGCGCTGCGAGCGAGTTGAGCATCTGGCGGTCGGTTTTCGCGGGGCCGCGGGAGGGCTACGCCGGCTCGTCCTTTCCGCGGCCCGCGGCTGGCGCCGCGGGCTGGACTTCGCCGGCCGCGCGCACGCGATGCGCGGCGTCGCCGTCCGGGGCGGCTACGCCCGCCACGGCCGGCGACGCCGCCGCTTGCGGCTTCGGCGTGTCTGGGCCCGCCGCGCGTTGCGCGGCGGGCCCAGACACCGGCGCAGTGGCAGCCAGCGCCGCCACGGCGGCGCCGCTCGCGGACACGGCCGGCGGCTTGTCGCTGCCCGGCTGCGCCCATTCGTCGACGTAGCGCATTCCGCGCTCGAGCAGTTGGCTCACGCGCGGGTCGGGCTCGGGGCCTTTCTTCGGCTTGTAGGCCACCACCGGCTCAGGC
>JAKAVN010000050.1 GCA_021827495.1 Deltaproteobacteria bacterium | reverse complement strand
GCCGCACCGTCTCGGCCTTGTACTCGTCCGAGAACTTCCTCCGCTTGCGCTCCTTCTCCATCGTCCACTCCTATCGCGCGTACTTTCGCGCTTTTCGGAGTGTCCATCAAACCGGGGCAAGTCCAGCCGGACCGGATACCGCATAGAGGCGCTCGGCTACAGGGGTGGGCCGAATTGCAGGGTGATACCCCTGTTGTTCACGTCGAACCGGCGGCCATCAGCGATCTCGTTGGTGATGTCCTCGTCGGAAAAGCGGAAATGGCGGGGCAGTTTCTGGGTGCGGGCGCCCTAATCTATGAGTCGCGCGCTGCGCACCCCGAGCCAGGCATCGACATAGCCGCGCTCCGCATGCGCTCTCAAAGCTAAGCTCATAAGCTCAAACCAGCCTGGTGGGACGGGCGGTGCGCGGCGAATAGCAGCTTTATTCTGGATTACCGAAGCTCTCCTGTTGGGCGCTTCTTGCCAGTTCTTCGATCTTCCCCACCAGCTCTGTGGCAAGCGTCCCTGGCGGGAACACCGCACGGATCCCCATGGCCTCAAGGCGGGGAATGTCCTCAAAGGGGAACGTGCCGCCGAGAACCACGGGCACGCGGTCAGCGCCGCGCTCGCGCAAGAGCGAGAGCACCTGCTGCGCATACACCAGGTGTCCGCCTGCCAGAGAGGAAAGCCCGACGACATCCACGTCCTCCTGGACGGCGGTCTCGACAATTGCCTCGGAGGTCTGGTGGATGCCGAGATAGACAACCTCCATACCTGCGCTTTTTAGCGCCTGCGCGACGACCTTTACTCCGCGGTCGTGGCCGTCCAGCCCGACCTTTGCCAGCAGAATTTTCGTTCGACGCATCATCGCATTCAGAACCTCGGCGGGGCCAGGACGCCCATTGGGTCATAGGGCTGGCCATAAGCGACGCGCACTGTCCCCATCATCTCGCCGGTGGTGGCGTAAGAGCGAGCCGCCTCAATGAGGGGCGGTATGAGGTTGACACGCTCGCCGCCGAGCGCTTGAGCGTGAAGGTGCCGAAGCGCTTCGGCCACGCGGCGATTGTCCCGGCTGCGCCGCAGTTCTCGAACCGCGGCGGCGAGCACCTCGCCTTGGCCCGGCGGAGACTCATGGATGCCACCGGGAGTTGACGCCTCGCGCTCCGCCCGGAAGGCGTTCACGCCCACGACGATTTTCTCACCGGTCTCGATCTCGGTCTGCCGCCGCAGGGCCGCCGACTCTATTTCCTGAAGCACCCAGCCGGACTTGATCGCCGCGACCATTCCGCCCTTTTGCTCGATCTCACCCATGATTTTGAGCGCCTGCTCTTCGATCTGATTGGTCAGGCTCTCCACGTACCATGAGCCGCCCAGCGGATCGGCCACGCGCGCCGCGCCGGTCTCGTAGGCGAGGATCTGCTGGGTGCGCAGCGCAAGGGTCTGCGAGGTCTCGGTCGGAAGCCCGATCGGCTCGTCGTAAGAACAGCAATGGATAGACTGAGCGCCGGCGAGCACCGCGACCATCGCTTCGTAGGCGACCCGGATCGCATTGTTGAGGGGCTGATGCGGATAGAGCGAGACGCCAGCCGTATGCACCCCGAAGCGGAACTGCCACGAACGCGGATCCTTGGCGCCAAAGCGCTCGCGCATCAGGTGCGCCCACATCCTGCGCGCCGCCCGAAGCTTGGCGACCTCCTCGAAGAAGTCCACGTGGCAAGAGCAATAAAAGGCGCGCCGCGGGGCGAACTCGTCCACGTTGAGGCCTCGCTCGATCGCCTTTTCGACGTAGGCACTGGCCAGCGAGAGGCCAAAGGCTATCTCCTGCGGAGCGTCGATGCCGTTCTCGCGCATGTCGTACAAGTTGGCATTGCCCGTGTACCACAGTGGCATTCGCCGGGTGCAGAACTCGATGATGTCCACCGAGCTCTTGAGCCCGAGCTCCAGTGGGCAGGAATTGCCATAGCCGCAGAACTGGAAGTGAAGGGTGTCATTCTGGACAGTGCCGCGCAGGGCGGCGAGTTCGAGGCCGCGTTTCTCGGCCATCGCCGCATATATGGCCATCCAGAGGATGCTGTCCAGACCCGAGAGGTCGAAGGCCACGCTCACCTTATCGATGGGGATTTCCTCGAACAGATCCTCCATGTCGCGCAGTGAACTCAGGCTCACGCCCTGAACCCCGCCTTCCGCCACAGCCATCGGATGGTCGGCATCGATCGTCAGCGAGCCGTTATTGTCGTTGATGACCGAAAGGCCCGACACTCCTTGCGCGATCTGGAACCGCAGGCGCTGATTGGTGTCGCGCGCCGAGCCGAAGCCGCAGACCTCGCGCCGCGTCCAGAGCCGGCCGCGGTACATGTCAGCGTGGACGCCCCGCGCATAGGGAAAGTCGCCCGGATCGCCCAAGTCCCGCCGGTAGTCAAGGTTCCGCAGGTCGTCGGAACCGTAAAAGGACTTCGTCGCGAGCCCGGACCAAGTCGTTGGGCTGCCGAGCCGTTCGAAGTAGGCTCTGAGCAGATCGTCTCCCTCGTCATGTCGCCTGACTGCTGACATGGTGCGCACCTCACTGGGGGATTTTAGCTTGGTGGTTCAAAAGCTATCAGCCACCCTTCCTGGTGTAAGCGGGAATTTCAGTTTTGACGCTCCGATTTCAACTCGCCACATACACCAGACAGCCTCCCCCGGCAAGGTTTAGCCCGGTTTTGGTCCACGCGGTGTTGCCAGCGACGCCGGGAGAGGGCCGGTTTCACCTCCGGCTGGCACGCAACGCGCAACCCTGAACGAAGCGAAAGGCTGAGCTTGTGACGCGGCCTTTCTTCACGCCCGCCAACACCGCGGTGCCGACCTACTTCGGCCAGCATCATTTCGCTGCAATGGTTGTGGATCAAAGAGCCGGCGGGATAAAATGGACCGGAATCCCCGGCACCATGGCAGTTAATCGCGACCGGCTCGCGCTCCTCGAGGACATCTCCGCCATCGGCGGCGAGGCCTCGAACAGCCTGCGCGAGACCCTGGACAAGATCGTCGGCACGATCGCCGCCGGCATGGAAGTCGAGGTTTGCTCGCTCTACCTCTTCGACGCGCAGCGCGAGCGCCTGGTGCTGCGCGCCACGGTCGGGCTGGAAGATGAATCAGTCGGCAAGGTCTCGATGCGCGTCAACGAAGGACTGGTCGGGCTGGCGGTCGAGACCGGCCAGCCGGTGACGGTGTCCGACGCGATCAGCCATCCGCGCTACAAGTACTTTCCGGAAACCGGCGAGGAGCGCTACCACGCCTTCCTGGGTGTGCTGGTGCAGGACGGGCGGCAAAAGCCGATCGGGGTGCTGGTGGTGCAGACGCTGCGCAGCCGCAAGTTCGGCGCGGGCGAAGTGCGCCTGCTCAAGACCGCGGCCAACCAGGTGGCGCAAATCCTCTCGCATTTTCGCCTGCGCGAGACGCTCGCGACCAAGGAAAAGGAACGCGACGAGTACCGCCGGCGGATGATCGAGGCCAACCGCCAGCTCAAGGGCTACGAGAAGATCGGCGGGGAAACCCGCGTCGCCGCGCCGGTCAAGGTGCGCCGCCCGCGCCTGGTGGGATTACCGGCCGCGCCCGGCTTCGGCCACGGCGCGGCGCACGTGGTCGGCACCTTTCTGAGCACCATCGATCGCAACCTGCGCGCGCGCGATGTCCGCGCCGAGCACAAGCGGCTGGAGGAGGCGCTGGCGCGCTCGCTCTCCGAGCTCGATGCGGTCAAGCATCGGATGGCGCCGCTGATGGAGGAGTCGGAGCTCAAGATCTTCGACGCCCACAAGATGATCCTCTCGGACGACGAGTTCGTCGGCCGCATCCGCGACATGGTCGCCATCGGCTACGCGGCCGAGAGCGCGCTGTTCCGGGTGATCGACGAGCTGAGTGCGCAGTTGCTGGCGGTGGCCGACGGCTACCTGCGCGAGCGCGCCACCGACTTCCGCGACGTGGGCCATCGCCTGCTGCGCCATATGCGCCAGGACGAGCGGCGCAATCCGTTCTCCAAGTCCACCATCCTGGTCGCCGAAGAGCTGACGCTCTCACAGCTCACGCTGGTCTCGCACGAGAACCTGGTGGGCATCGCCCTGGAGTCCGGCGGAACGACTTCGCACGCCGCCCTGCTGGCGCGCTCCTTCGAGATTCCCACTGCGGTCGGCGTCGACCATTTGATGGAGTCGGTGGCCGAGGGCGACAACCTGGTGCTCGATGGCAACTCGGGCATCGTTTACGTCAATCCCACGCCCGAGGTCGAGCGCGAGTACCAGGTGCTGCTCAAGCGCTACGACGCGTTTCGGCGCGAGCTGATGTCCGACGGCGCCGAGCCGGCTGCGACGCGCGACGGCAACCGGGTCGAGCTGCTGGCCAACATCGCGCTCTACCACGACATCCCGCTGGCGCTGAAGTACGGCGCCGAGGGCGTGGGGCTGATGCGCTCGGAAATCTCGTTCCTGACCTACGAGGACTTCCCCGACGAGAACCAGCAGATCGCGCTGTATACGCGGATGCTGGAGGCGGTGGGCAAGCGGCCGGTGACGATTCGCACGCTCGACATCGGGGCCGACAAGTATCCGCCCTACATGCGGGTGCCGCGCGAGGACAATCCGTTTTTGGGCTGGCGCTCGATCCGCATCTCGCTCGAGATGCCGAGCCTGTTCAAGGTCCAGCTGCGCGCCATCCTGCGCGCCGCCGTGCGCCACGAGGTAAAGATTCTGTTTCCGATGATCTCGAGCCTCGAGGAACTGCGCCGCGCTCGCGAGCTGCTCGCCGAGGCCCAGGGCGAGCTGTTCCGTGAGGGGCTGGAGCACAATCCCAGCGTCAGGGTTGGGATCATGGTCGAGGTGCCCTCGGCGGTATGGCTGGCGCCGCGCCTGATCCGCGAGGTCGATTTCTTTTCCATCGGCACCAACGATCTCATCCAGTACCTGCTCGCCGCCGACCGCAACAACCCCCGCGTCGCGCATCTTTACGAGGCGCTCCACCCCGCAGTGCTCTCGGCGATCGCCGAAATCGTCAGCGTGGCGCGCGCGGCCGGCAAAGAGGTATGCATCTGCGGCGAGATGGCTTCCGACCCGCTGGCCACGCTGCTGCTGGTCGGGATGGGGCTTGACCAGCTCAGCCTGAGCCCGCTGTTTATCCCGGTGATTCGCAAAATCGTGTGCGAGACCAACTACCGCACCGCCCGGCTCATTGCCCACGACACGCTCGAGATGGCGAGCGTGCAGGAGATCAAGGGTTACCTGATCGAACGCTACCGCGACCTGGGACTGATCAAGCTGGTGGAAATGTTCCGCTAAATGTGAAGATGTTCCATGGATAACAAGAGTTTCAGGTGCGGGGGATTGTGGATGTGGGGATATCCCTGTAGAAGTCAATTGTTGACTTTACAGGTCGGGTTTAGTTAACTCTGACCGTTCGGTTAGAAACTGTTTTGTCCCGGCGGTCTCGGCCCATAGTCTAAGGTAGCAGGAAGAGGATCCGCATGATGTTGTTACTGGTCTGTCTGGGGTGCCTTGCGCTGATTGCCGGCGTCAGTGGCTACCTGGTTATCGGACGCGACCGCTACGGCGCCAGGCGTTCCGGACGCCGGCTGGAAATCGGCGCTTCGCCAAGCGCGCTGAATCGCGGTTCGGTGCGGCCCGAGCCGTGCCGCACGGTGCGGGTCTATTTCATCAAGCCGTCGCGCTACGACGAGGACGGCTACGTACAGTTTTTCCGCTATGGCGTGCAACCCAATAACACGCTGACCGTGCTGGCGGCGCTCAACGACACCTTCAACAAGCGCTATGCGGCCGAGCGCAACGTCTACTTGCAGACGGTCCTGTGGGACGAGATCTGCGACGGCGTGGTGTCGCCGGAAACCATCAAGGCGATCAAGGAAAAGGCGCGCGAGGACGGCGTCGAGCTGCTCATCGGGCTGTCCGGCGTGCAGTCCAACCAGTACCCGCGCGGCCGCGACCTCGGGCTGCAGTTCGTCGCCCAGGGCCTGCCCACGATGATGGGCGGCTTCCACGTAAGCGGCTACCCGGAGTCGTGCAAGTTCCTCAACGGCTGCGGCATCACCACGGTTGTGGGCGAAGCCGAGAACCTGTGGGGCGAGATCGTCGAGGACTTCCTGCGCGGCGAGCTCAAGCTCAACTACTCGGTGCGCGAAGGCATCCGCGCCAAGACCGGGCAGGAAGACATCATCGTACCGCTCATCACCGAAGCGCAGCTGCCGGTGATCGATGACCGCTATCTTACACGCTTCTTCAACGAGGCGATGACCACCATCGACACCTCGCGCGGCTGCCCGTTCACCTGCTCGTACTGCAGCGTGAAGAACGTGATGGGCCGCACGATGCGCTCGCGCGAGCCCGAGGCGGTGGTGCATTGGGTGCGCGACGCGATCCGCTTCCACGGCATCGAGTCGCTATTCCTGGTCGACGACGACTTCTTCCGCAGCCCGCGCTGGGAGGAAATCCTCACCGGCCTGGTCGAGGTCAAGAAGGAATACCCGCGGCTGAGCTTCATGATGCAGGTCGACGTCGACGCCTCGTGCTACGCCAACGTGGCCGAGGGCGAGACCGAAGGCGCCAAGCATCGGCGCAGCCAGCGCTTCGTCGAACTGGCGGCGCGGGCCGGATGCTACCAGGCCTTCGTGGGCATCGAGTCGCTCAATCCCGACAACCTCAACTTCGCCACCAAGTACCAGAACACCGACGACCGCCAGCATCGGCTCAAGCTCGAGGAGTCGCGCGCGCGGGTGCTGGAGAAGTACCGCCGTGTGGTCGACAACTGGCATCGCGTCGGCGTCTCCGTGCACGCCGGCTACATGCTGGGCTTTCCCTTCGACGGCCCCGACTGCGGGCGGATCGCGGCCCGGACGCTGCGCCAGCTCGGCTTCGACACCGTGTCGTTCTTCATCCTGACGCCGCTGCCCGGCACCGAGGACCAGGTGCGCTGCGCCCAGGAAGGCCAGATCATCGACTGGGACTTCAACAACCTCGACTCACAGCACGTCACGCTCAAGCATGAGCGGCTGGACCGCGACTCCTGGATGCGCGCCTATCGCGAGGCCTTCGCCGGCTTCTACTCGTTCCCGAGCCTGCTCAAGACCATCTTCACCGTGGCCGGCGGGCGCGGATTGGATCCCGAGGCGCGCCGCTCTACCCTGCGCCAGTTCATGTACTACTTTTTCAGCCACCGCCAGGGGCGCCATCCGATGGTCGGCGGCGTATGGCGGATCCTGCGGCGCGACGTGCGCCGCGTTGCGATAACCGACGACGAGGCTTATCGGCATTACCTGGGCGGGATGCGCTTCGACGCCATCCTGCGCGGCGACGGCGGCGGTTTCGCAGGGGCGCCCGCCTAAGCGGCTCGGCGGAGATCAGCGGTGCGCCTTTGGGCTAAGGCGCGTTGCGTGTTCGATTCCACGCCCGCCGACATATTACGCCAAGCGTAACGCGCCGGCGGGCGTTTTCGCGCCCAGCCGCTGATGTGGCGGCCGCGCGATTTGCGTACTAGGATGACAGCCGCCGATGGATACGCCATTACAGAATTTCCTGGTGCCGGGGCCGCAACGGCTCGCCGCCGAGATCGTGCTTGGCGCGCTGCTGCTCATCGTGGCGAGCATCTACCTGCGCGGCCCGCTGGGAACGCTCAGCCGCATCGCGGTTTTCGCCGGCGCGATGGCGGTCATCATCGGGGGCGCGGCGATTCTGATGAACAATGTATCGCTCGCCGGGCCGCCGAACGCGGCAGTGCGGCTGCGGCGCTTCCTGACCGTGAACTGGGCGGCCACCAGCGAAAAGGGCGATGGCGCCGCCGCCTGTGCCGATCCGGCCGAGCTCGCCGCACGCCAGCCGGCCGGTGCCGCGCACCGCAAACGCCGCAACCTCAAGCGCACCGCCGCGCGCACGGCCGCCGAGCCCGCCGCGGCCCCGAGAGCGGGCGTGGCGGCGGGAGCCGGCGCGGGTGGCGAAGCGCAGGCGGACTTTCCCGAGTTGGTGCGGAAGTCGTATCCGGGCATCCCCCCCGCGCGGCTGATGCAGCTTGCGGCCTCCACCGTGAGCGGGCTTCCGGGATGGCAAATCATAAACTCGGATCCCAAGACGCTCACTATCCACGCGGTCTACCGCACGCGTCTGCTTGGCTTCGACGACGACGTGCGGATCATCGTAACGCCGCGCAGTGAGGTTGACCTGTGCTCGCGCTCGCGCGTCGGCGAACCGGGTTCGCAGTCGCCGCTCGGCATCTTCCATGGCGACTTCGGCGCCAACATCGGCCACATCAAGGAGTTCTACCTGGCGCTGGCCCCGGCCGCGGACCAGGCGTATCGTGAGGTCGAGATCGAGCAGACCGCCCAGCAACACGGCGTGAAAGCGCCCAGGCCCTGAGCGCGAGCCGCGCCGGAACCTTATCTTTCGGGCAGCGATAAAATTGAGATGCTGCGGGAAGCGCAAATCGACGCACTGGCGAACCACTTGGTGAACGGGCTGATTGCGCGCGGAGTGATCAAGCCGCGCGCCGGCGTGAAGGACCTGGTCGCTTGCGTGGTCGAGCTGATGTCGCAGAACTTCGAGACCGAAGCCCGGATCGACGACGAGGCCGACAAGATGGCCGAGCAGCAGGCGCGGCTCAATCCGGGGCTCGATGTGACCCGGCTGCGCGCGATGATCCGCCAGCGCCTGGCGCGGAAGCGGAACTTCACGCTGTAGGCGGCCGGGCGCGCAGCCGAGTGGGATAGCGATGAAACTCAGCGAGGCGCGAATCCTCTATCTCGCGCGCGAGTCGATCTCGCGGCTGCGCGACGAGGGGCTGGCCGAGATGCCCAACTTCGCCTTGGCGCTGCGCCAGGCGCGCGAGCTCATCGCCCAGTGGGAAGAGAAGGGCGACGCGGTCGACGAGACCGTGAGGCACAAAATCGCCTCGCTCAAGCGCGGCGTCGTCGAGGGCAGCAACGAATGGAACATTCTGTTCCGCCGCTACCGCGACGAGGAGTTGCGCAAGAAGGGCCAGCGCTGAACCCGGCTGCACAGTCTGCCGGCGGCCGCAGTGTAATTAACCACCATGGACTCCAAGGAGTTTGTCGCCCGCGCCGAGGCCTGCCTCGCGCGCGTAACCAAGTGGCTCGAGCAGTTCGATCCCGATGAGGTCGACTACAGCGCGGGCGACGGCGCGTTGACGATCGAATTTCCCGACGGCGGGCGCTTCGTGCTGAGCCGCCAGAGCGCGACCTCCCAGGTCTGGCTGGCGGCCGCGGCCCACGGATGGCGTTTCAACTGGGAAACGGCCGGCGGGCGCTGGGTCGACGACAAGGATGGCCACGAGCTGTACGCGCGCCTAGCCGAAGCGCTATCCGAGAAGCTGGGGCGGCCGGTCGAGTTCGACGGCTGAGCCAGCGGGTTAGCGAACCCGCTGTGCAATTCGACGAATTTAATTTAGTCTTGACGGTTCAACTCTCTCTTTTAGCACCTGACTGTAAGATTATTTTGTTTGGCTCGGTATGTCTCGGTGCTTTGCGTTTCGAGCGGCGACGGGCTATATTAAGGCGTTGGCAGTCGGGCTTCGCGAGTGCCAATTGACAATGGACCGCTCGTGATTATCTTACTGGACGCGGAAATCGGTTCCGCCTAAATCCACATAACATCGAGGCAAGGAGGCTGCTGACCCCATGAAAATCAGGCCATTGAGCGATCGGATTCTGGTCAAGCGGATCAAAGAAGAGGAGAAAAGCAAGGGCGGGATCATCATCCCGGACACCGCCAAGGAGAAGCCGCAAGAGGGCAAAGTCGTCGCGGTGGGCAAGGGCAAGATGACCGAGCAGGGCAAGCTGCTGGTGCCCGACGTGAAGGCCGGCGACAAGATTCTGTTCGGCAAGTATTCCGGGAGTGAGGTGAAAATCGAAGGCGAAGAGCACCTCATCCTGCGCGAGGACGATATCCTGGGCGTACTCGAGTAACCGCGCCGCGAGGCGGCGGTAGCGTTCAGCGTTTTAACCACCTTCCAAACTTCCGAGGAGAACGAAAAACCATGGCAGCCAAAACAGTGCGTTTTGCTCAGGAGGCACGCGAGAAAATTCTGCGCGGCGTCAACGTCCTGGCCGACGCCGTGACCGTGACGCTGGGCCCCAAGGGGCGTAACGTCGTGCTCGAGAAGAGCTACGGTGCTCCCACCGTGACCAAGGACGGCGTCACCGTCGCCAAAGAAATCGAGCTCGAAGACAAGTTCGAGAACATGGGTGCCCAGATGGTCAAGGAGGTCGCCTCCAAGACCTCCGACGTCGCCGGTGACGGCACCACCACCGCCACCGTGCTGGCGCGCTCCATCTACACCGAGGGCATGAAGATGGTCGCCGCCGGGCACGATCCGATGTCGCTCAAGCGCGGCATCGACCGCGCCGTCGAGTCGGTGGTCAACGAGCTCAAGGGCCTCTCCAAGCCCACCAAGGACCGCCGCGAAATCGCCCAGGTCGGCACCATCTCGGCCAACAACGACTCCACTATCGGCGACATCATCGCCGAGGCGATGGAGAAGGTTGGCAAGGAAGGCGTCATCACGGTCGAGGAGGCCAAGGGCCTGGAAACCACGCTCGAAGTGGTCGAGGGTATGCAGTTCGACCGCGGCTATCTCTCGCCCTACTTCGTTACCGACCCGGAGCGGATGGAGGCCAAGCTCGAGGACGCCTACATCCTTATCCATGAAAAGAAAATCTCCTCGATGAAGGACCTGCTGCCGGTGCTCGAGTCGATCGCCAAGACCGGCAAGCCCTTCCTGCTGATCGCCGAAGAGGTTGAGGGCGAGGCGCTCGCGACGCTGGTGGTCAACAAGATCCGCGGCACGCTGAGCTGTGTGTCGGTCAAGGCTCCGGGCTTCGGCGACCGCCGCAAGGCCATGCTCGAGGACATTTCGATCCTGAGTGGCGGCAAGGTGATTGCCGAGGAACTCGGGATAAAGCTCGAGAACGTGACGCTGCAGGACCTCGGCCGCGCCAAGCGGATCATGGTCGACAAGGACAACACCACCATCATCGACGGCGCGGGCAAGAAGGCCGAAATCGAAGGCCGCATCAAGCAGATCCGCGCCCAGATCGACGAGACCACTTCCGACTACGACCGCGAGAAGCTCCAGGAGCGCCTGGCCAAGCTGGTCGGCGGCGTGGCGGTGATCCGGGTCGGCGCCGCGACCGAGATCGAGATGAAAGAGAAGAAGGCGCGCGTCGAGGATGCGTTGCACGCCACCCGCGCGGCGGTCGAGGAAGGCGTGGTTCCGGGCGGCGGCGTCGCGCTCATCCGCGCGCTCTCCGCGTTGGAGAACCTGCGCGCCAGCGAAGACGAGAAGATCGGAATCGGCATCATCCGCAAGGCGCTCGAGGATCCGGCGCGCTGGATCGCAAGCAATGCCGGATGGGAAGGCTCGGTGGTGGTCGACAAGATCAGGAACAACAAGGGGGCCTTCGGCTTCAACGCGGCGAGCGAGGAGTTCGAGGATCTCATGAAGGCCGGGATTATCGACCCGACCAAAGTCGTGCGCAGCGCGTTGCAGAACGCGGCCTCGGTGGCGAGCCTGTTGCTCACCACGGAGTGCATGGTGGCTGAGAAGCCCGACGAGAAGGGCGCCAGCCAGCCGCAGATGCCTCCGGGCGGCATGATGTAAGGCGCGCCGCGCAAAAACGCGGCTAAGACTCGCGCAAGTGAACGCAAACGGGCGGCGGTTCCTTCAAGGGGCCGCCGCCCGCCGCTTTTTCCCCGCCGCGGCGCGGCGAATCCCGGCGCCATCCGGCCGGCTTATGTGGCGCGATGCTGGCGCGCGCCGCGCCAGCATCGCGCCACGTGGCCGCAGCCGAGCGCGCGGCACGCGTCCGGCTCGGCTGGCCGCTTAGGATAGGCGGCGGGTCCGCGCTCCGCGCGGGCCGCCGCTATCTGGCGGCCGATCGCCAGCAGATGAGCACGGATCTCGCGCGGCGGCGGCAGTTCAAGCCGTCGCCGCGCGGTACGCTCGCGCAAATAAATGATCTCGGCGCTCACGTCGCGCCCGGGCGCGGCCTCGGCCGCCGCCAGCGCGTAGCATTCCATCTGCACGCGGTAATCCCCGGTCCCCGCGCGAGCGTACTTGTAGTCGCTCACTACCAGCCGCTCGCCATCGTCGGACAAAAGATCGATCCGGCCGCGGACGAAAAGCGTGAAGCCGTCATCCTCGAGGCTCATGAAAAATGGCGTCTCGCGGCGGATCGCCGGGGCGCCGGGGCTGGCGGAGGCCGCGCATTCAGGGCTGCTCGCGTAGCGGAGCAGATCGCGCACGAGCGCGCGGCGCGCGGCCGGATCGAGCGCCGCGCCGGCGCTATGGACGCCGACCAGCCGCGTGATTTCCTCTTCGCGGCCGCGCGCCGCCACGGCCGCTGTCAGTTGCTCGAGCACCGCGTGCGCGATCGTGCCCATCGCGGTTGCGCCGCCGCCGTCCGCAAAGCCGCCCCCGTCGCCTTCGGGCAGCGCGAGTTCGTGGCGCAGGAAGTACTGGCGCGGGCATCGTTCGAAATCCGCGAGCGCGCTCGGACTCGTCACCAGTTCGCTGGCCGGCGGCGCGATAAAGCCCAGCCGGGCGCGCGCGGCCTGCGCTAACGCCGCGGCCGGCGCCGCGGCGCCGGCCGCGGGCGGCGAGGCCTCGTCCGCCGCGAGCGCCTCGGTCTGGCGCCGCAGCACCACCTTGACCCCGCCCACCTCGACGATTGTTTCGGGCTCCGTTGCTGCGAGAAAACGGGCTATCCGCTCGGGCCCGATCACGTTGCGTATATGGCCGGCCCATTCAGCACTTGAGGCGCCTTCGCTAAGCACGAGTCGATCACGTGCCCGCGTCATCGCGACGTACAGCACTCGCGTCGCCTCGGCCTGCTCCTGGTCCTTGACCGCTTTGCGCCATCCATCGAGCAGCGGATTGGGCAGATTGTCGTCACCCGCGCCGATCGTGTCGCAGGCCAACAGCCCGTCGTCGGGCGTCATCACGATACTCTCGTGGTCGGAGGCCGGCCGGCGTCCCAGGTCCGCGACGATCACCACCGGAAACTCCAGCCCTTTGGCCTGATGGATCGTCATCAGGCGCACGACGTTTTCGGCCTCGCCGGCGATCTGCGCCTGCGGCTCGCGCGGCGGTTCTCGCACCAGCCGGCGCAGGTGGCGCACGAAGTCGCCGAGTCCGAAGAAGCGATGCGCTGCGAACTCGCGCGCGCTTTCCACCAGCTTGCGCACGTTCGCGGCGCGCTGGAGCCCCTGCTCGAGGCCGAGCAGCACCGCCTCGAAACGCGTCAGTTCGAGCGCGCGCTCGATTATCGCGGCCAGCGGCGCGCGCTCGCGCATCGCGCGCAGCGCGCTTAGCGTGCGCCTGGCGCCAAGTGCCGCCTCGCGTTCGGCGCCCAGCCATGAGAAATCGCCGCCCGGATCGTCGAACAATGCCCACAGCGGGCGCGACCCTTGCTGTTCGGCGCGCTGCTCATCCAGATGCAGCGCCATTTCGAGCAGACATTGATCGGAAAGGCCGAACAGCGGCGAGCGCAGCGCCGCGGCAAGCTCGATCGGGTTTTGCGGATCGTCGATCGCGGCCAGCAGCGCGGCGAGGTCCTTCACTTCCTTGCAGTCGTAAAAGCCGCGCCCCTTGACCGTATAGCTGGGCACGCCGGCCCGCGCGAAGGCGCGCTCATAGACCGCGACGTCACTGAACGAGCGCAGCAGCAGCGCGATGTCGCCGAATTGCAGCGGCCGTGGCGCGCCCGTTCGCCCGTCGGTCAGGTGAATTTGCTGGCCTACGATCGCGGCGCAGCGCCGCGCGATCGCATCCGCCTCGGCGCGGCGAAGATCGCGCGCGCTGAGCTTTGCGCCATCGCCGTCCGCTCGCGGCGGGCACACGATGAGCTCGACCGCGGGCGCGTCCGCCGCCGGCCGGATCGATTGCAGGCGATGCTCTTCGCTCCACTTCACCCGGTACGGCTTGTCGTCCAAGCCATCGGAGCGCATGGTATGGGCGCTCATCGCGTTGACGAAATCGACGATCGCGGGGAGCGAGCGGCGGTTCTCCCGCAGCGGCCGTGAGACGATCGATTCTGGCGGGCGCGGCCGGTTGAAGACGGCCACGTCGGCGCCGCGGAAGCGGTAGATCGATTGCTTCGCGTCGCCCACCACGAAAAGCTCGGGCACCGGCGCGCCATGTTCGGTGAGCAGGCGCACGACGCCGTCCTGGATCGGATCGGTGTCCTGGTACTCGTCGATCAACAGCGCGGCCAGCGTGCGCCGGTAGCGCAGCGCGACCTCCGGATGATCGCGCAGCAGGCGGTTGGCCAGGATCAGCAGATCGTCGAAAGTGACCACGCGCGCGGCGCGTTTGCGCCGCTCAAGCTCGACGGCGGTATCCGCGGCGAGGTTGGCGATTTCCAGCGTCGCCGGCGCCGCCCGGTACGCGCCGTATGCCTGGATTATGCGTTCAACTTGGGCGCGGATTTTATGGACGGAATCCCTAACCCTGCTGTTTTGCGCACTGGGCAGGTTGGCTAGAAGTTCATCGAGCACCTCCAGCGCCGAGGGTTCCGAATCAGCGTCGAACGCTTCGATCACGGGCCTCAGGCGTGGCCAGTCGGCGCGCAGCTGGTCGAGCGCTTCTCCGGCCTTGCCTGGCACGCCGCGCAACGCGAGCAACCCGCCGATCAGCTCCACGAGCTGCGCGCGCAGTCCGGGAATCGCGGCGCCGTAAGCCCGCAGCTTCGCGGCCGTGGTCTCGGCGGTTTCGCGAATCCAAGCATGCGGCTGGCCAAGACGCGCGGCTTCGCCGATGACCCGCAGCGCGACGCCGATCGCACCCATTCGATGCGGCGTGCCATAGAGGCCGCGCGCGCCCGCCAGCCGCAGCGCCCCCGGCTCGCAGCGGCGCACCGCGTCGGCGACGAGCTCGCGGCAGGCGCTCTCGAGGAAGGTCATGCTCTGATCCTCGTCGAGCACCTCGAAGCCGGGATCGACGCCGGCCTCGATCGGATATTCACGCATCAGCCGCGTGCAGAAGGCGTGGATGGTCGAAATGCGCGCGAGGCCGAGCGTGCGCCGCGCGCGGGCCAGCGCCGCCCGGCGTCCGGGGTCGTCGGCGCGCGCGATCCGCTGGTCCAGCACCTCGGCGATTCGCCGGCGCATGTCGGCGGTGGCCTTTTCGGTGAAGGTGATGGCGGCGATTCGCTCGGGCGCAAGCGGCTCGCGCCCCGCGATGTCTCCCGCGAGCAGGGCGACGAAGCGCTGCGCGAGGACCTCGGTCTTGCCCGAACCGGCGCCGGCACGCACCAGCACGTTGCTCGCCGCGTAAACCGCGCCGCGCTGTTCGGCCGTGAGTTCGACCCGCGCCATGCGCCACTACGCCCCGGGCCCAGCCGACTTGTAGTGGCGGCAGACCGTGCGGTACGGACACCAGTCGTCGCACTGGCGCGGATCGACGTCGAAATGGCCCTCCAGCGCATTGTCGACCAGCGCGAGGATCCGCTCGGCGATCGGATACTTGTTCGATTTCAGCGCGGCCGCGCGGCGAGCCGGGTCTGGATCGACCAGCGAGCGTTCGACCGGCCCGGTCTGCTCCTTGTCGTGATTTCTCAGCACCAGATAGCCGGCCTTAAGCGCCGCGTCCGGCGCCAGCGCCGCGCCGAACTCGTTCAGCGCGCCCATCAGATAGACTGGCAACTGGAAGTCGGTCCACCCGAAGTGCGCGCCCGTGGGATCCGCCATCTTGCGGAAGCGGTCGGCGCTGCGCGAATTCTTGTAATCGAGCACGCGAAGTTCCGCGATCGCGCGGCGGCGGCCGCGATGCAGTTCCAGGCGATCGATTCTGCCCTCCAGCCATAGCCGCGCGCGCCCGCGATCGCGCAGGCCGGCCAGCGCGAAGCGGATCTGATGCTCGGTCCTGATGTCGACTTCGGGATGCGCGGCGCGGTAGGCGATTTCGGCCTCGACGAACTCCCGCGCCGTCCGCTCGGTCGATCTCCAGCGCAGATCGAAGAAGCCCTGGTCGCGGGCGCGCGGCCGGTACTCGCCGCGCACCGCTTCGAGCACCTGCGGCGCGTGCGCGCGCGCCCGCGGGGGGTCGTTGAAGTCGACTTGCCCGATCAGCCGATGCAACACGTCGTGCATCAATTCGCCGCCTTCGAGTGCGCTCAACTCGTAGTCCGGCTCTTCGTCTTCGCTGAGCGCCAGGACGCGGCCCGCGAAGAACTTGAAACCGCAGGCCGCAAGCTCGCCGAGCTTAGTCGCGCTCCACGCCTTGGGCGCCGCCGCCTCACCGCATAGCATCCGCGCCAGGCGCGCGTCCGCCGCCACGCGTCCGTCCCATCGGTCCGCGCGGTCGAGTTTTTTCGGGTTCGGCGAGTAGCGCATCCCCGCCTCGTCGGGCTCGGCGGTGTCCTCGCGCGTCGGGAGCGCGAGGTATGCCTCGCGGCGGCGCTCGATCGCCGAGCGCTCATGGATCGAGTCGAGCGCCGCGCGATCCGCGATCGTCTCGGCCTCCGCCGACTTCAGCATACCGTCGGCCGCGGCGCGGGCGAGAAATTCGCCGCGTGACAGACACTCGGCGATCGTGGGGATGACGCCCGATGCGGAGATGCGCCGGACCGCCGAATTTCCCTGTGGGTCGCCCAGCAGGCGCAGCACCTCGTCGAGGAATGGCGAGCGGACCAGCGGATTGCCTCCCGGCTCGGCCGCCGCGTAGCTCAGCACCACGCGCCGCGACGGCATCGAGAGCGCGAGGAAAAAGAGCAGGAAGTCCTCGCCGTTGCGTTCGTAGCGCGTGCGCAGGATTCCGCCGGCGCGGCTCGGCGCGTTGGGGCCGAAGCGCCGGCTGAGCGCCTCGCCCAGCGGCCGGTTGAGCGCCAGCTTCACTTCGTCGGGCAGCAGCGGGTCGTCGGGATGGTAGCGCGGAAAGACTCCGTCATTGAGCCCGATCACGAAGACCAGATCGAAATCCAGCCCGCGCGCCTCGAGCACCGGCAGCGCAACCACCGCCCCCGCCGGCTCGCCCTCGGCGGGGCCCGCGGCGCAATCGAACGCGGTCTCGACCATCTCGGCGAACTCGGCGCAGTCGACGACGCCTCCGCCCCCGGCGAGCGCGGCCCAGCGCGAAAGCCCGGCGAGCGCGGCGCGCACCGGCCCCCACGCCCGCGCTGCGTCATCGGCGTCCTCCGCCGCGCCGGCGGGATCGAAGCCGAGCGTGTCGAGCGCGGCTTCGAGGCGGCCCAGATGTTCGGCGAGAGTGCCGCGCCCGGCGAGCGGCTCGATCGCCCCGAGCAGCCGCTCGAAGGCCGCGCGCGCCCGCTCGGCGCGGGCCAGGCGCCGCTCGATTTTGCGGCGCTCATCGCTGTTTCCGGCCGCGTTGTCGATCGCGCCTTGAAGATCCTCCGCGTGCAGCCTGAAGCGCTCCATCAGAGATTGCGCGCTGCCGTCGACGTAGCCGATCTCGTCGAGCATGCGCGCGAGATGAGGCGCGGCCGCGCTTAAGTGCGGCGATCGGCACAACGTGGCCAGCGACTCGCGCGCGAACTTGTCGCGCGGCGCGCGCAGGAGCTCGGCGATGAGCCGGGCGGGCGCGCTCGCGCGCAAGGCCGGCGCCTGGCCGATGCGCAGCGGGATGCCGTAGCGGCGGAACACCGTGCGTAAGTATTCGGCGTAGGGCTCGAGATCGCGCGCGACCACCGCGATACGTCCCGGCGCGGGCGGCTGCGGCGATTCCATCGCGCGCCGGATGGCGCGGCCGGCCTCCTCGACCTCGCCGAGCGGGGTCAACGCTTCGACCACTTCGAGCGTGCCATCGGCGGGCGGCGCGGCGTCGGCGGTCTCGATAAACAGGTGCTCGAGCACGAAACCGAGGCGCCCCAAGCGTCCGCCGCGGCGCACGAAGCCGGGCAGCACCTTGTCCGCGATCGACTCTTCGGCGACGAAGCGGTTCCAGGTGAGTTCGGCGAAGCGCGCCGCGCCGGCCGGATGATCGGCCGCCTGGATGGTGATCGTCGCGTCGCCGACGATGCGGATGAGCGCCGCGACAATCATGAACTGGAGCAGGCTGAAGTCGTAGATCTCGGCGACCCGCAACTGCCGCACTCCGTCGAGCAGCGCCGGGCGCGCGCCGCGCCGCTCCAGCGCGAGCAATTGCTCGAGTACCGCGCGTTCGCGGTCGTGCCGATCGCACAGCCCGCGCTCGGTGAGCAGGCGCTCGTAGCGCTCGAAGGCCTCGGCCAGGCCGGCAACACGCGCGCGGACGGCCGCGCGATCCGCGCCGCCGCCCGCTTCGCCCGGTAACCCGCGCGCCGCGGCGCGCAGATCGCCCGCCGTGAGCGCCGCGCTCTTGAACTGGCGGATCAGCCCGAGGACGTGGCCGGCGCTGCCGCGGCCGCCGCCCAGGCCGCCGCCCGCAAGACCCATCGCCTCGCCGGCCGCGAGCCGCTCCTGCAACTCGTCGAGCAGCGCACCGCGCGGGCCGAACTCGCGCCAGAGCCGATCGACCAATTGCGGAAAGGTCAGGATCGGGTAGTCGAGCAGGCAGCGGCCGCGGCCGTGCCGCATGAGCAAGTCTTCGACTTTGCGCGCGGTGGGGTAGAGCGCGATTACGCCGTTCACCGGATTACGCCGTCCACCCGATTAGGCAGTGCAGCCGGAGCATCCTCAAATATACTCCCGCCGGGCATCGCCGGTATCCGCGCGCGCCGTGGTGAGGAAGCGGGTTGTGAACAGGACGGAGCGGCTAGGGAGTGACGGCGAGGCGCTCCAGGCGCACCGGCTCTCCCGGCACGCAGTTGATCCATGCGACCCATCCGGCGTTGTCGCTGGCGTACAGCGGCGCCGGCGTGCCGCAGTAGGCCGCGCGCGTCGCGCCCTGCGAGACGTCGCCGAAGACATGGATATGGCCGAGCGCGACGTAGTCGTAGGCGCTGGCCTCGATTTCGACCGGGGTGATCGGCGAGGAGCGGATGCCGTCGCTTTCCTCGGTGAACAAGCCGTGCGCCATCGCGATATTCCAGCGCCCCGGCGCCGGCGCGGGCATTCCGCCAAGCGGCCGGTAGTCGGGCGAATGCTCGACCAGCGCGCGGCCCCAGATTCGCGTCTCGAGCTCGGGAAAATCGAGCAGCGTACCGCCCGGCTCGAGGATCAGATGGAGATTGCGCGGCAGCAGGCCGCGGCCGAGATTGGCGTACAGCGAACGCTCGTCGTGCGCGTCGTGATTGCCGGGGATCATCACGACCGGCATCCCGGCCCGCGCGATCTCGCCCAGCGCGAAATCCAGCGCTCCCTCGCTTACGCGGCTGGAGTCGAACAGATCGCCGACGATCAGCAGAAGGTCGGCGCGGCGCTGGTTGGCGATTACGATCACGCCGCTGAACGAGCGCCGCACGCGCTCGCGCAGCGCCTCGCCGCCCGTACCGCTGCCGAAGCTGTCGGTTTCGAGGTGAACGTCCGAAGTGTGAACGATGCTGAGCGGACGCCGGGGTCTGGGGGCCAAGCTTATCTCCTGCCGGTAGGCGCGCCATGCGGGTCGCCCCGGCTTCACGGGCCAACTTGAAGGGCCCGTCCATGCAATACTAGACTCCGAAAGTCGGGTTTTTCAACTTTGCCGGCCGTCGCGCACGGCACGCGATTTTCGAGCCGCTACGGAGGATGGCAGCACTGTGATCGTCGTTATGAAGGCCGGCGCCACCGAGGCGGAGATCCAGGCGGTGGTTGGGATGGTCGAGCAGCTTGATTACCGCGCCCACATCATCCGCGGCGTCGAGCGCACGGTAGTGGCCTGCGTGGGCGAGGAGCGCGGCGAGCAGCATCAGCTCGGCCACTTGGAGTCGGTCGCCGGAGTCGACCGCGTGATGCCCGTGCTGCGCAGCTTCAAGCTCGCCGCCCGCGAGGTGCGTCCTGAGGGCTCGCGCGTCGAGGTCGGCGGGGTCGAAATCGGCGGCCGGCGGATCACGGTCATCGCCGGCCCGTGCGCGGTCG
>JAKAVN010000049.1 GCA_021827495.1 Deltaproteobacteria bacterium | reverse complement strand
AGTGCTGGTCGCGCACCTGGCGCGGCCGCCCGGCGCCGCCGTGCTTGCGCGGGCACGCCGGCTGGTCGAGCGCGACGCGCGGATTGCGGGCGCGGTGCTGCGCGCGGGGCGCGCGCGCCAGGTTATCGGCGAGGCTTCGATAGCGGTCGCGCTCGAGCCCGGACTCGAACTCGAAGTCGACGCCGACCTCTTCAGCCAAGTCAATCGCGCGCAGAACCTGAAGCTGGTTGCGGCCGTAATGGAGATGGCGGGGGCGGCGGCGGGCGCGCGCGTGCTCGATCTGTTTTGCGGCGCGGGCAATTTCAGCCTGCCCGCGGCGCGGCGCGGCGCGGAAGTGATGGGCGTTGACGCCGCGGCACTAGTGGTGGCGGCGGCGGCGCGCAACGCGGCGCGGCTGGGGTTTAAGCGCGCGGAGTTTGCCGCGATGGAGGCGGCGGAGCTGGCGCGGTTTCTGTCGCGCGCGCATTACCGGCCCGGCGTGGTGATCATGGATCCGCCGCGCAGCGGCGCGCGCGAGCTCATCGAGCCGCTTTTGCGGATGCGCGCGGCGCGCGTGATCTATGTCTCGTGCGACGCCGCGACGCTGGCGCGCGATCTGCATGCGCTATGCGCTGGTGGCTACCAGATCGCGGCGCTGCGCGCGCTCGACTTTTTTCCCAACACCCATCACGCCGAAATCGTCGCGCACGCGGTATTGACTTCGGCGGCAACCCGTTCCTAATCTTATTTGTTGGCCGACTGTTTCCCCGCCTAGCAGAGGCCCAGCAAAGCGATGCCCAAGCAGGAAAAGGAAAAGCCGCCGCGCCCAAAGATCACCATCATCCCGGGCCGTGGTGTCGCTCAAACCATCAATTATCTGCTCGAGGATCGCGATGAACTCGAATGGATCATCGCGGTGGGGCGCACCAAGAACGGCGAGCTGTTCTTCTACGATACCGGCGGCGACATCGTCGAAGATCTGGGCACGCTGGAATACTTAAAGGCGCGTATCGTGCGCGCGCACTTCGGCGACGAATACGAGTGAGCGCCGCGCGCGCCCGCCGCCCCGCTTCATCCGATTCCGAGTTGAGCTGACAGTTCCAAACCGAGCCGACGGCGTCGGGCATGCGGATGCCCGCGATGCGCCGCGCGCAGCGGTATCCGCGCGGCGCAAAAAAGGCGACGCACGATCGACAGCTCCGCGATGCAGCCGATCATGCGTCGCCGTTGCGAACGAATTTGCGGCCGCCGCCTCAGGATGGCCGCGGCCGGGGTGTAAAATTAATCAGCGCCCCCTATATCGTTGGGATACTTCCTGGTGATCCGCTCGGCCGCGAGAAAGTCATGCATCGCCTTGTCATAGTCGCCCTTGAAGTAGGCGCGCTGGCCATCGAGGAACAACTCCTGCATATGCTGCCCGCTGGTGCCTGATTCCTGGGAGTGCCACACATCCTGGCCCACCTTGGTCATGGTGGCCTGCACGTCGGACTTGCGGTATTTGCGCCATTCCCCTTTCTTGGCGCCGTACGGAGCCTGGGCGGTGCTTGGTTCGGCCGCAGGTGCCGACGACGCCCCCGCCTGGGCGAACGCGCGGGCCGAATACATGCCTGCCACGAAGACTGCTACCAGACCCAACATCGCCAACTTCCATGACTTCATCGTCGCTGACCTCCCCATTTGATACGCTAGTTCCCCCGGGTTGATGCTCCAGTCCCGCATGCTCATACCAAAAACCTTGGGTCTTACGCAACTGTAACGGCCTTATTGCAAAAGCACGCGCTGGTAACCTTGCTCGCGCGCGGCATCCACGCCCCTCCGCCGCGCCTAATCGTCAAACTCCTGCTCGGGCGCGCGCGCGTAGATTACGCCGCCGTCGAGCTCGAGCGGCACGCGATAGAGAAATTTGCCGCAGGCGCTGGCGGGGCCGGCGATACACTCGCCGCTCGAGGGTTCGTAGTAGGCGTTGTGCGTCTGGCACATCAGGTAGCGCCCCTGCTCGGCGAAGAACTGGTTGTCGATCCAGTCCATCGCCATCGGTACGTGGCGGCAGCGGTTGACGTAGGCGTGGAAATGGCCATGGAAATTGACCACGAAACATTCCTCTTCCGCGCCGCGCACCGGCAGCATGAATTTCATCGACTCGCCGGCTGGGAGCGCCACGACTGGGCATACCCGGTAACGCAACGCGCCACGCCTGGCGGCGCGCCGCTTGCGCAGGCCAGGCTTGTTGTCCATGCGGCCGCTGTCGCGGCTATTACCGCGAGGCATCGCTCAATCCCGGTGGCCGCGGGCGGCGCCCATCGAATCGTCGTCCTGGATGCCCGCGCGGGTCCGGGTCCGGTCTTGGTGGTGCTGGCCTTTCCATCCGCAAACGCGCCGCTCATTATACCTGATGGGAGCCGCGCCGCGTGCCGCGCTGCCGCGCTGCCGCGCCAAAAATCATTGCGCCAGCTAATCGCGGAGCCGTACCTCGATGGACCAGCCGCTAATTCGCCCGGTCGAAGCCTTCCCAATCGAGCAGCGGGAGCAGACACTGATTTGCCTGCGCGATCCGAGCGGGCTCGCGCCCGAGCCGATCATGCTCGGGCTGGGCGCGTACTTCCTGGTGACGTTGTTCGACGGTGCCCACTCGACGCTCGACCTGCAGGCCGCGTTCCAGCGCCGCTTCGGCGAGGCCATCCCGCCAGAGAAAATCCGCGCGCTGGTGGCGGCGCTCGACCGCGCCTATTTTCTCGATTCGCCGGCCTTCGCCGAGCGGCTGCGCCGCGTGCGCGAGGAATTCCGCCAAAGCCCGGCCCGCGCGGCGGCGCTCGCGGGGCTGTGCTATGAGCGCGAGCCGTCCCGGTTGCGCGCCGAGCTCGAGTCGTTCTTCGAGCGCCCCAACGCGCCCGGACGCGAGGCGCTGGCGGCGGCGCCGCCCGCGGCGGCGGGACGCCTGGCCGGCCTCATCGCGCCGCATATCGATCCGCGCCGCGGCGCCGCGGCCTACGCCTGGGCCTACGGCGAGCTGCGCCGGCACGCGCGCCCCGAATTGATCGTCATCCTCGGCACCTCGCACTACGGCGCTGGCCCGGAGCTGTTCAGCGCGACGCGCAAGGATTACCTCACTCCGCTCGGCGCGGTGCCGACCGATCGTGGCTTTGTCGACCGGCTTGCGGCGCGCTACGCGGGCTCACACGGCGGTGACCTCTTCGCCGACGAGCTGCTCCATCGCAACGAGCATTCGATCGAGTTCCAGGCGCTCTTTTTGGCCTGGGCGCTGGGCGTGGAGGGCTACCAGGCGGTGCCGATCCTGGCCAGTTCCTTCCATCAGATGGTGCGCGCGGGCGAGACCCCGGCCAACAGTGCGCGCGTGGCGCGCTTTCTCGACGCGCTGCGCGAGGAGCTCGCGGCCGAACGCCGCCGGGTGCTGATTGTGGCCGGCGTCGACTTCGCTCATGTCGGGCGCAAATTCGGCGACTCGTTCGGCGTCGGCGCCGGCGTGGCCGAGCGCGTGCGCCGCGAGGATTTGGCGCTCATCGAAACCATCAAGGCCGGCGACCCGCGCGGCTTCTTCGCCGCGATTGCGCGCGACGGCGACCCGCGCAAGATTTGCGGGCTCGCCCCGATGTACACACAGCTCGAGCTGCTCAGCGGCCGGCGCGCGCGGCTCTTGCACTACGACATCGCGCTCGAGCCGCAAACCGATTCCCTGGTTTCCTTCGCCAGCCTCGCGATCGGCTGATTGCGAACACGCGCCGCGCCGCGGCCGCCAGCTCTTGGCATCCGCGGCGCTTTGCGCGATAACTCGCCAGTCTGACGGCCACTCGACAAGGAGCCGCATATTGTGAAAGTAGGCCTGCATGCATTCTTGACCGAGAGCACCGCCAGCCCGGCGAGCATCGCGCGCAAGGCCGAGGCGCTCGGATTCGATTCGATGTTCATCCCCGAGCATCTGATGATCCCGATCCATCACAGGACTCCCTATCCTTTCGGCGACGGCAGCATCCCGGAGTTATACGCCCATCTGCCCGAGCTGTTCGTCTCGCTGGCGCTCGCGGCTGGCGCGACCACGCGCTTGAAGCTCGGCAGCGGCATCTGCCTAGTGCCGGAGCGCGATCCGATCGTGATGGCCAAGGAGATCTCGACGCTCGACCACTATTCAGGCGGGCGTTTTCTGTTCGGGATCGGCGCCGGATGGCTCGCCGACGAATTGGAAATTATGGGCGTGGAGTTCAAGCGGCGGTGGCCGATGACGCGCGAGTACATCGCCGCGATGAAGGAGCTGTGGACCAAGCCCGAACCGAGCTTCGAGGGCAAGTTCGTCCGCTTTCCCAAGGTCAAGCTCTTCCCCAAGCCCGCGCAGAAGCCCCATCCGCCCGTCATCATCGGCGCCGGCGGAGCGGGTCTGAGCTGCGCGCGCGCCCTCAAGGATACGGTCGCGATGGGTGACGGATGGATGCCGGTCGGTCTGACGCCCGCGCAATTGTCCGCGGAGCTCGGCAACCTGCGCAGGATGTGTGCGGATGCCAGGCGCGACTTCAGCGGAATTGAAATCACCTTATTGATGCTGGAGCCGCCGCCCGACCCGGCCGGCGCGATCAAAGAATACCAGGAGGCCGGAGCGCATCGCCTGCTGGTGGTCGCACCAACGCTGGCGCCGGACAAGTATGAGCGCGCACTGGAAGAGTTGGCGCGCGTCTACATGGGCTAGAGAACCTTTGCACAAGTCAGGTCGTCATTCTGAACGGAGTCTGCGCAGTGAAGAATCCCGGGATTCTTCGCTGCGCTCAGGATGACGGAAGAGGGCTCCTTTCTCCTTGATAGCGGGAGGCCCAGCACCCATTGCTTGCGATGGACTTGCCCGCGCGGCCTCTGTATGGTTCCATTGCTGGTTCAACGTGAGGCCCGCGCCTCGGCGTAGGACAAGTAAACATGACGGGCTCGGGACGAGCCGACAGTTGGCCGCTCTTGGCCGCAGGCGATGAAAAGGACCTATCAACCGCACAACCGCCGCCGCTTACGGACGCACGGATTCATGGCGCGCATGGCCACGCCGGGCGGGAGAAATATACTCAAGCGCCGCCGCGCCAAGGGGCGCCAGCGCCTGACCATAACGATTCCGCCCAAGCAGCCTGGCTAGACGGGCGGCGGGGCCCGCCGTCTTGATCTCCAATTCCGCGGGCTTCGGCAGGGCCGAGCGGCTGCGCAAGCCTGGAGAGTTCCTCCTGCTCCAGCGCCGCGGCGCGCGTCACCAGAGCGGACATTTCGTGCTGTACGGACTTGGCGGCGCAAACGACGAGTGTTCGCGGCTGGGCATCACGGTGTCGCGCCGGGTGGGCAACGCAGTGGTGCGCAACCGGCTCAAGCGCCGCCTGCGCGAGTGCTACCGGCTGAAACTGCGAACGCTATTGCCGGCGGGCGTGGCGCTGGTGGTGATCGCGCGCAAGGGCGCCGGGGAACTTAAGTGGGTAACCATCGACGCCGAACTGGCCGCCGCCGCCGCCGCGCTTAGCCGCAAGCTCACGGCGAATCCCATGCTCTGGCAGGGCTTGACCGCAAGCAAAGCCGAACCCCAAACCAAAACCAACTTGGCGAAAGAGACCGGCCGTGATTGAGACGTTGCATGCCGCGGAAGCAAGGCTCCGCGCCCTGGCGCTGGCGGCCGCACTGGCAACGGTCGCGGCCTATCGCAGGCTGGTCTCGCCGCTGCTGGCGACAATAATCGGCCCCGCCTGCCGCTTCGCGCCGACCTGCTCCGAGTACGCGCATCAGGCACTGGCCACCTACGGCCTGCGCCGCGGCCTCTACCTTACGCTCTGCCGTCTTTTGCGATGCCGCCCGCTGGGTGGATGGGGTTACGACCCCGTGCCAGCGCATCCGGCACATGGCCCGGAGCATCCCTGAAGGAGCAATTTGGACAGCACACGCTCGCTCATCATCTTCGTCCTGCTGATCGTCGCGGCCCTCTTTTACACCGATTTCATCCGCTGGATTCTTCCGCCGAAGGCACCGATGGAGCAGCAGACTGCGCGGCACGCTGCTGGCGGCACGGAGCACGCGACGGCGTCGGCGGCGGCCGCAGCCGCGCCGGGCGCGGCGGGTACGGTGGCCGCGTCGGCGGGTCCGACGATCTCAACCGCCACGGGCCCGGCACAAGAGATCGGAATAGCCGGACCTGCGCCACTGACCGGAACCGTGATGGCGCCGGGGCCGCCGCGCACGGTCGAAGTCGACACGGATCTTTATAAGGCCACTTTCACGGCCAAGGGCGCGCGGCTTCTGAGCTTCCGGCTTAAGCGCTATCGCGAGACGGTGCGCGATAACAGTCCGCTTTACGACGTCGTCGTGCAGGGCGAGCGCCTGCCGATGGGACTTGTCGTCAGCCGCGGCGACAGCATCTTCGGCGACCAGGGGATCGATTACACGACCGATGCGCCGGCGCGGGTCGAAGTCAAACCGGGCGCCGGCCTGACCGTCACCTTCACCGCCGCGACCAGCGACGGGCTCAAGCTGAGCAAGCGCTTCACCTTTCGCAGCGGGACCTATCTCTATGACATCAACGCCGAGGTGGGCGGCGCGACGGCGGCGATCAAGGGGATCGGGCTCACGATGAGCCAGTCGATGACCGAGCGCGGGCCGCAGGAGGGCTACCGCGATTACCCTGCGCTCCAAGCCGACGTCACCGGCAAAGTCCTCAACGAGTATGAAAAGGGACTCAAGAAGGGGCTGGCCCCCGCCGCAGGCGATATCGCCTTCGCCGGCATCGGCGACCGCTATTTTCTCTCCGCCTTCATTCCCATAGCGCCGGTCAGGGGCGAGCTGCGCATGGAGTACAGCGGGAATCAGGCGCGGGCGGAGATACTGTTTGCGGGCGCGCTCAAGGTTTCCTCCGCGGTCTACATGGGACCCAAACAACTGGGCCTGCTGGAGGCGGCGAGCCCGGACCTGAGCAAGGCGATCAACTTCGGCTGGTTCGGCGTGCTGGCGATCGTCTTCGTGCGCGCGCTCCACCTGCTCCATACGGGCGTCCCCAACTACGGATGGGACATCATATTGTTGACGCTGGCGGTGCGTCTGGTGACCCTGCCCGCGTCGATCAAGGCCCAGCGCTCGGCGCTGCGCATGCAGCGGCTGGCGCCGCAGGTGGAAAAGATCCGCGCGAAATTCAAGGATGACTCGACTCAGCTCAACCGCGAGATGATGGAGCTATATAAGCGCAACCACGTCAATCCGCTCGGCGGATGCCTCCCGACCGCGCTCCAGTTCCCGATCCTTTATGGGCTTTATGAGGCGCTGCTCAATTCTGTCGAGTTGCGCCATGCCCCGTTCATTGGCTGGATCAAAGACCTGTCGGCGCCCGATTGCCTGTCGATCGCGTGGATGCCCAAGCTGCCGGGCGTCGACTGCCACGGCATCCCGGTCCTGGTCCTGCTGATGGGCATGAGCACGTTCGCGCAGCAATGGATGATGCCCAAGGCGGGCGACCCCAACCAGCAGAAGATGATGATGTGGATGCCCATCTTCTTCACCGTGCTGTTCATAGCTCTGCCGGCGGGCCTGTCGCTCTATTACTTTGCCTCCAATCTGCTGGGTATAATTCAACAGGTTTTCCTGAACCGGGAATTCAAACAGTACACCCCCGTTGCCGCAGCATGAGCGAACCCAACGAAGCGATTGAGGTAACCGCCCCCAGCGTCGACGAAGCGATCGCGCAAGCGCTGGCCAAGCTGGGTGCGTCCGAGGACGACGTCGTTATCCAGGTGCTGAGCACGCCGCGCTCCGGCGTGCTCGGACTGGGCGCCCGCCAAGCGCGCGTGCGCGTGGAACGCCGCGCTCCCGAAGCGGCGCGCAGCGGCGTGATGTCGCCGCCGCCCGCGCCGCCGCTTCCCCCGCGCCCGCCACAGTCCACGGCGCCTGCGGCCGGTGGTGGCGCGCGGCCGGCGCCGCAGAGACCTTTCCCCGAACGATCTTCCCCCGAACGATCTTCGCCCGAGCGGCCTTCGCCCGCACGTTACGAGCGGCCGCCTTTGCCGCCATCGCCCTCCTCCGCACCGCCGCAGCGGCCGTCAGCGGGCCGTGCGGGGCGGCGCGTCGAAGCCTCGACGCCATCCGCGCAGAGCGTGGCCGGGGACGACGCAGGCGAAGCGGGCCGCCAGACGGCTGGGCTCGACGACCAGGTGCGCGAGGCCACTTCCATCCTGGCCCGAATTCTGGAGTTGATGGGCGAGCCGAGCGAGGTCACCACCACGGAGAAGGATTCGGAGGGAATCGAGCTGGCGATCAAGGGCGATGGCTCGGGGCTCCTCATCGGACGCCACGGCCAGACCCTCGATGCGCTCGAGTACCTCGTCAATCGCATCCTGGCGCGCCGGGTCAAGGACGCCTTGCCAATCACTGTGGACACCGAATCCTACCGCGCGCGCCGCCGCCGCCAACTCCATCGGATGGCGCTCTCGATGGCCGAGCAGACCAAGCGCGAGCATGCACAGGTGACGCTGGAGCCGATGCCGCCACGCGACCGCCGTATCGTGCATCTCGCGCTCAAGGATGACCCGCTGATTACCACGCGCTCGACCGGCCAGGGTTTTTTGCGCGTGGTCGAGATAATTCCGGTCGGTGAGCGCCGCGAAGGCGGCGGCGATCGTCAGCGCGAGCGCCCGCGTAAGACCGAACCCCAGGGCAACCCGGAGTCCCAGCACGAGCGCGACGATCAGCCGATCGGGCAGCAGGGCGGCTTCAAACACGGTCAGAAGCGGATGTTCTGATCGCCTGCGGGCGATTGGAGACCGTACCCGCCGGCGGCGCGAGCCGCGCCGCCGACCGAGCGCAAGCCGGCCCCTCCTGACGAAACCCGCAGGCGCCGCGGCACGGGCATCACTCTAAGCGCGCACAACTGCCGAACCGGGCGGCGGCGCGCGCCGGGGAAGTCTCGACAAGGAGCGCATTTGCGGCGGCGCCGGAGGCGCAATAATCGCGCGCCCGGCGCCGCTGGTCGATGCGGGCTGTGGGCGGATACACCGTCTAGGCGTTGGGATCAAGTCCCCACTTGCGCTTGTTTTCCGCGATCTGGTCGGAAGTCGGATGTTCCTTCTGCGCAAAGGCCTTCACTTTGAACTGATCGGCCAGCTCCAACGTGGCGTGGTTGAGCGCGATGTCGTCCTTGAAGACCTCGGGAGTCGCCGGTTCCTCGAAGATCGCCTGCCAAGGGCATTCGGGCTCGCACGCGCCGCAGTCGATACATTCGTCGGGGTTGATGTACAGCATGTTGGGGAAGCGCTGCTTGTCCTCACCCACATACTCGTAGATGCAGTCGACCGGACATACGCTGACACATCCGGTGTCAACGCAGTCTATGCACAATCTGGTTATGGTCCAAGGCATGTTCCGTTATCCTCTCCTGTCGGGCAGCGGGGTTTTCCAAACTATAACGGCGCCGGCTCAAGCTGAAAAGCCCGCCGCGCCCATGACGCTCTTGGTTCGGGCGCATTTTCTATAGCATAGAATGACCCGGCGCAAGACAGAAGGAGCGCGGGCCGGTCCACACGCGCCACGGCAAGGGGCCTGGCCTTAAGGAGAGCCAGCGATGGAGATTAAAGGACTCGCGCACGTGATGCTGACAGTCAGCAACTACGAGGCTTGCGTGCCGTTCTACGAGAAGCTGCTGCCGTTTTTGGGACTGACGTTCGTGGTGCGCAAGACCGACTCGCAGTTTTACTGTATCGGCGGCCGCACCGGGATCGGCATCCACAAGGCCCAAGAGAAATATCGCGGCGAGCGTTTCGCGCAGGGCCGCGCGGGATTGCATCATGTGTGTCTGCGCGCCCGCGAGCGCAACGACGTCGACCAAGTCTACCAATTCCTGCTCGGCATCGGCGCCCGGATCCTCCATCCGCCCGAGGAGGGCGCGTGGGCTCCGGGCTACTACTCGGTGCTGTTCGAGGATCCCGACGGCCTCAGGCTCGAGGTCAACCACATCCCGAACAAGGGCCTGCTGGACGACCCGCCACGCGGCCGCGCCTGAGCGCGCGGGCCGCGCAAGCCGGCGGCGGAACGGCGAGTCGTCGCCGCCGCTTTGGACTGGAGCGCCCGGACACCTGTTGTAAAACCGCGGCGAAGGCGAAAAGCTGGCTATTGGCGCATGATAGCCGGCACCCGGCGGCCGGCCGCACGCCCCCAGCGAGGCAACGAGACACGCCTTTATTGCAAATCCGTTTGTGAGCCTACAGACTTTCGCCAGCGCTCGATGCCGCAGTCGGCAAAGCCGCTCGCATCGGATTAAAATCCATCAGGAAAGGTTCTCTCAGGCAAAGTTCTTTCAGAAAGGTTTCCGCCATGGCAGACAACCACGCATTCCGTACCGAGACCGACAGCATGGGCGCAATCGAGGTGCCCGCCGAGCATTACTGGGGCGCGCAGACCCAGCGCTCACTGCATCACTTCAACATCGGACCCGACCGCATGGCGCGTTCGATGATCCGCGCCTTCGGCGTGCTCAAGCAGGCCGCCGCCCAGGTCAACCAGGATTTGGGCAAGCTCGCCGCCGACAAGGCACGGCTTATCATGCAGGCGGCCGACGAGGTCGTCGCGGGCAAGCTCGACGCCGAGTTTCCGCTGCGCATCTGGCAGACTGGCAGCGGCACCCAGACCAACATGAATGCCAACGAGGTCATTTCCAACCGCGCGATCGAGCTTGGCGGCGGCAAGCTTGGCAGCAAGAAACCGGTCCATCCCAACGACGACGTCAATATGTCGCAGTCCTCCAATGACACCTTTCCGACCGCGATGCATGTCGCGGCGGCCGAGGAGATCGTCAACCTGCTGGTGCCCTCGGTGCTCAAGCTGCGCGACGCGCTGCACGCCAAGTCCGAGGAGTTCGCCGACATCGTCAAAATCGGCCGCACGCACCTGATGGACGCGGTGCCGCTGACACTGGGCCAGGAGTTCTCCGGCTACGTCGCCCAGCTCGACGCGGGCTTAAGGCGCATCGACGCGGTCCTGCCCGACATCTACGAACTGGCCATCGGCGGAACCGCGGTCGGCACCGGCTTGAATACCCATCCCGAGTTCGCCGATCGCACGGCGGCGAAAATCGCCGAGCTTACCGGGCTGCCGTTCGTTTCGGCGCCCAACAAGTTCGCGGCGCTGGCGGCGCATGACGCGCTGGTGATGGCGAGCGGGGTGCTGCGGACGCTCGCCTGCTCGCTGATGAAAATTGCCAACGACATCCGCTGGATGGGTTCCGGACCGCGCTGCGGCCTGGGCGAGCTGCGGCTGCCCGAGAATGAGCCGGGCTCATCGATCATGCCTGGCAAGGTCAACCCTACCCAGTCCGAAGCGATGACGATGGTCTGTCTGCAGGTCGTCGGCAACGACACCGCGATCGCGGCGGCCGGCACGCAGGGCAATTTCGAGCTCAACGTCTTCAAGCCGCTCATCATCCATAATCTGCTGCATTCGATTACCCTGCTCGCCAACGCCTGCGTCTCGTTCACCGAGTTCTGCGTGCGCGGCCTCGAGCCCGACCGCGAGCGTATCGCCGGCTACGTCGAGAACTCGCTGATGCTGGTCACCGCGCTCAGCCCGCATATCGGCTACGACAAGGCCGCCAAGGTGGCCAAGAAGGCGCATGCCGATAACACCACGCTGCGTCAGGCCTGCGCCGAGCTGGGATTCCTCAAGCCCGAGGAATTCGACCGTTACGTGCAGGCCGACAAGATGCTGGCGCCGGAGGCGTAGTTGGCGAGGGCCGGAGATCGGCAGTGAGCGTCGATTCGTAATCGCACTGGAGGAACGTTGATGGAAAAACTGCCGTCCGCCTACAAACAGGTCGGACCCAACCGCTACCGCGAGGCCTACGGGCTGTTCTATGAGGACTTCACGCCCGGCGACGTCTTCGAGCATCGCCCCGGCCGCACGCTGACCGAGACCGACAACATCTATATGACGCTGCTGGCGATGAACACGCATCCGCTGCACTTCGATTCCGCCTACGCCAACGCGACGCAGTGGAAGCGGCCGCTGATGAATTCGCTGGTCACGATCTCGGTCGTCACCGGAATGAGCGTTCACAGCACCAGCCAGAACGGGGTGGCCAACCTCGGATGGGACAAGGTGCGGCTGGTCAATCCGGTCTTCGCCGGCGACACGCTTTACGCCGAGACCACGGTGGTTTCCAAGCGCGAGTCCGAAAGCCGCCCTACGCAAGGGTTGGTCACCGCGCATACGGTTGGGATGAAGGTCGACGCGCAGACCGGCCAATCGGGAATCGTGGTGATCGAATTCGATCGCACCTTCCTGGTCTACAAGCGCGAGCATTCGCCGCTGGGCAAGGCCAACTACTGAGTGCCGCGGGCGCGAAAAAGGCGGCGGGAGGAGACGGGGATAGGCAAGCCGTCGCAAGAAACGGAAACATCGGCCAATGCTTGGTCAGCGAGAAAATCGGCTAGTGGACCATTTGGGAGACCTTTTCTTCCGTAGGGGGCCGTTCGCGAACGGCCCGAATTTGTTGAATATAGCAGGGCCGCTCACGAGCGGCCCCTACAAATGAGATTCATAGCAGATCCCCACCAACGAGGAAGGATCGTCCACTTTCTGGCGTGACGGGTCCGGCCGCCCTCACATCCTGAACACGCCGAAGCTGGTCGCGGGCGGGATGCCGGCGTTGAGCGAGGCCGCGATTCCCAGCGCCAGCATCGCGCGCGTCTCCAGCGGATCGATCACGCCGTCGTCCCACAGCCGCGCGCTCGAATAATAGCAACTCGACTCGTGCTCGTACTTGGCCAGCGTCGGGCGCATGAACTCGGCCTGCTCCGCGGGCGTCATCGCCTGGCCCCCTTGCGGCTTTAACTGATCGAGCTTGACCGTGAGCAGCGTATTGGCCGCCTGTTCTCCGCCCATCACCGAGATGCGCGCGTTGGGCCACATGAAAAGCAGCCGCGGCGAGTACGCCCGCCCGCACATCCCGTAGTTTCCGGCCCCGTTGGAGGCGCCGATTATCACCGTGAACTTGGGCACCTGCGCGTTGGCCACCGCGTTGACCATCTTGGCCCCGTCCTTGGCGATTCCGCCCTGCTCGTAGCGCTTGCCGACCATGAAGCCGGTGATGTTCTGCAGGAAGAGCAGCGGGATGCGCCGCGCGCAGCACAGCGCGATGAAGTGCGTCGCCTTGAGCGCCGATTCGCTGAACAGCACGCCGTTGTTGGCGATTATCCCGACCGGGTAGCCGTAGATGCGTGCGAAGCCGGTCACCAGCGTGGCGCCGTAGCGCGGCTTGAACTCGTGCATCCGGCTGCCGTCGACCAGCCGCGCGATCAGCTCGCGCACCTCGTAGGGCCGGCGCGTGTCGCCCGAAACGATGCCGTAGATCTCGCGCGGGTCGTAGTAGGGATCCTCGGGCTCCTCCTGCTGCAGCGCGTACTCGAGCGCGGTGGGGGGGCCGAGGCTCTCGAAGATCGAGCGCGCGATCGCAAGCGCATGCTCGTCGTCGTCAGCCAGATGGTCGCTCACGCCGCTTAGCCGCGTATGAACGTCGCCGCCACCCAGTTCCTCGGCGCTGACTTCCTCGCCGGTGGCCGCGCGCACCAGCGGCGGGCCGCCAAGGAAAATCGTGCCCTGCTCGCGCACGATGATGTTCTCGTCACACATCGCCGGCACGTAGGCGCCGCCCGCCGTGCATGATCCCATCACCGCCGCCACCTGCGCGATCCCCATCGCCGACATCCGCGCCATGTTGTAGAAGATGCGCCCGAAGTGCTCGCGGTCGGGGAAGACCTCCGATTGCAGCGGTAGGAAGGCGCCGCCCGAGTCGACCAGGTACACGCACGGCATCCGGTTCTGCATCGCGATCTCCTGCGCGCGCAGATGCTTCTTGACGGTTATCGGATAGTAGGTGCCACCCTTGACCGTGGCGTCGTTGGCCACCACCATCACCTCGCGCCCGTGCACGCGCCCCACCCCGGTGACGATCCCGGCGCCCGGCGCGTCGTCGCCGTACATTCCCCACGCGGCGAGCGGCGAGAGCTCGAGGAACGCGCTCTGCGGATCGAGCAGCTTCTTTATGCGGTCGCGCACCAGCAGCTTGCCGCGCTCCAGATGGCGGCGGCGCGATTGCTCGGGGCCGCCCTGGCGGACGCGCTCGACCGCCTCGCGCAGCTTTTTGACCGCGGTCTCCATCAGCGCGCAGTTCTGCCGGTACTCCGGGCTCGAAGTGTTGATGCGGCTCTCGATTCGTTCCATTGGCGTCCTCTCGGGTTCGATCCCGGCCGCTGTGAAGCCTGATGCCTGCCGGGACTGCTTGGGCTAGATATTAGCTTGAGCAAGCGGCGGACCGCGAAGCCGTGAAACAGTGAAACAGTGAAACAGTAAAAAATGAAAAAGCCGGGAGGCCCGGGACAGCGGCAAGATGCGTGAACGTGACCTGAGAGTGCTCGAGTTCCATAAGGTGATCGGGCTGGTAGCCGCGCTGGCGGCTTCCGAGCCCGGCCGCATCGCCGTGCAGGCGCTGAGGCCCTCGCGCGATCCGGCCGAGGCCGTCGCGCGGCTGCGCGTAACGGCCGAGATGGTCTCGCTGCGCGCGCACGCCGGCGCGCTGCCGATGCAGGAGTTCGCCGACCAGCGCGAAGTCCTGCTCGCCGCCGCGCGCGCGGGCGCCGTGCTCGACGGCGCCGCGCTGCTCAAGGTGCGCGGTTTCGTGCTCGCCGCGCGCCACGTCGCGGCCTTCATGCGCTCGCGCGTGGAGCCGTATCCGCAGCTCGCCGCGGCAGTGCAGAAGCTGGCCGCGCCCAAGGAGCTGGCCGACGCGCTGCTTGGCGCGCTGGCCGACGACGGCGGCCTGCTCGACGAGGCCAGTCCACAGCTCGTGCGCCTGCGCAACCGGCTGCGCGCCGAGCGCGTCGAGCTCGAGACGCGCCTGGTGCGTTCGCTGAGCGCGTCCGGGATGGAGCCGTTCGTCTCGGATTACCTGGTCACCGTCCGCAACCATCGCTTCGTCTTGCCGCTTAAGCTCAACTACGCCGAGCGGCTGGCGGGGATCGTGCAGGACCGCTCGGTGTCGGGCGAGACGCTTTTCGTCGAACCGATGTGGGCGGTCGAACTCAACAACCGCCTGATGATGCTCGAGCGCGAGGTCGAAGCCGAGGAACGGCGCATCCTGGCGTATCTGACCGCGATGATTCGCGGTTACGGCACCGAGCTCGGGATGACGTTCGCGGCGATGGTGATGCTCGACGCGCTCAACGCGCGCGCGATTTTCGCCGAGCGCCTGCGCTGCACCGAACCCGCGCTGGGCGAATTCGACGAAAACGGCCTCGAACTCCTCGAGGCGCGCCATCCGCTGCTGATGAGCGGCGGCCGCGAGGTCGTCCCCATCGACGTGCGTATCGCGCCCGGCCTGCACGGCATCGTGATCTCCGGCCCCAACACCGGCGGCAAGACCGTCGCCCTCAAGACCATCGGACTGCTCGCGCTGATGGCGCAGGCGGGCCTCCTCATCCCGGCGCGCGCGGGCAGCCGCATCACGATCTTTCGCAGCATCTTCGCCGATATCGGCGACGAGCAATCGATCGAGGCGAATCTCTCGAGCTTCGCCGCGCACATCGCCAACGTGCGCGAGATGGCGGCCGCGCTCGAAGAGCCGGCCCTGGTGATTCTCGACGAGCCCGGCGAGGGCACCGACCCGGTCGAAGGCGCCGCGCTGGCGATCGGCCTGATGACTTATCTTGGACGGCGGCGATGCCTGGCCGCGATCGCGACCCACTCGGCCGCGATCAAGCTCCACGCCTATTCGCGCGCGGGCTTCGAGGCTTCCGCCGTCGACTTCGACGCCGAGCATCTCCAACCACTCTATCGCCTCAAGCCCCACACGATTGGCCAGAGCTACGGCTTGGCCGTGGCCGAGCGCCTGGGCCTGCCGGCTGAGATCGTCGCCGCCGCGCGCGAGGCGATGCCGGCCGGAGCGGCCGAGGTGGAACGGGTGCTCGGCCTGCTCGAGGCCGAACGCGCCGAAGTCCGCGCCGAGGCCGAGCGCCTGCGGGCTGAGGAGCGGCGCGCTAGCGAACGCGCGGCGGCGACTGAGGAGGCGCTGCGGCGCGCGCTTGCGCGCGCCGCGACCGAGCGCGCGCGCGTCGTGGCCGATGGCAAGGCGCTAATCGCGGAACTGCGCCGCGAAAACGCCGCGATTGCCGATGAGGTAAAGGCGGGACGCAAGACGCAGCGCGCGCTTGGCTCGATGCTCGGCAGGGCGGCCGAGCAGGTCGAGCGGATGGCGCCCAGCGCGGCGGCTGGCGCTGGCGAAAGTGCCGAGGCGCGCGAGCCGCTCAAGGTCGGAGACCAGGTCGAATTCGGCGACATCCGGGGCGAGCTCATCGCGCTGGAGCCGGGCCGCGCCGTCGTCAGCCGCGGCGGACTCAGGATCGAAGTCGCACCGGAGCGGCTCCGCCGCGCGCAAAGCCAGGCCGCGGCGCGCGGCGCGCCCAAGGTGACGGTCAGCGTCGGACCCGGCCCAGAGGGCGGGAAGAGCGAGTTGAATCTGATCGGGATGCGCGCTGCGGAGGCGCTGCGCCGACTCGAGGAGTTTCTCGACCAAGCCTACCTGACGAACCGCGCCGAGGTGCGGATCGTGCATGGGATCGGCTCGGGCGCGCTCAAGAAGGCGGTCCAGGAATATCTGAGCGATTCGCCCTACTGCGCGGGCTTTCGCCAAGCCGAGCCGCATCATGGCGGCGCCGGCGCCACGGTGGTCCAGCTCAATCTGTGATCGTCGCACAGCGAGAGCTGCCGTCGCCGCGCAAGGGTCCTACACCACTCCTAGTGGAACAGGTTCTTCAGCGCGCTGCCGAGCGGGTTGGACGGCGCGGGATTAGTCCCCGCCGTCCCGGGCGACGGCGACGAGCCGGGAATCAATCCGCCGAATTTCTTTCCCAGCAGCTTGCCGAGCGCCTTGTTCGCCTGCTTCTGCACCAGATGACCGGCGGCTCGCTGCGCGATGTTCTGGAGGTCAGGCTGCACCGATGGTTTCGGCAGCTGTCCGCTGATTCGTACCGGGATATCTACCTGCTGCTGCTCGTTGACCAGGTAAACCACGTTCTTCTTCTCGGCCATGATCTCGCGGCTGAGTTCCCGCGACAGTAGCAGGCGCGCCTGCATCTCGATGTTCTTGTCGAGGTCGAACCATCCGTCGGCCAGCGCGCTGTAGTCGGTCGTCGCCACCTTGATGTCATGCGAGGTAATCCTGGGCCCTTGGATGGTGAACGTCATGCTGAGTTCGCGCAGATCGGTGTCGGACGAATTGAACAGTTCGGGATGGCGCGCGACGATCGACGGCGTAATCAGGCTGTCGATTCCCGGCACGCCCTGCACCTTGCGCATCGCCTGCGCCCCGATATTGACGCCGATGAGCCTGCCGTTGGCGACCGACATCTGGCCGTTGCCGCTGAGCGTCGGCTTGATTTTGTCAAACGTGTTCCCGCGGCCCGCCACCCGCACTTGTCCCGTTAGCTGGCCGCGCACGGTGTCGGCCGCCTTGGATTTCTGCGAGAGCAGCGCCTGCTGCAAGTCGATGCCGTGGAGATTCAGTCCCACGTTGAACACCGGCTCGGCGCCGAGCGTGGCCTTGGCGTTGCCGTCGAGCGTGCCATTGAAGGCGGCGAGCTGGAGCGAGCTAATCGTCACGGCCTGCCCGCCATAGGACGCATCGACGGCGAGGCTGCGGTAGGCGATATTTTGCAGCGTGCCGCTGGGCGAGGCAACCTGCGCGGTCACCGTCGGAGCCGAGGTGCTGCCGCGGATCGTGCCTTTGACCGCCAACTGATCAAGATGGTCGGCCGCCGCCTCGGGCTTGGGATTGGCGGTCAGCTCGGCCGGCTTGACCACGTCGGCGCTGAAGTCATAGGTCGCGCTTATCGGCTCCAGCGACTGGGCGTAGGCCTGAAGCTTGCCGTGGCCTGAGCCGAGGTTGAAAGTCAGCGGACCGACCACGGCGCTCTTGCCCGTCATTTTGATGTCACCGGTGAGCCCGCTGACGATCACGCGCTTGCCCGGCGGCGTGACCGTCACCGAGGCCAGGGTCACCACGCCATCGACTTCGGGTTTTTTCCGCACCACCTTCACCAGGGCATGAATCTCGGCCTTGCCCGAAGCGTTGTACTTGCTAAGCGCGACCAGCATCTTGCCCATCGAGGCAAGGTCGAAGCGGTTGCTGTTCACCCGCGCGCTGATGATCCCCTGGCCGAACTGGATCTGGCCAGCCTGTAGATGGAGGTCGCCCAGCGTGAGCGTCGCGTTCTGTATTTCGACTTGAGTCTGCGCTCCGGCGGCGTTTCGCGTCCCGGCCGCAATGAGCTTAAGCGGCACGCCCGCCGCCTTGTCGAGCATGCCGATGTAGACGACCTGGTTGGCGGTCAGATCGGTGGCGAGGTTGAAGGCGAGCTTTTCGCTGGTGCCGCTGAGCTTGATGCTGGCGGTGACCGGATTGGTGAGCCTCAGCGCCGGCGGCAGCGACTTGGCGATTTGCGGTACCGCCTCAAGCTCGGCCAGCGTAAACGGTCCGAGGTCGAGGCTGAGCGCGAGCGGTATAGCGGCCGTGTCGATGACGCCGTTTTTCATCAGTGGCCCGATCTGGCCGGTGAGCGAGAAATTTTTGCTCGTGCCGAGCGCCGCCAGGCTCAGTTTGAGGTCAAACGGCGTGCTGACGCCGAGATTTTCGATGTCCAGGTTGACCGCGCTTACCGTGACCGGCGCCGCGCCAGCATCCTGGTAAACGACCGTGGCGTCGTCGATGGTCAGGCGGGAGACCGACACTGCGCCGAGCGTTCCCGCACCCGCCGCCCTTTGCGCCTTCGGCTGCGTTGCGGAGAGCGGCGCGCCCTTGAGCGGCATCCCGGTAGCGGGCGGCGGCGGCGCCGCGGCCTGGCCGGCGGCAGACTTCTTCCCGAGGGTGCTGACATTCAACTCGCCGCGCCGGTTGCGGATGATGTGCACCACGGGCTGCTTGAGCGACACCTGTTCGACCTCGACGCGATGGCTCAACAGCGGCATCAGCGCGACCCGGGCATAGACGTCGGCGGCCTGTACGAATGGCGTCTGGGAGAAGTTCGGGTCGTCGGCGATGGTCACGCCGCGCAGGTCGGCTATGACACCCCATCCGAGGGTCGCATGAATATCCTGCACGTCAACCTTGCGGCCGACCGCGGCGCTGGCCTTCGCCAGGATGAGGCCGCGCTGGCTCCGGATGATCCCGTTGAGGTTGAGCACGGCGTAGACCGCCGCCGCGATCACGACCAGGACGATGACTCCGACCACAACTATGGCTAACCGGATGAGCTTGCGCATTACGACGTCCTTTCCGCCCGGAGAAATCCTATTCTCCACCCAAGTGGGCACTATGCCAACGCCGCCGCGCCGCAAGCTCGGCCATGTGATCGGACAAGATCGGTCTTAGGCGCGGCCGAGGACTGTATCCGCCGACACGATCCGCGCCGTGATGCGCGGTGTCGGAACAATAGGTAGGCTTACTCTCAAATGGGCAAGAAGCGAAATCCGCCGCCGCGCCAGCCCCCCAAGTCAAAAGCGGAAAAGCCCATCTTCAGCTCGCCGTTCAAGGACCTGAAGAAGATGCTCGGCGAGCGGCCGCAGCCCAAAAACCCGGCCGCAAGCGGCGGGGCCACCGCACGCGCCAAGCCTGCCGCAGCGACGCCGCTACCGGGCCCCGAACCGGCGCTGGTGCTCGATGACGGGGCGATGTTCCGGGCGGCCGTCGACGGGGTGCGTCGGCTGGGCGGCCAGCGCCCGGCCCGCGTCGTCCCCAAGCCCGAGGTGACACTGGAAATCGTGAGCGAGGACGCCGAAGTCCTCGCGCAGCTATCGGACCTGGTTTCCGGAGTCGGAACTTTCGAGCTGACGGAGACCGAGGAATACGTCGAGGGCACGCGCCTGGGGCTCGACCCGCGGCTGGTGACGCGGCTGCGCCGGGGCGAGTTCGCGGTGCAGGCGCATATCGACTTGCACGGAATGATTCAA
>JAKAVN010000235.1 GCA_021827495.1 Deltaproteobacteria bacterium | reverse complement strand
CCATCTACAGCAATTGGAAGGCGCGCGGGGACCTGTCGCGGCGCTGGCCGGAACTGCGTTTGCGGCAGCGCTTCTGATCGCGGCCGGAAACGCGTTCGGGATTCTGATTTCGAACACCGACAGCGCCGCGCCGGCAGGCGTCTATCGCGTCGTTGGACATGATATCAGCCGCGGAGAGTTGGTCGCGGCCTGTCTGCCAATCGCGGTCGCTCAGGAAGGACTCGCGCGCGGCTATCTGCGCACCGGCGGATGCCCCGGCGATGCCGAGCCGGTGGACAAGGTTGTCGGCGCGGTTGCGGGCGACAGCGTCGATATCGAACCGGGCTGGGTCGCGGTGAATGGCGTCCGCTTCGCTCACAGCGCGACCGTGTCGCGCGACAGCGCGGGTCGGCTGCTTGCCCACGTCGCGTGGGGCAAGCGGACGGTCGCCGCGAATGAGGTCTGGCTGTTCGGCTTCAACGATCGGCGGAGTTGGGATTCGCGTTACTTCGGCGCGATTCCGGCCGCGAACCTTCGCGGCACGCTCGAATCTGTCCTTACGTGGTGAACGCCATGAGCAGCAACGGGAACGCGCTTCGCAACGGTAACGGCAACGGCAACGGAAATCACAGCCACGAGCAGGGGCTGCGGGTGCATCATCTCGCCAATTTGGGCGGGCTGATCGCGCTCGCCGGCCTCGATTTGGAACCGCCCGACTTTCTTCTGGGCGCTTTGCTGAGCGTCGCGGAGGAGACGGGCAAATTGACGGCGTCGCAACGGGCGCAAGTGGCGGCCATCGGCCGCAGGAAGCTTGATGAGCGCGCGACGGGCAAACGCGCGTGGAAATCGTGGCGGCGCGCGCAGGAGCTACACGCGGTCACGCTCAGCACTGTGCAGGTGCGCGACATCATCGAGGCGCTGGGCGGCCATGCGCCGGAGAATCCGACCCATCTGATGCTGGCGCTCAGCCAGGCGCTGACGGAGGCAGTCAGTGAAGCCGATTAGGTTCCTCCGTCAGAGGGAGGTCGATCTCAAGCTGCGCCATGATTACGCGGAGCGACCCCGGAAGCTCGTGCCGTGGTGGGCGCGAGCCTTGCGGCGGATCGGAATGCGCCGGGGACTTCGCCAACAGCTGAGCGGCAGCCTGAGCGGCGTGCGCACCCATCGAATCCGCGTTCCGGAGCCGCCGACATTTACGCGGCGCAGCATGGTGAAGGCCTCATTCTCGCGCAACGCGAAGAAGGGTGCATGGACGGCGCACGCAAAATATCTCTCGCGCCCGGGCGCGCAACAGGAGTTCACAAAGGGGCTCGGCTTCGATTCGACGCACGAAGACATCGACATGGTCGCGACGGTCAGAGGCTGGGAAAAGAAGGACGAACTGATGTGGCGCTTCATCGTGTCTCCGGAGGACGCCGACCGGCTCAATCTTCGCGACCACATGCGCGCGCTGGTCGGGCAGATGGAGCGCGACCTCGAGACCAGGCTCGAATGGGTCGCCATCGACCATCACAACACCGACGACGCGCATGTTCATCTGCTGGTCCGCGGAGTCCGTGAAAACGGTCTTCCGCTTAAGATCGACCGCGACTATCTGCGCTCGGGCGTCCGGATGCGAAGCCAGGAGATCGCGACGCGCGAACTCGGGCCGCGGCTTGAGCCAGAGATGCTGCAAGCGCGCGAGCGCGTGGTGCGGCGCGAGCAGTGGACCGAAATCGATCGCGCATTGCAGCGCAAGGCCGACGCGAACCGCGTCGTCAGCTACGACCATTTCCATCCCCGGACCGAGGGCGGACGGATTCGGGCCGAGCAGGAGATTGAGCGGCTTCAGTTTCTGTCGGCACTCGGGCTGGCCCACCGCATCGAAGAGCGGTCATGGCAGCTTTCCGAAAATCACGAGCACGAGCTGCGCGAGCAGCAGCGGTCCAAGGACGTGATCAAGAGCCGAGCATATGCGCGTCAGCGCGAAATCGACGGCGGGCTGGACCGATCGCGAGAGCATCGGAGGGAGCGCAATGGCTGAACAACGTCCCTATCGGCTTCCGGGAATCGCCGCCGATGAGCGGCTTGGGCGAACCAAGCGGATGGCCGTGTTGTCCCTCGCGGCGGCCTTCATCGCAATCAATCAGGTGACGACGCAGCACGCGGCGAGGCTCTTGGCAGACGCGCCGTGGCTGGGATCGCCGATCATTCGGTTGCCTAGTATCGGGCCGCTTTACGCGCCGCCGGCGTGGATCGAATGGTGGATTCGCTGGCATGACGCGCCCGCGCTCGCGCCGCTCTGGAGTTTGTGCGCGCGCGAGGTGCTCTATCCGACGGCGGTCGTCGCCGCGATCGCGGCGGGTGCGATCGCGATGGCGCGCCATGGATGGCTGGGGAACCCGTCCGATCTGCATGGGTCGGCCCGCTGGGCAACGACGCGCGACCTCAAGGCCGCGCGTCTGATCGATTCAGACGCGAGCCGCATCCGGAAGGTCGTCGCACGTCTGGGGCTGCAGCGTCCGCTGGCACAACGCGCCGGCGTCTATCTCGGCGTCTGGCGTCGCTCGCTCATCCGCGATTGCGGACCGGCGCACGTGCTGGTCTTCGCGCCCACGCGCACCGGCAAAGGCGTCGGCATCGTGGCGCCGACGCTGCTCACTTGGCCGCACTCGGTCCTGGTTCACGATCTGAAGGGCGAGAACTGGGCGCTCACTGCGGGCGCGCGCAAACGCATGGGCCAGCTCTGCCTCAGATTCGCGCCGGCCTCAGCGGACGGCGGAGGCGCCAGATACAACCCGCTGTCCGAAGTGCGGCTGCGCACGCCGCACGAAGTCCGCGACGTGCGCAACATCGTGCAGATGATCATCGATCCCGACGGCAAGGGACTGCCCGACCACTGGTCGCGCGAAGGTTCGGCCTTCCTCACCGGCATGATCCTAGATCAGCTGTACACCAGCCGCGAGAAGACGCTCAACGGACTCGAAGCGCGGCTGTGCGATCCCGATCACCCGATCGAGGAGACGATCCAGCAGATCATGCGTGCCGAGCACGATCCGTCGGGCGCGACGAGCTGGACGGACGCGCGCAGCATAGCGACCAGGACGCATCCGATTATCGCGCGCGCGATGCGCTCAATGCTGGACAAGAGTCCGAACGAACGCTCCGGAGTTATCTCGGAGGTGAAAGGCTTTCTGGAGCTCTACCGCGATCCCGTCATCGCGGCGAATACGGCCGTATCTGATTTCCGGATCACCGATCTAATGAATCACGAACGGCCGGTGTCGCTCTATGTCGAAGTTCCGCTGGCTCACAAGGACAGCCTGAAGCCGCTCATACGCCTAATGCTGAGTCAGATACTGCATCGCCTGACCGAGCATCTCGAGTTCAGAAACGGCCGCGCCGTGACCGGCTACCGGCGTCGGTTGTTGCTGATGATCGACGAGTTCCCGAGCCTTGGGCGGCTCGACATGTTCGCCGACTCGCTGTCGTTGATCGCCGGTTACGGCATCAAAGCTTGTCTTATCGCCCAGGACTTAAGCCAGATCCACGCCGCCTACGGCCACGACGAGGCGATCACGAGATCG
>JAKAVN010000048.1 GCA_021827495.1 Deltaproteobacteria bacterium | reverse complement strand
TCCGATCTAATCTCAGCCGCCGCGATCCCGTTGACCATCGAGAGCGCGTCGTCGCGGCTGGCCGGCGCCAAGCGAAAGGTGATGTCCTTGAGCACTTCGACCAGCACGCCGCCGAGTCCGAAGGCGACCACCTTGCCGAAGCTCGGATCGGCCGTGGCGCCGACGATCACCTCCTGGCCGCCGAAGAGCATCTGCTGGATTTCGACCCCGGCGATCCTGGCGTCCGCTTTGTAGGCCCGCGCCCCGGCGGCGATTTTTTCATAGGCCCGCTCGGCCTCGGCGGCACTGCGCACGTTCAGCACCACGCCGCCCGCTTCGGTCTTGTGCAGGATGTCGGGCGAAACGATCTTCATCGCCACCGGAAAGCCGATCGCGGCCGCCGCCCACCCGGCCTCGGCCGCCGACGAGGCGATGGCCGCCTTGGGCAGCGGTATCGCGCAGGCCTCGCACAGGGCCCTGCACTCGGCCGGCGCAAGGGCGTTGCGCCGCCCGGCCCTTGCCGCCTCGATTACCGCCCGTACCGCCGCACGATCGTAGCCCATGTGCATTCCGCCTTGTCTTTGTGTTCCCTGTGTGACGTAATGAGCGCGCAGGGTTCAACCCTAACGCCGCACGTGCGCAGGCGTCAAATCGCACGGTGGCCGAGGAACGGAACCCCGGAACGGAACCCCATGGTCGAAAAGACAATCGAGCTGATCGGCAGTTCCACCGAGTCGATCGAGCACGCGGTGGACTTGGCGGTGGCGCGCGCCGCAGTGACGATCTCGGGCGTGCACACGGCCCAGGTAACCAACATCGCGGCCGAGGTCGGGCACAACAAGGTGCAACGCTGGAAGGTGACGGTTAGACTAACCTTCCAAGTGAAGGATCAGCTCCACGAATAACAGGTCCGGCGCCCCCGGTCCGCGATCGGCCATCCCGCCGACGCCTCAGGCCGGAAAACCATCGACTACAGCGCCGGGCTTTGGCCGGAGCGCAAGCGGGCCGACGATCTGCGCGGCCACGTGGAAATGCCCTTCGAAGGCCTGATGTAATGCCGGCCAAGATCGCGGAAGTACAGCGCGGGATTTACGAACTCTTTCTGCCGCTGCCGATGCGGCCGACAATCGTCAACGTCTACTTGATCGACTGCGGCGGCGGACAGTGGGTGCTGATCGACACCGGCATGAACACGCCCGACAGCGTGGCCACGCTCGAGGACGCCTTTGCGCAGGCCGGGACCAGGATCGAAGACCTCACCGTGCTGCTCGGCACCCATCATCACGTCGACCATTTCGGCGCCTCGGGAACGCTCAAACGCCGCAGCCGTGCCCGCACCTACCTGCACCAACTCGAGGTCGAGCGGGTCAACCGGATGCTGACGCTGGCGGCCTCGGCGCCCAGCCCCGACGCGCAGGCCTTTTTCAAAAGCCACGGCTTTCCGATCGACCGCTACCCGTTGGAAGGGATGCGGCCGGCGTGGATCGGCACCGAACAGTACAACCCCGTACCGCAACCCGACGCGTTCCTGCGCGACGGCGACGTAATCGCGGTGGGCGAGCGGCGCTTCGAGGTCATATGGACGCCGGGCCACGCGCCCGGACACAGCGTGATCTACCTGCGCAAGGAGAAGGTGATGATCGTCGGCGACCATCTGCTGCCGCGCATCACCCCGCACGTCGGCGTCTATCCCACCGGGCCGGCCAACCCGCTGAGCGACTTCCTCGATTCGCAGCGCAAGGTGCAGAACTTCGAGGTCGAGATGGTGCTGCCCGCCCACGGCGCGGTCTACCAGGACCATCGCCATCGCGCCAACCAGATCATCGAACACCATCGCTACCGCGAAGCCGAGATGCTCGACCTCATCAAGCACACGCCGCGCACCGCCTTCGAGGTGGCGCAGGAGGTCTTCGGCGAAGAAGAACGGCCGATCTTTCACGTGATGGCGGCGACGTTCGAGACCCTCGCCCATCTCGAGTACTCGCGCGGCGAAGGGCGCGCGCGGCGTCTCGAACACAACGGCCGCATCCGCTGGCAGGCCCAGTAGGCCTTACACGGCGCCGCCAGGCATCCGCGGCCACGCGGCGGCCGGAGCGCGCGCGTTTTCGATGAACCTGGTCTGGAGAGACAGAACAAATCAGGTGGGACGGCGCGTCGTGGCAGGGGGAAACCTACTGGGCGCCGCCCCATAAGGGTACTAAGCTATGGCGACCGCCTCGACTTCAATGATCCGCAGTGGCACGCTCGCCTGGGCGGCGCTGGCGTCGTTGACGCTGGTGGTTTCGCCGCGATGATTCCCGCCGTCGCGGTCATGCGCGCGGCCGTTGCCGTTGAGCGTGACCACTGCGGCGACGCTGTCCGCGCTGTCGGCCGCCTGAGAAGCCTTGCGCCGGCGGCGCCTCAGCGGCACACTTATCCGGCCCGTGCGTGTGACCGGCGATCGGCGCGCCAGCCGGCGCGGATTCAGTCCGTCCAATGCCCGCATGCGCCATCGGCGCAGGCCGTTGCGCAGGCAACTCGGCTCGATTCCGAGAGTCTCGCAGACCGTCTCGCAGGTAAACGGGCCGTCGGTCCTGCGATTCATAAGCCACGCCTCGGCCTCGACGAAAAGCCGGCGCTGGCTGGGGCTGCGCGAGTTGGCGTAGGCCTGATAGCAGCGCATTGCATCTTCCAGCACTGCCAGCATCAGGCGCTTGATCGGACGGACGGAGGCATCGTCGGCGCGTATGCCCTCGTAATATTGCTCCGGGGTCAGGGCGTCGGGAATCATCATTATTTCCGCAATCGCGCTACTTTCCAGTCGCATCGTCCTTTGCCTTGTTGTTTGCGCTCGCCGATGCAGCCGCACGGCGCACACTCACCGACCGAGCTTTTTATGAGCAATGGTTGTGCCGAAGCGCGGAGCAGCGCCGCGGTGAGCAAACGCGGCATTGAAGACGCATTAATCGCTGAAATTAGCGAACTTGATCGGGATTTGAGTGACTCAAGGCTGGACGGCCGCCCTTTTTACCACCGTCCATTAGCGAGTCAAGTGAGGAATTTTGGGACTAGTGTAAAGACAAAAATGGACAGATCTGCCACAAAACCGGGCACCGCGTGACGAAGCATCCGGCAAAAGCCGTTACGTCGCGAGCGCTCAACCGTTCAACCTTAATTGCCTAATTGACGGAACCGCCACCGCGCGGACCGGCCGGGCCGAGCTTGCGCTCTTCGATCTTGAAGGTCAGCACATCGAACAGGCAGGCGATGCGATCGTCGAGCGCCTCGAGCAGGGTCTGCTTCTCCAGCGGCGTGACGTCGAGGTGAAAGCAGAGGAAATTGATCAGGTCGGCGTCGCGCAAGCCCTGCTCTTCGACCAGCCCGTACCAGGCCGCGTCGGCATTCTCGCCCAGGAACCCGACCAGCAGGTCGTGCAACGAGGTCATCTCGGAGGGCTCGAGCCCGAGCAGCGTGCGCACCGACGGACACCATTCGATCTCAGCCTGCCGGTAGGGGCGTGCGTGGATTTCGCGCCCGACCCGAAATTCGCTGAGGCCTTCGAGCTGAAGGTTGTAGCGGCCGTCGGGAAGCTTCTCCAGCGAGCTTATCCGGCCGGCGCATCCGATGGTGAAGATGTCGGGATAGGCGTAGTACTCGCGCTCCCAGTCGCCCTTGAGCATTATCATCCCGATGGTGCCGTGGGTCTCGGCGACGTCGCCGACCATCTCGCGGTAGCGCGGCTCGAACATGTGCAGCGGCACCGTCACGCCGGGAAAAAGCACGAAGTTGGGCAACGGGAAGATCGGAATGATGTCCGGCAACTCGGCCATCGTGTCTCTAACGTTATGGCCGCGCCGATGACCCGTCAAGGCGACCCCGTCGGCGCTTGGCGACGCCCGCCACTTTAAGGCTCGCATCGGCCATAACGCACGGCGCCCCCGCTTGCGCCTGCGGTTTGCCCTTATACGAGCCGCTGGAGGTTCATCGCTCCGGCGAGCCATGCGTGCCGGACCTTGCCGCGACTCGTCCTGGAGCGAATTGTGGGGACAGGCACAGCGGCGCAATCCGGGCTATGGCTCAGTTGTCTTGCGCATGGAATTCGAGCAGATTCAGATAAATCGCCGCGGCATGGAGGAGGTCCGCGATGGGTGAGATCGTAGCCGCGATTTTCACGACCCACGTGCCGCGCCTGATGATTCATGATCCCGAGGCGCGCCGCGCTTACATGGGCCAGAACGTCACCACCTTTTACGGCGCGATGGAGTCGCTTGAGCGCGAACGCCTGCGCCCGCTCGAGTTCGGCACCTTCGTGCTAATCGACACGCACTGGTTCACCACGCTCGAGTACGTGCTCAACGCGCAGGAACGCCTGCGGGGGCTCTATACCTCCGAAGAGCTGCCGCAGATGATCCACGAATACCGCTACGATTACGCCGGCGACCCGGAACTGGCGGCGGTGATCGTGGAAGCGGCCCACGCCGCAGGAGTGCGCGCGATCGCGGTCGGCTACCCCACCCTGCCACTGCACTACCCGACGCTGAACGTGATGCACTATTTCAACCCCGGCGCCGCGCGCCGCGTGCTTTCGATCGGAGTCTGCCAGACCGCCCGCATTTCCAACGACCTCGCCTTCGGCGCCGCGCTGGGCAGCGCAATCCGCGCCTCGGGACGGCGCGTCGTGCTGATCGCGGCAGGCGGCATGTCGCACCGATTCTGGGATTATGACAACCTGCTGCGGCACGCCTCGGCCTCGCCCGAGGACATCAGCTCGCTCGCCAACCGGCTCTACGATGAAAAGCTGATGGAATGGTTCCGCGCGGGGCGCCATGACGAGATTCTGCGCGCCGTCCCCGAGTACCGCTCCGAATGCTCGCCCGAGGGGCGCTTTTCGCATTATCTGATGATGGCCGGTGCGCTGGGCGGCCCCGAGTGGAACTGGCGCGGCGAGCAATTCGGACGCTACGAGGCTGCGCTCGGGACCGGACAGGCGATTTTCTATTTCGCCCGGCCCACCGCCGCGGCGCATCAGGGCGCGCAAGCGCCGGCGGGAGGTGCAAGGTGAAACTCGCGCATGGAATCCATGCGATGCTGGTGACGCCGTTCACCGCGGGCTACCAGCTCAACGAAGAAGCATCGCGCAAAGAAGTGCGCTGGGCGCTCGACAACGGCGCCAACGGCATCGTCGCGACTCCGAGTATCGACGAGTTCCTGCATCTGAGCGAAGCCGAGCGCACGCGCGCGTTTGAAGTGACGCTCCAGGAAATCCGCAAGCGTCCGGGGGGCGTGCCCGCCACCGCGATGACCTCGGACGCCGCCACGCTGGAGACCCTGCACTACGCCAGGATCGCGGCCACGATGGGCTACGACGCCCAGCGGGTGATCGCGCCCTACTACTGGCGCTGCGGCGAGGAGGCGCTCGGCCATCTCGGCACCATCAAGGTCACCGCCTCGGTCGCGACCGGGATCGACATGGGACCGGCGCGGCCGCCGTACATGGCGCCCGCTGACGCGGTTGAGCGGCTGCGCAAGCGGCTGCCGCAGTTGCGGGAGATTCTCTGATGGGCGCGCGCTCGGGCAACAATTATTTGAGCGCGCTGCGCAAGCTCAAGCACGAGGTCTGGATCGGCGGCGAACGCGTCGCCGATCCGACCGCGCATCCGGCGCTCAAGCCGGTCACGCATTCGTTCGCCTCGCTCTACGACATGCAGATCGAGCATCCCGAGGCGATGACCTACCGCATCGAGGACGGCGGCCGCGCGGGCCTCTCGTTCATCCAGCCGCAGAGCGCCGACGACGTACGCCGGCGCGGCGCGATGATGCGGCAGTGGGCCGAGTTCAGCGGCGGGATGCTGGGGCGCACGCCCGACTACCTCAACGCCAGCATCGCGGCGATGGCGGCCGCGCACGAGTTCTTCGCCGCCGCCGACAAGCGCTTCGGCGACAATATCGTCGAGTACTACCGCGCGGCGCGCCGCAACGACTGGTGCGCAACTCACACGCTGCTCAACCCGCGCGCCAGCCGCGCCGCCGGATGGGCCGGCCAGACCGACGCTGACCTGGCCCTGCGGCTGGTCGACCAGACCCACGACGGAATCATCGTCACGGGCGCGCGCATGCTGGCCACGCTCGGGCCGGCCGCCGAGGAGTTGCTGGTCTTCCCCTCCACCGTGCTCAAGGAGGACCCCAGCCAGAAGCCGTTCGCGCTCGCGTTCGCGGTGCAATGCAACGCGCCAGGGCTCAAGTTCCTATGCCGCGATCCATTCGATTCGGAGCGATCGCACTTCGACCATCCGCTGGCCTCGCGCTTCGAGGAGATGGATTGCGTCGTTATCTTCGACAACGTGACGGTGCCGTGGGAGCGCGTGTTTGTATGCGGCGACATGGCGCGCTGCAACGCGCTCTACGTCGAGACCAACGCCGTGGTCAACATGATGCACCAGGTGGTGGTCAAGCACGCGGTCAAGAGCGAATTCATGCTCGGCCTGGCCGTGCGCATCGCCCAGGTCAGCGATGCGATGAGCCTGCCGCACGTGCGCGAGCGGCTGGCCGAGATGATCGTCACCAGCGAGCTGATGCGCTCGTGCCTGCGCGCGGCCGAGGCCGACGCCGCACGCGACCGCTGGGGCGAGTATGTGCCCGCGCGTCCGCCGCTCGACGCCGCGCGCAATCTTTTCCCCAAGCTGTACCCGCGGCTGGTTGAAATCATCCAGCTCAACAGCTCTTCCAGCCTGATGGCGACGCCGTCCGAGCGCGACTTCAAAAGCCCGATCGCGCCTGAGATCGAGCGCTACTTCGGCCAGGCCGGGGCCGGCGCCCGCGAGCGCGTGGCGCTTTACCGGCTAGCGTGGGACGCCGCGGGCAGCTCGTTCGCCGGCCGCCAGGTGCTCTATGAGCGCTTCTTCTTCGGCGACCCGCTCAGGATGGCCAGCGCGCTGGTCGACAACACCGACTTGGCGCCGCTCGTCCAGCGGGTCAAGGATTTCATGGCGCGCACCAACTAAGGTCGCGCCCGGCGACATAGGTTAGGCCCCCGATGGCACGGCTGCGCAAGGCGGCGCGCATGTGGCGCGACCCGGAAAAGCGCGCGCTGGCGGCGCGCGTGCTGGTTGCCGAAGACGGGCCGCTCTATGCGGACGGCCCGCTTTACGCGATCGATCCCGAGCGCCTGTTCGGGCGGCGCGCGCCGCTTGAGGTCGAGTTGGGCGCCGGGCGCGGCGACTTCATCATCGAATACGCCGCCCAGCGTCCCGAGCGCGACTTTCTCGCCGTCGAACTCGCGGCCTCGGTCGCGCGGGTGCTGGCGATTCGCGCCGCGCGCCGCGGGCTCGACAACCTGCGCGTGGCGCGGATGGACGCGCGCACGCTGGTCAACCTGATGCTGCCCGCGCGCAGCCTGAGCGCCTGCCACGTTTATTTTCCCGACCCGTGGCTGACGCTCTCGCAACAGAAGCATCGGATGTTCTCGCCGGGCTTTGCCCGGCGCCTCAGGCGCGTGCTGGCGCCCGGCGCGATGGTCCACGTCGCAAGCGACGTCGAGCCTTACGCCGGCGAAATGTTCGCGATGCTCGAGGGCGCCGGTTTGCGCCGGGTTAACGCCGCGGCGCCGGGCGCCCACGCCTCAGGCTTCGGGCGCAAATACCTGGCCCAGGGCAAGGCGGTATTTTCGGCCTCCTTTGCGGTGGCCTAGCGGTTTCCCCCTCTGTTGCTATGCGCCTCCGGACGAGCTTGCCTTGGCGGCGGCCAGCGTCTAACCTGAGCCAAGCTCCTTATTATGTGGCGTTTGGCTTTTGTACTGGCGGCCTGTCTTGCGCTCTGCATGTCGGCCTGTGCTGCGCATCAGCAGACTCCGACCGGCGAGAACTATTACTCGCTGGGGCAGATGGCTTATGCGACCCACGACTACAAGGGCGCGACCATCTACTTCCAGAAACTGATCGACCAGTATCCCTTCAGCCCTTACGCCGACGAGGCTGAGCTCAAGATCGGGCTTTCCGATTACCAGATGAAGCATTACGCCGAGGCGATCGCTTCGCTGGGCGACTTCGAGAAAATGCATCCGACCAGCAAACAGATCGAGTTGGCGTCGTACTACCTGGCGATGTCGCACTTCAACCAGATCGGCCGCCCCGACCAGGACCAGACCAACACCGAGCAGGCGCTGCAAGAGTTCGAGATAATCGAGCGGCGCTATTCCGAAACCGGCTTCGCCGCGCTCGCCCACCAGCAAATTGCCGTGTGCCGCGAGATGCTCGCGCGCCATCAGCTCCTGATCGGAGATTTCTACTACCAGCGGGCAAACTACCGCGCCGCCGAGTCGCGCCTGGCCGAGCTGATGCAGAAGTGGCCCGACACTCCGGTGGGCGACAAGGCGCTCTACCAGCTCGGCACCACGCTGGAGAACGAGGGCAAGAAATACTCGGCCGCGCAGGCCTACACCGCGGTCGTGCTGCACTACCCCCATACGACTTACGCGGATAAGGCCAAGTACAAGCTCAAGAAGCTGCATCAGCCGGTCGACACCGAAGAGGATCCGCTGCGCCTGGTGCTGACCGAGAGCGGATTCGGCGACTCCGACGAGGTCACGGTGCGCCAGGGCGACGATACCGCGCTGGCCTCGGCCGCCGACTCCAACGCGTATCCGCCACTGCCGATTCTGAAGGCGCCGCCAGCGGCGCCAGCACCGCCTGAGGCCGGCGCATCAGGCTCGATTGCGCCCGCTGCCGGCGCGCCTGCCGTTGACCCGTCCGGTTCCATATCATCGCAATCGTCGGGCGCGGCCGCTGCGCGATCCCCGGCCGCTCCCGCTGCGCCCGAAGCGGCAGCCGGCGCGGTGACGAGCGGGACGCCGAGCGGGCCTGCCACGCTTAACAGGGTCCGGCTCTCCTCGGCCGATCCCCCGCTGTCCGTAATCTTCGATCTGAGCGGCGCGGTCATCTTCGACAGCCAGCTCCAGAACGGCGCGGGCTTCTCGACCCTGACGATCCATCTGAAGGAGACCAAGCCGGCCGCCAGACTCGCGACCCACCTGGTGTTCGACCGCTCGATCTTCCGCGACTGCGCTATCCAGACTGACGCCGACGGGACCACGGTGACCGTGAACACCTCCCCGGTGTCGCGCTTTGCGGTGGTGCCGCTGATCGCTCCGGCACGCCTGCTGGTCACGTTCACTCCGCCGGAGCAGGCGCCGTCCGGCGCTGACGAGCCGGGCGATCAAGCCGCCGATTGAAATTCAATGGATTAGCTGCCCGGCAATGCGGACGCGGAGCGCTGGCGCAAGCGGACCGATCGTGACCTGGCGCTACTCGAATACCTGGTCGAAGCGCAGGCCAACAAAGCTCAGCACCACTTCCACGTAGAGCCGGGGTTCCCACCGAAAGCCGTCGATCGGGATGCGCTCGTCGTTGGCGTGGTAGAGCGACCGGTAGGACATCCGCGGACCGATGCGGACCGGCGCATACTGGGAGCGGCGGTAGTGGCCATCATCGCGCGAAACAGCGGCGGCGCGCTTGCTGGCGCTGGAACCGGGGATGCTACTGGGCAATAGCTAAAGCGACGTGCCGGCCAGCGCTGGCTCGTCGGGCGACTCCGGCTCGGCGGCGGGCGGCGGCTCGAGCGCCGCGCGGGCGGCCGGGCGCATCGCCATCGCCTTGCGAATCGCCGCCAGCAAGGCCGGCTTTTTGACCGGCTTGCTGACGTGCGCGTCGCAGCCGGCGGCGAGGCTGCGCTTGACGTCGTCTTCCAGTACCGACGCGGTGAGCGCGACTATCGGCGTCGGCGGGAGCCCGCGCTCGGCTTCCCACTGGCGAATCACGCGCGTGGCGGCCAGCCCGTCGACCTCCGGCATCTGCACGTCCATCAACACCAGGTCGGGAGGCGAGGCCTTGAATTTGTCGATCGCGATGCGGCCGTTTTCGGCGAGTTCGACCTGGTAGGGAAGCTTTTTGAAGTAAGCCTGGATGAGAAAGCGGTTGTCGGGCGAATCCTCGGCGAGCAGGATACGCAAGGGTCTCGCGTCGGCGGACGTCGCATCCCATCCGCCAGGCGGCGGCGGCGGCGCGGCGTCCCGCCTGTTCAGAAGCTTGCCAATCGTCTCGAGCAACTCGACGCGATTGATCGGCTTGATCAGATAAGTGCGCAGTCCCGCTTTACGCATCCGGGCGAGCCTGAAATTCAAGTCATCCGAGGTCAGCATCAGGATTATGGTGTCATGGTTGCCGGCCGCGGTTCGTGTGAAGCCGTCAGCAATTGCTTTGCGCGCGACTTCCACCCCGTCCATGCCCGGCATCCGGTAATCGAGCAGCATCAGCCGGTAGGGCCGCCCCGCCGCGCGCGCGCGTCCAAGCTCTGCCAGCGCCGCCGCGCCGCTATCGGCCTCGGTGACTTCGGCGCGGCTGCGGACCAGGATCTCGCGCAGGATGAGGCGGTTGGTTTCGTTGTCGTCGACGATCAGTATTCGTACGCCGTCCAGACATGGCGCAGCGCCACGCACCGCCGCGGCCGCCGGCCGGCTGTCGACGCCCAACGCGACGGTAACCCGGAAAGTCGAACCGCGGCCGACTTCGCTCTCCACTTCGATCCGCCCGCCCATCAACTCGCTCAGGCGCCTTACGATCGTAAGGCCGAGCCCGGAGCCGCCGAAGCGGCGCGCGATAGAAGCGTCGGCCTGCGTGAAGTCGGTGAAGATCGTGCCCAAGTAGTCAGCGGCAATTCCGATGCCGGTATCCGCCACCGAGAAGCGCAGCCAGGCGGCAGGGGCGCCCGGTTGGCCGTTCTCGCCGCCAGCCTTGCCGGCCGAGAAACCCAGACGCAGGGCCTCGGCCGGCGAGAGGCTTTCGACCGTGAGCGCGACCTCGCCGTTCTCGGTGAACTTGATCGCATTGGCGGCCAGATTGATCAGAATCTGGCGCAGCCTCAACGGATCGCCAATCAGATTGAGCGGGACGTGGGGTAGAATGCGCGCGGTGAGCTCGAGGCCCTTGGCCTGCGCGCGCACGCCCATCGTTTCGACCGCCTTGCTGACCAGGTCTTCGAGGTCGAAGCTCACCGACTCGAGACTCAGCCGGCCGCTTTCGATCTTGGCCACGTCCAGGATGTCATTGATCAGATGCAGCAGGGCGTTGCCGTTGGAGCGCATGATGTCGACGTAGCGCCGCTGCTCGCCGCCGAGCGGGCCGTCGCTCAACAGGTCCGCCATCCCGAGGATCGCGTTCATCGGCGTGCGGATCTCGTGCGACATGCTCGAGAGAAACTCGGATTTGGCCCGTGCAGCGGCGAGCGCCGCCTCGCGCGCGGCGATCAGCTCGCGTTCATTTTCCTTGATCCGGGTGATGTCCCGCGTGACCGAGACCACGCACCGCTTACCACCGATTTCCACCACCCCGGCCGAGATCAGGCAAGGCACGATCTGTCCATCCTTGGTGCGAAAGTTGGCCTCGATGTTGCGCACCTGGCCTTGGACCTCGACGTTGCGGCAAAAGGCCGCTGCGGATTGGCCCAGCGCGGTCCGGAGGTGTAAATCTTCGGAGGTCTTCCCCAGCGCCTCTTGGCGGCTATAACCGGTCAGCCGCTCAAATTCCTTATTGACCTCCAAATACACGCCGTCGGACGCGCGCCTTATGGTGATGGAGTCCAGGCTGGTCTCGAAGACCTTGCGCAGCGTGGTCTCGCGCTCGCGGGCGGCGCGCTCAGCGGCCTCGCGTTCGGCGACCTCGGCCCGCAGGCGCGTCTGCGCCGCGGTCAATTCCTCGACCTGCGCGCTGAGCCGCTCCTGCGCCTGGCGCAGGGCGCGTTCATTTTCCTTGATCTGGGTGACGTCGCACGCGACGTTGAGGGCTAGAAGCTCGCCGTCTATCTCGACCGTCACGGACGACATGAGGTAAGGCGCGACGACGCCCTGAAACCGAAAATCGAATTCCAGCTTGCGCGCGCGGCCCTTCTGCTTCATTTGCTGGACGTACTTATCGCGATCCTCCGGGCGCGCCCAGGCACAGGCTTGAACCGTCGTAGTCGCCAGCGCCTGCTCTCGGCTGAGTCCGATGCGTCTGAGGAACTCGTCATTCACCTCGAGCAGTTTTCCGTCACCTAACCTGGTCAGGGCCACCATGTCCGGCACCGCATCGAAAAGCGTGCGCAGCACAGCCTGGCTCTTGGTCAGAGTTTTTTGCTTATCCAATAACTCTTCGATCAGGAGGGCCTGGCTCCGATAATGATCCTTGAGCGCAGTGAAGCTCATCGCGAAGGCCATCGTGGCCGCCAACACCACCCAGCGCTGAAGGTGGTTCGGTTCAACGATGCCCTCCAAAGCGGCAATCGCGAAAGCAATCAGGCCTGCCAGCGTAAGGCCGCCCTGCCAGCGCACGCTCCACGGCACGTGCACGGCCGCACCCAGCGCCAGCACGAAAAGCGCCAGCAGCAATGGCTCATCCTCACCGGCGGCGAGCGCCGACATGGCGCGGCTGGCAATCAGGATGAGACAGAACGCCATCGCCACCACGCGCCAGTTGCGCTCGAACCGCTTGAAATAGGTCAGGCAGAAAGCGGCGCCCACCAGCGCGATGTCGAAGGCGAAGAAGGGCCATTCCGCATGCAGGAGCGGGTGCTCGAATCGCGCGGCCTCAAACCACGTGGCGACTTCAAAAAAGAGCACCATCCCCAGGCCGGTCCGGAACAACGTTTTGAGCTTCCGCGAATCAGATTCCGACGCGCACGCCAATGCGGCTATGAACCGCTCGTGCCAGCGCCCCAATCGGGCGCCCGGCGCAACCACGGATGGCCACCGCTCGCCATTTTCGGCACCCCCGTTCATCGCGTGCATCATTCCACTCATCATTTCATCGCCCCGTTGCCAGGCACGCTTGAGCACGACGCGCGCGTGCCGGGCTGGCTTTATGATGAGCAAGAGCGATGCCTCTGAGCAAGGCATGGCGCGGCGCGATGCGGCGTCAGCGTATGGTTGTCAGCGGCTAGCGACCCGACTAAAAGCGTTGCCGAATCGAACGCGGAGCCCGCTTTGCTCACGAGACAGGTGATCGGATCAGGGACACTCACGAGCCGATTCGATCGCGTTCCACCTTGCGTTCTTAGCGCGCGGTTGGCTCCGAGTATCCGGCGTGGTAGATTCAAGGCCTACGGTTCGCGGCTCGCGAATTCTGCGTACTTAGGTGTTGGGTTGGGCACCGAAGAACACCTATCCGTCGATCGGCGTTCCCCCGTCGGCCATCTCGTGTTTTGGATCGGTGGAGCGTCGGTTCGGGATGCTCTGGCTCGGTATGGTAGCTGGGCCTCGGACTCAAATTGGCGCAAGACGCGCCGCCGGGCCCGCCGTTGGTTCGAGGCCAACGGCCTCACCATCGTATTGGTGTCCGTCATACTGATCGTCGCCTGGCTGATAGCGAACCACTGAGTGCTTCTGGCCTGTCTGGATTTGGCCGATTGCCTTGAATGAATCGCACCGGGGGCTAACTGTCGCTCCTGGCAGCGAACGCGCACCGTGTGGAGATTTTCCGCGCCCCGGTGGCAATTCTCCCCGCCTGACGCCCGCCCCAAGACCGTTTGGCATCGCCGCCCCCTTTGTCTCCCCTGAAAAACCTGTAAGGCCCGGCTGGCGGCAGGATTGCACCGCCATCGGGTAGCGCGGGCATTGGCGCTTTAACCCGGCGGATGTCGTTATAATGATGGCCGTGAAGGTCGGCACGCGTCTTACCTTGGTGCTGTTACTGGCACTGACGCCGGTGGTGACAATTTACACTTACTGGAGCGTCACGCGCTCGACCCGAACCTATATCAACGACCTTAAGCGCGAGACCCGTGCGAGTACCCGCGCCTTGGTCCCCGCGATCGAAAACGACCTGCGCGATCACGAATGGGATCAAATCCGCGACATCCTGAAGCGGATGAGCCGGGATGGAACGCTGAGCGCCCTTTTCAGCAGCGCTGGCACGCTGTGGTTGGCGCGGCCCGCCTTCCCGCATGATCTCACACCCGAACCGGCGGAATTCAGCCGGTCGGACTCGCAAGGCTTCGTCGAGTTCGAGCGCTTGGTCGCTGGCCGGCGCTGGTTCTGCCGACTGGTTGCGGTGAACCTGGCCGGCCATCGGATGGGCTACCTGCTGGTCGCCCAGGATTGGACCAACATCAGGGAAGATCTCAGGGCCCGCAGCCTCGGTTCGATCGCGGCGGCGGTACTGGTGATGGCGCTCATCGCGGCCGTCATCCCGCTGACGGTCCGGCGCTACGTTTCCAATCCGCTAAGCGAACTGTCGCGCCGGGTGACCCACTTTTCGGACCAGGACGATGGAGACCGCGGCCCGGCCGGCGACGAAGTCGAACTCCTGACCGAGGAGTTCCGCCGCCTCGATCAGCAACTGACCAAGGCGGGCGCCGACCTGCTCGAGCGACACCGGCGCGAACTGGAACTCGAGCGCAGGCTTCAGCACGCCGACCGGCTCGCCACCATCGGCACGCTCGCCTCGGGCCTGGCGCACGAGATCGGCACGCCGATGGGGGTGATCCGCGCGCGCGCCGAATTGCTCCTGCATAGCAGGCCGGCTGCACCCAAGTTCAACGACGGCCTCGGGATCATTATCAACCAAATCGACCGCATCTCGCGTATCGTACGGATGCTGCTCAACTATACACGCGGACGCGAACCAATCCGGACCGCCTGCGACCTGCGCCGCACCGTGGAGCACGCGCTGAGCCTGGTCGAGACCGAGGCCGCCCACCGCAACGTGCGCCTGATCGCCGCCCTCGGCGACCAGCCGCTGACCGCCGAGTGCGACGCCGACCAGCTCCAGCAAGTGTTCATCAATCTCGCGGTCAACGCGCTCGACGCGATGGCCGCCGAGGGCGGGACGCTGCGGATTCTCGCCGAGGTCGACGACCTCGGCCGCGGCCAGTTCGCCCGCCTCACTTTTGCCGACACCGGGCCGGGCGTGCCGCCGCAGGCCCGCGCGCGCGTGTTTGACCCGTTCTTCACCACCAAGGATCCCGGCAAGGGGACCGGCATGGGACTCGCGGTCAGCCAGTCGATCATGCGCGACCACGGCGGCCAGATTAGCTTCGTGTCCGGCCCCGAGGGTGCGCGCTTCTTCGTCACCATACCACTGGCTGCGCCGCAGCCGCCCGCGCAGCCGCACAACGGCTCGAACGTGGAAACCGCCCGATGAGCGGAGAGCAGGCATCCGTCCTCGTCGTCGACGACGATCGCGAAATGGCCGACGTCGTATGCGACGTGCTGCGCGAGGCCGGCTACCGCGCGGCCGGCGCCAGCCAGGGCTCCGAGGCCTTGGCCCTGGTCCGGCAGGAATGCCCCGACGTGCTGATCTCGGACCTGCGGATGAGCGGGCTTAGCGGCCATCAGCTCCAGCTCGAACTCAAACGCAGCGCGCCCAATTTGCCGGTGATCATCATCACCGCCTTCGGCTCGATCCAGACCGCCGTCGAATCGATGAAGCTGGGCGCCTTCGACTACATCACCAAGCCGTTCAGCAATGAGGAGTTGCTACTGGTCGTGTCGCGGGCGCTGGAGAACCGCAGCCTCCACCAGGAAGTCAGGCGGCTGCGCGGCGAGCTCGCGCGCAGCTACGGCCTACCCAACATTATCGCCGCGAATCCGCGGATGATGGCGCTGCTGGAGATGCTCAAGCAGGTCGCCGACAGCCCCGCCACGGTCCTGCTCACGGGCGAGAGCGGCACCGGCAAGGACCTGTTGGCCCGCGCGCTGCATTTCCAAAGCTCGCGCCGCGACAGCCCTTTCGTCCCGATCAACTGCGCGGCCATCCCCGAAAATCTCATCGAGAGTGAACTGTTCGGCCACATCCGCGGCGCCTTCACCGACGCACGCCAGGGCAGGACCGGATTGTTCGTGGCGGCCAGCGGCGGCACCCTGTTCCTGGATGAGATCGGCGAGATGCCGATGGGGCTGCAAGCCAAGCTGCTGCGGGTCATCGAGGACAAGCAGGTGCGGCCAGTCGGCGCCACCGAAGAAACTCCCGTCGACGTGCGCATCGTCGCCGCCACCAACGCCGACCTCGACCGTCTGATGGAGCAGCGCCGCTTCAGGTCCGACCTCTACTATCGTCTCTCCACCCTGACCCTGGCGGTGCCGCCGCTGCGCGACCGCCCTGAGGACATCCCGCTGCTGCTCAAGCATTTTCTGTCGCGCGCCAGTGCCGAGGCCGGCAAGACGCCGCCCGCGATCGAACCCGAGGCGCTGGCATGCCTGATGCGCTACCGATGGCCGGGCAACGTGCGCGAACTGCACAATGTCCTGCAAAGCGCCGTCATCATGTGCCGTGACGGCAAGCTCACGGTTAGGGATTTGCCGACCCTGGCCACCGGAACCGGCACTTTGCCGAAGCTGACGATCGCGGATGCCGTCGACCGCCGGCTAAGCCTCGAACGGCTCGAGCGCGAGTACGTGCGGGCCATCCTCGGACTGGTCAACGGCAACAAGCGCGCGGCCGCCGCCATCCTGCGGATCGACCGCAAGACGCTCTACCGCAAGCTGGAAGAGCTCGAGCCGGGCGAGCAACCGCCGCCCCAGAACAAGGCCGACCTAGACAAGGCCGAATAGACGCGCGCCGCGGCCGCCGCGGCCGCCGCGGCGCTGAGCACGCGAAGGGGCTCGGCCGACTCGCGGACCTTCCCCTCGAAATGGCGCTCTTCAACCATGCGGCAACTCCGTGCGCGCGTTCGCTCCCGGCCTCCATCGCCGGACAGTGGCGACCCTATTCCTTCGCCGGATGCCAAAGCGTGCCGGTGAAATGGCATTGCGGCCCGAACAGGTTGCGGTCGGCGAACGAGGGCCGATAGACGAAGGTGTTAGGGAACTGCGACCATTCCGAGAGGGTGTTGGTGTTAGATTCAAGCATGCTTTGCCAGCCTTGCTAAGGCCGCGCGCAAAGTTTCAGCCAGGCGTGAAACTCCGCGGCGCGACGGCCGCCGCGCCCCGCATCAGGCGAGGCGGCGCGCGGCGGGCGGACGCGCCGGAGCCAGCGGCGCGGGCGCGATGCCCTGGCTTTCGCACAGCGCGCGAAAGCGCCCATGCTCGCGGGCGCACAGCTCATTCCAGCTCCCCGACTCGGCGATCGTGCCGCCCTCCACCACGTAGATACGATCGGCCCAGCGCACGGCGGCAATCCGATGGGCGATCATCACGATCGTCAGGCCGCCGCGCAGCCCTTCGATCGCCTCGAGGATCCGCTGCTCGTTGTGCGCATCGAGGCTGTTAGTCGCCTCGTCGAGGATCAACAGCCGCGGGCGGCGCAACAGCGCGCGCGCGAGCGCGATGCGCTGGCGCTCGCCGTGCGAAATCGACGCGCCGCGGTCGCCGATCACGGTGTCGAGCCCGGCCGGCAGCGCGTCGACGAAGCGCTCCGCCGCAGCCAGCCCGAGCGCCTCTCGCACCTCGGCCTCGCTTGCGCCCGGCCGCGCCCACAGCAAATTGCTTCGCACCGTGTCGTGGAACAGGTAGGTATCCTGCGAGACGTAGCCAATCTGTTCGCGCCACCGGCGGCCCCGCGCCTGGTCCAGCGCGACCCCGTCGACGGTGACCTGCCCCGCGTCGGGCGCCAGCAGGCCGGTCATCAAGTCGGCAATCGTGCTCTTGCCCGCGCCCGACGCGCCGACCAGCGCCACCACTTCGCCCACGGGCACGGCCAGGTCGAGATCGCGCACGGCGGGCGGCTTGTCCGGCTGGTAAGAGAACGAGAGGTGCTCCAGGCGCAGCGAATTTTTCAATTCGAGCGCCGCACCCGGCGCCCCGGCCGGCTCCGCCGCGGCCGCGCAGCGCCCGGCCAGACCGATTATGTTTTCGAACGCGGGCAGCGCATGCATGCATTCCTGGTAGAGGCGATGGCACAGCATGACCCGCGGCATGACCCGCGCGAACATCGCCAGCAGCAACAGCACGGCGAACGGGGCGACGCCCAGCACGCGAATCGAGAGGTAGAGCACGGCGGCCAGGATTACGACCGAGCCGATCTCGAACAGCGAGTCGGCGGCCGCTTGCAGGCGCGAGATCTCGACATTAGTCCGGGCGACTTCGCCGCTGAGGCGCGCGAAAGAATCGAAGTTGCGCTCCTGCACGCCGTACATCTTGGCCGCCTTGAGGCTTTGCAGATGCTCGACCGTGGCGGCGTACAGCCCCTTGGTCCGCTCTGAGAGCTCGGCGCCCGCGCCGCGCAGCAGCATGGTCCGCCCGCGCAGCAGCGCGACCAGGATGACCCCGCAGCCGAGCGCGAGCGCGGTCATCGGCGCCGAAACCGCCAGCGCGATCCCGAGGTAGAGCAAGAACAGCAGCACCGTCGAGGCGAGGCTCAGAACTTCGAAGGTGGCGGCCTCGACGCGGTCGATCTCCGCCGTCAACGCATGCGTGAGGTCCGAGGAGCGCATGCGCGAGAGCGCCAGCCAGTTGGCGTTGGCGATCGCGTGGTACAGGCGCTGGCGCAGGCGGACGCCGAAATTCTGCTGCACCGAGTACATCGTGACGGTCTGCCAGCGGCCCAAAAGCGCCCGCGCCCCGACCAGAATGGCGAACACCATCAGCAGCAACAGCAGGCTCGGACGCAGGCCGACGGCCTTAAAGGCGGCTGTCACGGCGTGGCCATAGCGGCCGACCACGCCCTGTGCGCGGAGGTCAAAGCCGGCCACCTGAAGGATCGGCAGCAGCAGCGCGATCCCGATTCCCTCGCTCAGCGAAAAAAGAAACATCAACGCGATCGCGCCCGCGATCCGCCAGCGGCCGACCTCGAACAGGGCGCGGATATAGGCGCTGAGAGTTTTGCTCACCGCGATGCGTGGTCCGCCGGCGACGGGGCCGAACGCACAAGCCTGCGCACGGCCGCCGGACCCTCCTTGAGAGCCACCCTGAGCGGACGCAGCAAATAGTACAGGGGATAAAGCACCACCGGCAGGCGCACAAATCCGCGATCATCGGCGCTGGGCAGCAGCGCGCGCGCGGCCAGGTAGCGCAGCCGTGCGCCGGGCGCCGCGATGACTCGCAGCGGCACCGACCATCGCTGGCGGAACCCCGGGCCGTCGCCGGTTGGGTTGGTCACGTAGCCGATGACGCTGCGGGCGGCGCGCACCACCGCCCGTTCGCGGCGCGCCTCATCGAGCACGCTGGCCGGCGCCGCGGCGCCGAGCAACTCGTGCGCGAGCAGCACGCCGAGCCCCAGCGCCCGGCGCGCGCCCGCGCGCGCGGCCCGCGCGCACAGTTCCTCCCAGTCGATCGGCGAGACCCGCATCAACTCAGCGAGGTCGCAGATCCCGCCTAGCGCCTGCCATCCGTGCTTGGCCCCGTGCGCGCACAGATAGAGCAGATGGTCGGCGGGCGCCAGCGTCCGCACGGCGGCGCCTTCGATTTCGACCCGCACCGCGCGCCGCCACAGGTCTTCGCCATCCAGCACGAGCGGAAAATACGGCGGGATGAGCCGCCAGTGGAGATCGATTTCACCGAGCGCGCCCGGCCGCCCCATCGCGATTTCGTATGCGCCCGGCCGGCCGAGGTCGGCAAGGCCGCATCCGGCGCGCGCCGCGTAACCCTCGTTGAGCAGAATCTCGACTGTGCGCCCGACCTCGCCTTTGCGCACGAGCAGGTCGAGGTCGGTGAACTGGCGCAGCGCGACGCCGCCGTAGGCCGCCACCGCCAGCGCCGGACCCTTGAGCGCCAGCGGGGCGACGCCACCCTGCTCGAGCAGCGCCGTCAGCCGGATAAGCTCGCGCGCGAAATGAAGGTTGCGCACCGAGTTGCCGTAAAAGGCCCGGCGCAGATCGCTGGTCGCTTCGGCCGACAGCGCGCCGTCGGCGGCCACATAATGCGCGGTGAGATAGCGATAGACCAGCGGCATCACCGCCTGCACCGACGCCAAGTGTGCGACTAGAGGCCAGTCAACGCCCCGCTCGATGATCGCGCGCGCGCGCGCGGTGCGCTCGGGCGTCGCCACCGAAGTCGCGCAACAGATCAACAGTTCAGCTTCACGGCTGGGCGCCGGACCGGATTTGCGGGCGGATACGATGGACTTCACGGCGGCATCGGCGGCGCTTTACGCCGCCCACGATTGGCTAACTTCTATCTTTCGCCGAGTGTGGCGCCGAAATCCACTACGCCGAGGTTCTTGAGGACCGCCTCGCGCACTTTGGGCAGCGACGAGAACCCGTTGGGAATTCTGAGCCGCCGGACCGGAACCGCATTCAACAGACGCTCGATGAAGCGAAGGTTACGGGTGAGTACCGAATGGTCAGATCGGAA
>JAKAVN010000234.1 GCA_021827495.1 Deltaproteobacteria bacterium | reverse complement strand
TTCCGATCTCAGGTGGCCGTTGTTGTAAGGGTAGCGGTTGAGAATCACCAGCGCGAGCGGCCCCGCGTAAAGCACCAAGCGGCGGCGGCGCTCACGGGCGCCGAGCGCGCCGAAGCAGAAGATGCATCCGCGCGCGGGCGCGGCCGCGGTGCGCAGATAGGCCGCGCGCCATGGCGCCCACAGCCGCGCCGGCCCGCTCGCCGCTTCAGGCCGAGCGCGCCGCGGCGTCCTGCTCCGCGCCATTGAGGCCCGCGCGCAGCTCCTTGCCGGCGCGAAAGAAGGGTACTCGCTTGGCTTCCACCTCGACCATGCCGCCGGTGCGGGGATTGCGTCCCTGGCGGGCGCCGCGCTGCTTGACGCCGAAGCTGCCGAAGCCGCGGATTTCGATGCGCCCGCCATGCGCCAGCACGCTGGCCATCTCCTCGAACATCGCGTTGACGATGGTCTCGGACTGGCGGCGCGAGAACTTCTGATGCCTGGCCAGCAATTCCTCGATGATGCCGCGCTTGGTCATCGGACCACTCGTTATCCGGTCGTACGCCTGTTGCTCTCCGGCCGCGCCGGCAGACGGCGCCGATCGCCTAGCGGTCGCGCCCGCGGCCGCGCGTAGTGGCGCGACCGCCCTCGTCGCGATCGAGCCGGAGTTCTTCGTTGAGGATGTCTTCCATCGAAAAGCGCGCCGCCTCGTGCTCGCGCTTGAGATAGGCCTGCATCTCCTCGTGCTCCTCGTGCTGCTTGAGCGCCTTGATCGAGAGCCCGATGCGGCGCTCGCGGCTATCGACCTGCACCACGATGGTCTCGACCTCATCGTCGACCTTGAACAGCGAGGAGGGCTTGTCGACCCGCTCGTTGCTGAGCTGCGAGATGTGGATCAGGCCCTCGATCCCTTCCTCCAGCTCGACGAACACGCCGAAGTCGGCCACCGAGCTCACCTTGCCGCGCACCCGCGTGTTGAGCGGATAGCGCTGCGCCACGGTCGACCACGGATCGGGCGTGAGCTGCTTGACGCCGAGGCTCACGCGCTCGTTTTCGACGTCGATCCCGAGCACGGTGGCCTCGACCTCGTCGCTTTTCTTGTAGACCTCCGAGGGATGGCGCACCTTCTTGGTCCACGACAGGTCCGAGATGTGCGCCAAGCCGTCGATCCCGGGGCTGATTTCGACGAATACGCCGAAGTCGGTGATCGACTTGACCTTGCCCTTGACCAGGCTGCCGACCGGATGCTTCTCCGCCAGTTCTTCCCACGGGTTGGGCTCGGTCTGCTTAAGCCCGAGCGAGATGCGCCGGTTGGCCTCATCGACGCCCAGCACCTGGACCTCGACCATGTCGCCCTGGTTGACGACTTTCGAGGGATGGACCGCGCGCTTGCTCCAGCTCATCTCGGAGACGTGGATCAGCCCCTCGACGCCCTTTTCCAGTTCGACGAACGCGCCGTAGTCGGTCACGCTCACGACCTTGCCCTTGAACCGCGCGCCGACCGGGTAATTCTCCGCCGAGCGCGTCCACGGATCGGGCATGATCTGCTTCATGCCGAGCGAGACCCGCTCGCGCGCGGGATCGTACTTGAGCACGACCACCTTGACCTTGTCGCCGACCTTGACCGCCTCGGCGGGATGCTGCAGGCGGCCCCACGACATGTCGGTGATGTGCAGCAGGCCGTCAAGCCCGCCGAGATCGACGAAGGCGCCGTAGTCGGTGATGTTTTTGACCACGCCTTCGAGGATCACGCCCTCCTCGAGCACCTTGAGCGTCTGCTCCTTGAGTTCGGTGCGCTCGCGCTCGATCACAGCGCGGCGCGAGACCACCACGTTGCCGCGCGCGCGGTTGAACTTGAGCACCTGGAAGCGCCCGCGCTGGCCGATGTAGCGGTCCAGGTTGCGGGCCGGGCGGATGTCGACATGCGAGCCGGGCAGAAAGGCCGGCACGCCGATATCGACCTGCAAGCCACCTTTGACCTTGCCCAGGATCACGCCCTCGACCGGGACTTCGTTCTGGAACGCGCGCTCGAGCTCGCGCCAGACCTTGAACTTCTCCGCCTTGGCGTGCGAGAGGGTGACCGTGCCGTTCTCGGTCTCGGTGCCCTCGAAATAGACGTCAACCTCGTCGCCTTCCCTGACCACGGGATTGCCCTCGTGGTCGAGGAACTCGGCGAGAGGCACCTGCCCTTCGCACTTGTAATTGATGTCGATGATGACGCTGTCGCGCGTGATCAGGAGAACCGTTCCGGTCAGCACATCGCCGGCGCGGGGAGCCCTGAGGCTCTGTTCCATCAACGACTCGAAGTCATTATCTCCTCCATGCACCTTGTCAGACAACTCTTTCTCCATTTAGTGGGACCTTCCCCGGAATTCGAGGCTATAGCAATGCATACCGCCCAGCTCTGCGGGTTTCAAGCCCTAAGCCGCGCCGCCGCGCGCCCTGACGCGCTGCGCCATCAGCGCCACGACCTCTTCGACGCCGACCCGGCTGGCGTCGACCACGATCGCGTCGGGCGCCGGCCTAAGCGGCGCCAGCTCGCGGCCGCGGTCGCGCCGGTCGCGCTCGTGTAGTTGCGCCAGCACCTGCTCGCGCGTGATCGCGACGCCGCGCGCGGCCAGTTCGCGCCAGCGCCGCTCGGCGCGCACCTCGGCGCCGGCGTCGAGAAAAAATTTGAACTCGGCGTCGGGAAAGACCGCGGTGCCGATGTCGCGGCCTTCCATCACCACCCCGCCGCGCGCGCCGGCCGCGCGCTGCAGATCGCGCATCCGCGCGCGCACCACCGCCAGCGTTGAAAGCCGCGACGCGCTCTCGCCCACCTCGGGCGATCCGATCTCGGCGCTGATGTCGCGGCCGTCGAGCGAGATGCGCCCGTCCAAAAAATCGATCCGCGCCGCCTTAAGCAGCGCGTCAAGCTTGGGCTCGGCCTCGCGATCATCGGCGCTGATACCGGCGGCGCGCGCCGCCACGGCAACCGCGCGGTACATCGCGCCCGTGTTGACGTACTCGCACCCGAGCACGCGCGCCAGGCGCTGGGCGACGGTCGATTTGCCCGCGCCGACCGGCCCGTCGATGGCGATTAGCGGACGCTCGCGCCTCACTTGAGTCCCTCGCGCAGCGCGCGCCCGCGGTTGAAAAGCGCCTCGAAGCGCGCGCTGTCGCCCGTGCGAATCGCGCGCTCGAACTCCTCCAGCGTGGCGCGGAAAAGCGCCAGCGCCCCCACGATCGCCTCGCGATTGGTCAGCACGATGTCGCGCCACATCTCGGCCGACGACGCCGCGATGCGCGTGGTGTCGCGCAATCCCCCGGCGCCATAGGCGGCCGCCGCGCGCCCGCCCACCCGCTCGCCGGCCAGGGCCGCGGCGAGCGCGCTTGCGACCACCTGCGGCAGATGGCTGGCGCGCGCGAGGATCTGGTCATGCTCGCCGGGCGCCATCCGCTCCACCTGCGAGCCGGTCGCCTGCCACAGCCGCTCGACGCGTTCGATCGCGTCGGGCGTGCTGCGCGCCGACGGCGTGATTATCGTGCGGCGGCCGATGAACAGGCGCTCGTCGGCGGCGGCGGCCCCGGTGCTCTCCTTGCCGGCCACCGGATGCACTCCGACTAGCGCCATCT
>JAKAVN010000233.1:1907-3591 GCA_021827495.1 Deltaproteobacteria bacterium | reverse complement strand
CATCGCCAATGTCGCCTCGAGATAGATCTGTGTGGTCTCGACCGATTCGTGGCCGAGCCACAAGGCAATTACGGCGCGATCGACGCCCGCCTGCAGGAGGTCCATGGCCATCGTGTGTCTCAGACGATGAACAGTGACACGCTTTCCATTCAGCGACGGGCACATGCCGGAGGCGGTCTGGCGGTGCTTGTTCAGTATATACTGAACGCCGTGGACGCTCAGCCGCTCGCCTCTGGCGCTGGGGAAAAGGATATCCGCCTCTCCGCGCTGAGGCTCCCTCAGCCAGTTTCTCAAGACTACGGCCGTAGACTTGGCGAAGGGGGTGCAGCGTTCCTTGCGCCCTTTGCCGATGACGCGCAGGTGGGCACCCGTGCCGAAGAACAGATCGTCCCGCTTGAGATCAGTGATCTCCGATAGCCGCAATCCGGTCTGCACCGCGACCAGCATGAACGCGTGATCGCGTCGCCCCGACCAGGTCGATTGATCCGGTGTGGCCAACAAGGCATCGACCTCTGGGCGGGTCAGGAAATTAACGAGGGTTCGAGTGAAGCGCTTACTGGGGATCGCGAGCACGCGTTGAATTTGGGCGGAATGCTCAGGCGCCTCGAAAGCCGCGTAGCGAAAGAAGGAATGAACCGCCGTGAGGCGCAAGTTGCGGCTGCGGACGCTAATACCCTGATGGTTCTCCAGGTCATCAAGAAAGGCAACAATCAACGGCGCATCGACTTCCTCGAAGTTCAGGCGAGACGGCGGCTTATGCAATGTTCGTTCGGCGAATTTCAGCAACTGCCGAAATGTGTCGCGATAGGAACCGATCGTATGGGGGCTTACCTGCCGCTGTTGTATCAGGCGTTGAGTGAAAAAGCGCTCCAAAAGTGGCGCCAGGCTGGCGTGCTTGGTCATGTCCGATCCTCCCAGCGGCGCTCAAGGCGGCGCATTGCTTCTTTCATCAGTTCGGGTGAACTGCTGAGGTACCATTGGGTATCGGCCACGTGGACGTGGCCGAGATAAGTGGACAAAATGGGCAGAAGCCGCTCGGGATCTTGGTCGGCTTCGTACCAACGCACCAGGGTGTTCGTCGCAAAAACATGCCGCATGTCATGCAGGCGCGGGCCGTGGCTGTCATCCATGCCGCGCAGGCCGATCTGGCGAGACAGAGCATAGAATGTTCGATGAATGTCCCCCACATCGAGGCGATTACCCAATTGGGACGTAAAGAAGTAAGGAGACGCCGCCTGGGTTGCACTATGCTGCCGACGACGTTCGATATAATCCTGAAGGACTCTGCACGTTGATGCGTGCATCGGCACAAGACGGGACTTTCCGAACTTCGTGCCGCGGATCGTCAACACAGCGGCATTGAAATCAATGTCCGAAAGCTTAAGGTTGCGGGCTTCGCCGAGGCGTAGGCCGGAAATGCTCAGCAATCCGAACAGGCAATAATATGTCCGTGGCCTGAGCTTACAGCGGGTATATCGGCACGGCATCTCGAGCGCTGCGGACAAGAGGCGCTGGATGTCTTCCTTTGAATAGAGATAGGGCCGTGCACGCTTCGGGCGAAAGGGTAGCAAACCGTTTGGGGGAATCTGGGTCCTCGGATCAGCGGCAGCTCGATGGCGGGCAAATCCGCGGACGTAGCCCAGCCGTGTCGCCCAATGCGCAGGCTGTGCATGGGATGGTCGCT
>JAKAVN010000233.1:0-1897 GCA_021827495.1 Deltaproteobacteria bacterium | reverse complement strand
GCCAAGTCCGTCGTGACATATGGCGTGTCATTGGTCTCCAGGAAAGTAACGAAATCGATCAATCCTCTTCCCGCCTCTCGCAGCTTGAACCCCAGCCCTCGCCGCATCTCGATGTAATCCTGAACGGCCTGTCGGAGTGTGCTCATTGGGCATCTCCCGGCCATGGCAAAGCCAATGTTCGCAATGCGTTAAGGTCGACCTTGGCGTAAATCGCCGTTGTCTGCACATGACGGTGTCCCAGAACTTCACCGATCTCACCGAGCGAGGCGCCGCCACGCAACATCTCTGAGGCAAGCCCATGTCGGAATTGATGCGTTCCCATTGTGGGAGCGTCGATCCCGGCCCTTTTGAGTGAGCGTCGGATGACGGACCCGAGTCCACACGGGCCGGTGAAACCCCGGATCGGGGCCTTGTCGCGCAAAAAGACGCGACGACTGGCATTGGTTGGACGCGACTTCCGCAGATAGTCGGCAATGGCCTCGCCAACATCCGCGGGCATCGGAAGATCGTTGCGCTGCCCATTCTTGCCAACCACACGGATCTCTCCGGCTGCCCAATCGATATCGTCGAGCTCGAGCGTCACCACTTCGCTCGATCGTAATCCCAAGCGCGCCAATGCGAGGATCATCGCATAGTCGCGGCATCCGATGGGCGTATCCCGATCGATGCTGGCGAGTAAACGAGCTACTTCATCGCGGCCGATCGCACGAGGAATAGACGAAAGCGACCAGTTGGCCACGATCGGGACCGCTGCGGCCAAATCTGAGGTGATGTCACCACGATAACGCACATAGGAAAGAAACGACCGCAGTGCGGTCGTCATGATTTTGGCGCTTCGCATGTTGAGACGCGAAACCCCCTTTTGCACGAAACCGGTCACGTCGACGGCGCGCAATTGTGCGAGCGACACCCCGCCATCACTGAAGCGGAAGTTGAGAAAATCTCGTACGACTGGCCGATAATTTATGATCGTTTGACGAGACAGTGCACGCGCGTCTCGCAAATATTGCTCGTATGCCAGCACATGTTGTTCTACCGCCGATGGGCTGTGTTCGGCCTCAATCTCTTCGGCGATTGCGTTCTGGCTTCGCAGAAAAGCCAATAGATGCCGAAGAGCGGCGTTATCTCCACGCTTTGGCCGCTGCGCTCGGTCCAGCAAATAACGCTCAGAATGGTTTCCTCTTATGTCGCTTAGCTCAATCCCCTTTTGCCGAAGCCAACGGCTGAAGCCTGCAGCCATCAGCACCTGGTTCCTCGTAGAAACAAGACCGTAGCCTCGATCAACGAGCCATTCGGTAAACGGGATAACGTAACTCGCTACCGGACCCTCTGGCGGCCGCGACAACGCAAAATCATCATTGATGAAGTACTTCATTGTTTGCTCCCTCTCCAAGCTGGATTGCTGGAAGGGCTACAAACTATCTCTACATGCTATCCTATAAACCCGTGGAATCGTGAGACCTCATCCTGCTACCCGACATAGTCGGGCGGGGTAGATAGTGACGGCTATATCGATCAAGACATAGTCGCCACACCTTTGCGGTGCATATGCTGTCGCTGCTCATCCAGACCCAGATCGGCAGCGTTCTCGATCGAGGCGAACACCACGGCGCGGCGTATCGGCGGGTGATCGGCGATCCGTTGCAAAAGCTGCAGCGCTTGCTGGGCCATAGCAGCATCACCAGCACCTACATCTACCTCGACAGTCTCGAAGAGAGCCGCGCGCTCGTCGATGCCGCGGCCGCACGCTGGGCCGACGATCTGGAGGCGGCGGCGCCATGACCGCCGCCGCGGCACCCAACCGGCGCCCCCGCCGCCGGGTATGGTTTCCCGAGGTCGCCGATCCCGGCACCGAAGTCAGCGCGGCGATCGTCGAACAGCGTTTCGAGGTTCTCCT
>JAKAVN010000232.1 GCA_021827495.1 Deltaproteobacteria bacterium | reverse complement strand
AGCCGGATGATCGCGCGCTATCAGCGGCGCACCGAGCGGGTCGATGAGGCGATTCTGGGAGTGTACCTGAGCGGAACCAACCCGCGGCGGCCGCGTCGGCGCCTCGGATCATCACTTCGGTCATGCCGACGCGGAGGTGCAGGGGGCCTCCAAACCGCGCCCGGCGAAGCACCGAGACCCGGCGGCCGCGCCTGAGGCCGAGAGCGGTCATGCGCTGCAAAAGATGGTCGCCGGCGTGGACTTCGGTGATGATCGCGGTCTGACCGGCATGGACTTGATTGAGTGACATCCTGGCTGCACCGGGCGGCTTAACGTCTTGATACTTATTATCAATATCAACGATGCCAAAGCAAGCCCGACGCAAGCCGCCCCTGCCGCGCCCGGCACGCGGCGTGGCAGCGGAAATTGGAGCGGGGCAGGGCGCGCTTGCGCCAGATTGTTGCCGCGTTGACCACGACCGGGAAATCCTTTGCGCAAGTTAAAGGGTTGCTTGAAGAAAGCGAACGTGAGTGGGTGACGCCACGGCGGGATTTCAGGCGCTGGGTTCGTGGGAGCCGCTTCCCATAGGTCCCGCGTCGATCGACTATGGGCGTAGCCAGCTGGGAAAAACGGAGCGGTCGATTCTAGAAGCGCTTGCCGAGGCGTATCCCGCTGCGCTGACGAAAGAGGAAGTAGCGGCCAAAGCCGGCTACCATCTCGCGCTTGTTATCCAGAGCGCGCGCTCGCAGCGGCTTAAAGTACGCCAAATACAGGCCACGGTGATCGTCAGCGACCGAGGGCATGACGTGATCGCCGGCAAGAGCAACGGAATCTACACCATCGGCGTCACTTATGGGTATGGCAGCAGGTGCGAGCTGCTTGACGCTGGCGCCGGCGAAATCTGCGGCAGGCCTTCTGAACTGTCTCAGCGAAATACGACATTCACACGGCTCTCGTGTCCGAACCAAGGTGACGGGGGACATCAATGATCAAGACGGATGAATACTACAAAGGCAAGGTCGCCGTAGTGACCGGTGCCGGGTCGGGGATCGGCTTGGCGCTTGCGGAGGCGATGCTCTCCTACGGAGCGGAAAAGGTCGTCCTCGCCGACATCAATGAGGAGAACCTCACGCGCGAGACCGCACGGCTGGACAAGGCCTATCCGGGTAAGGCGCTGGGTCTTCACTGCGACGTTACGAAGGAAGGTGACGTCCAGAAGATGATCCGCAAGGCGGCCGAGATCGGCGGGCGGATCGACATTCTGTTCAACAACGCGGGCGCCGGCCTTGGCGGGTCTTTCGACAAACAGACAAATGAGGATTGGCAGAAGGCGTTCGCGCTGAACTTCTACGGGGCGCTTTACGGCATCCGCGCCGTGCTGCCGATCATGCGCAAGCAAGGCAGCGGGCACATCGTCGACATCATTTCTGGTATCGCGTTCTCACCAATGGCCTACCAGACGATGTATTCCGCCACGAAGGCGGCGCTGAATGGACTGACGCTCGCCCTCCGCTACGAGCTATGGGACGAGAACATCCGAGTGACGTCGGCGACGCCGGGTACGACAGCCACCGCGATCTGGAAGGCTGGCGGTACGCAGCCGCCTCCGAACGCGCAATCGCCGGAACAATCCGCGCAGACTATCCTCGAGGGGGTGGCCAAGAACGAGCGGCTGGTCCTCGGCGATCAAGGCGATGTCTCAGGTGCGAAAGCCTGCTTCAATCCCGAATTAGCTCGAGGCCAGGACGATTACTTGCTGAACGTCGCCCGCAAGCGGCGAAGCGGCGAGTGGGTCGTGTAATCGACATAGGAGGCGAGTTGATGACAAAGACCACCATGCGCGCGGCGTGCTTCGACCGCGCCAGCCGTCAATTGACAGTACAGGACGTCCCGGTGCCGGAGCCTGGACCGGGCGAGGTGCTGGTCCGCGTCGGGGCCGCCGGGATCTGCGCGTCTGACCTGCACATGATCGATGGAATACTGCCGGACTTTCCGCTGGAGCAGGTCACGCCGGGCCACGAGGGAGCGGGCATGATCGAGCGGGTTGGCGCCGCGGTGCCGCTCTGGCGGCCAGGTCAGCGTGTTGTCCTACTGGCTGGGAGAAACTGTGGCATCTGCCGCCCCTGCGTCAGCGGCGGCATGAAAGCGTGCCTCAACCCGCTGGTCATGGGACAGAATTACAACGGCAGCTGGGCCGAGTATGTCGTCGTCCCCTTCAGCGTTCTGGCGGCGCTCCCCGAGAATATCCCATTCGAGCAGGCCGCGCTCATTCCTGACGCCGTGGCCACGCCGTATACCGGGCTCATCCATCGCGGCAGGCTGGGCCTGGGCGAGACCGTCGGTCTGTGGGGCATCGGCGGCCTCGGGGTGCACGCGGTGCAGACCGCCCGCTTGGCCGGGGCTGGCCCGATCATCGCAGTGGACCCGCTCGACGCGGCCTGCCAGCGGGCACTGGAGCTCGGGGCAGACCATGCCTTCAACCCGCGCACCGTCGACATCCGCGCCAAGGTGATGCGGCTTACCGACGGCGAAGGGCTGGACCTGGCGGTGGACCTAGCCGGGGTCAATACCGCGCTCACCCAGGCGGTGTCGTGTCTCGGTCGCTACGGGCGGGCGGTCATCATCGGCATGAGTCTGGAGCCGGTTCAGCTCACCGAGCCGTCGGTCCTGCTTGGGGTTATGAATCATGAGGTGCTGGGGCATGACGGCTACGAGCCGCGCGACATTGCCGGGCTCGTGCGCCTCGTGGCCTCCGGCCGCCTCGACCTGTCCCGCTCGGTCTCACACGTGGTGCCTCTGGAGGATGTCGCCCGGGGCGTGGACCGCTTACGCACGAAGGAGGGCAACCCGGTGCGCATCGTCGTCAAGCCGTAGCCGACGAGAACGTTATAACTCAGGCGCTTAGTCAGCTCCCAGTCAAGACGTACCGCGAGTCCCAGATGACGTTGGGAAGCATCGTCCTAACCCTGAAGCGAAAATAATTCTGGTCGATTCGACGATTTGATCGAAGAAAAGGGGCCTCTGGCGCGTCTTTTGGAGTGCGTAGCCACGCAACTCCACACGACACGAAAGGCCCCAAAGACGCGGTTGAAGGTAACGCGGTTGTGGCAGGCGATCAAGCGGGAGCTTCCGCTCCAGTTCGGTCACGAGCAGCTCCCTTCCTGCGGCGGGCTGGAACTGCCGCGGCGCTACTTTCAACTCATTGGGTTGAACGTGCGGATTCGACGTGGGTTGGGCAAGCATGCCAGCGGCGATTACGGCTGTACCCACTTGGTATTGCTGGTGATCGGGTTGCTGGTGGTCGGCGCGCGGCGGCTCCAGCACTTGCGTTACCTTGCCAACGATTCGTTGTTCGCGCGGCTGTGCGGGTTGCGCCGCATTCCCAGCGACCGCACGGTCGTCAACCGGCTCAAGCGGTTTACTCCGACTTCGCCGCGCGCGCGGGCCAGGCTCAACAGCGAACCGCTCTACGACCAGATCGAGCAACTCAAGCTTCGGCGCCTGACTATCGACCTTGACGGCAGTGTGATCCGCGCCGGCGATAAAGTGGCCTGGGCCATGCGCGGCTTCAACCCCCATCATCCCAAGGACCCCAGTTACTACCCGCCGCTCGCCCACCT
>JAKAVN010000231.1 GCA_021827495.1 Deltaproteobacteria bacterium | reverse complement strand
CCGATCTTACCCGCGCGCCCCTCCCCGAATCAGAAAACTTGCACTTCTTTCGTCGAGGTTGCCGACGACTACTTCCGTCTCTTTAAGGAGAGATTCTGAGTCCGGCGGCAATGAGAGATCAGCGGTGACTCTAAAATAGGAGCGCGCACGCGAATCCAAGCAACCAGAAGAAGGCAAACAGGAACGCCGCGAGCCGTCTCGAAACTTCCCGCCAGAGGTAGATGGTGGGGATGATGCTGTACGTCCCCAGTGTCATGAGGAAGAGCATTACATACCCCGAAGCAACGCCGCTGGTCTGAAGCTGCGCCGCATACATCACGTCGAGCGCGATCGGGACTGGCATGAACACAGCGAAAAGACTGACCACGGCAGCTCGCGCAATGGTCACGTGAGTCAGCAGCACTGCCCACGGCACCAGAGTCAGCGCAAGCGCCGCCAGAATGCTCCCGACCATCATCAGCGTGAACGTGGGTTTCAGCAGCATCCAGACGTGTCTGATGTAGGCGCCGGCGACCTCCCAAAGTACCTCTCCGAACTTCTCGTCGCAGTCGAGGCGGGAATTGACAGAAGGCAACTCACAAGCCCCGCCATCATCGGCGCTGAGTGCTTCTAAGCTCTTTTCACGTTCAAGGAAGGAAATCAGCCACGGAACAAGAAGCGCGATGATCAAGAGCACAATCGCATACTTGGCGACGCCGAAATACCAAGGCAGCGCCGCGAATGTCATCATAACGACGATCGGATTGAAATTCGGTGAACTGAACATGTAACCAAGCGCCACCTCGACCCGTCCGTGTCCGCGCGTTACGCCGCATGCCATCGGAACCGCGCAGTTCGCACATACGCCCATCGGGGCACCGATCAGCGCGCCTTTAAGACTGTTTAGATAGAGGTTCTTTCCAATCTTGATCGGGTAATATCGAAGGACCGTATGCAGAAGCGCGCCGAACAGCACGCCAAAGCTCATTCCGATTGCCATGGCCACAAGCCAACTCAGAGTCGAGCCCCAGAGTCGTTCCCACACCGTCGCCAAAGCGCCGGTAGAACCTACGCTGTGTTCATACGCCATGCTGGGCATGGCCATGCCCACCTGCTGCAACTTGTGGAGCAGAGCTGGGTACCTGGATAGAACCCAGAAGGTCAACAGAACAGTCGCGCTCCAGGCGATCAAAATGATCGGTCGGTAATAGCAGCGCAGATCCCTGCGGGAAACTGCGGGGGACGCGGCAAGCGTAGCTTCCATGATTTGCCCTCTACTGGCTTCTCTCAAGGTTCGATCTCATTAGACGATTGCAACTGCTCAAGCGTCGATGCTACACGGCGCAAGGTCGCCCAGCCATTGGCGAAGGCTACTTCGTCTATTCCGCGCAGCAGCTCAGTTTCGAAATATCCTTCGTAAAGGAAAGGGCGACGATCTTCAGCGCCTCCGCCATGGTCGGATAGATGTGCAGCATGCCCACGAAATCCTCGATAGTCGCGCCAAGGCGGATCCCCATCGCGGCCTCGTGAATTACCTCGGCGGCGCCCCTTCCGGCCATCGAAACGCCGAGTACGCGGCGGCTTTCGCGCTCGGCGACCATCTTGATCACGCCATGTGGGTTACGCACCGCCTGCGCCCGCGGCACTTGCTCCATCTTTACGGTCCGACAGGCACAGCGGTAACCATGCGCGACCGCCTGCTTGTCGGTAAGTCCGACCACAGCGACCTGAGGATCGGTGAAGATGGCGCGCGGAATCACCCGATGGTCGACCTTGCGATGCTCGCCGCCAAGCGCGTTGAGCGCCGCGATACCGCCGTCCTGGGCGCCAACCGGCGTCGCCATCTGACTCTCGGTGTTGGAGCCGACCGCGTCGCCGGCGGCCCAAACGTGCGGAGCGGTCGTTTGCAACTCGTCGTTGACGATGATCGCACCGCCCCGATCGGTGCGCACGCCGGCCACCTCCAAGCCGAGACCTTCGGTATGGGGAACTCGGCCCGTGGCAACGAGCAAGTGCGATGACCGCACCGCCGTGGAAGCATTGCCGCTCAGGTCCACCGCTACACCTTCGCGATCTCTGCGCGCGGCGACGGCCTTTGTCCGCGTCAGGATAGTGACTCCTTCGTCTTGGAGAATTTGACCGAGCACGGTCCCGACTTCAGGCTCGTAGCTGGGCAAGATTCGCTCGCTTGGTTCGAGGATGGTCACTCGCGTGCCGAGTCGGTGAAAGAACTGTCCCAGTTCGAGCGCGATATAGCCGCCACCGACAATCGTCAGCGACTCCGGCTGCTCCGTGAGTTCCATGCTTTCGTGGCTGGTCAGAAGATCGCTGGTCATGAACGGAACAGCGTCCAGGCCCTTTAACGGCGCGATGAAAGGCCTCGATCCCGTCGCTACGAGAAAGCGTTCCGCCTCCAGTCGGACATCCCCCGACTGAACGGCGTTGCGATCAACGAACCGCGCGGTTCCTTCGAATACGCTGATGCGGTCGCCGACGATGCTCTGGTACTTCTTCTCGCGGTAGTAGGCGATCACCTCGTCCTTCTGCCTGATGAGCTCGCCGAAGTTCATCTTAAGGCGCGCCGGTTCGATTCCGGGATACCGGGGATGCGCCGCGTCGTGGACGATGCCCGCCGCTGCGATGAGGTTCTTCGACGGCAGGCATCCGCGATTGACGCAGGTACCGCCGAGCACGCGATTTTCGGTCATCGCGACGGTCTTGCCCATTTCCGCCGCCCGGATGGCTGCGGCGAAGGCCGTGGATCCCGAACCCAGAATCACCAGGTCGAATTTTTGTGTCTGCATCGATACCTCCGGGTACTGTTCTCAGTCCGGGCAACGCTCGCGGCGTATGCGTCGTTCCGTTTCTTCGAGCGCGCCACCGTGCTCGGGCGTGGTGAGCATCGATTAGCCGGTTGGCGAACTCAGACGTTCAGGTTGTGACTTCGCTCAGGCGCCGCGCCGCCAACAATTCGGTCGCCGCGACGATAGAGCCACACGCCGACAACAATCGCCGCCGCTGCCAGCAAGCCAAGAATTCCGCCGGTTCCCAAAAAGGACCGGGCGCGGTCGGCAAGCGAGCAGATCGCATCGCCGCACGGATCGGCAAACGCAGTTGACGCAAGCAACACAGGAAGGGAAGCCAGCACCGTCGAAATCAGATATCTCATCGTTATCACCTCAAAAATCGTTAACCGGTTTTGTCGGCTTGCCGCTCTCCGTCATGCCCGATCGCTGGTGGCGGCCTGAACGGGGTGCAGGCGGCGATAGAGCGCGGCGCCGGCCAGAGAACCGACCGAGCCGCCGGCAAGCGAGCCGACCACGGAACCAAAAATCCAACTCAGGCTCACGCCCACGGAAAATGCCCCACACTGGAGAAGGATTCCCGGCAGAGCCAGGACCACGAATACCCCGCCCGCCATCAGGCCGAGCACAACAGGATGCCGGGGTGCCTTGAGACCAATGAATGCCGTGGCAATCAGAAGCGGGACCAGCGAGTAAAGACTGCCGAGTAGAAAATACGAACCCTGGTTTTGCGCGCCGCCGAAAAGGTGACGCACGCCCGGACTCATCTTGCAGTAATCGAGCGCCTGGCCGATCGAGCAGGACCCGGTCAACCCGAGCGAAAGCC
>JAKAVN010000230.1 GCA_021827495.1 Deltaproteobacteria bacterium | reverse complement strand
GTAGCTGAACATCGAAGACTGCCGCCGGTCCGTCCCGCGCATTCCCGCATCCTCCTCACGCCACGGATGACCACTATCCTACTACATAATCGACTGAGAAACGATCATTTTTCCGCAACCTGCTAGAAACTGAATGAAGATTCAGCGGCCTGCGTGAACATCCGCCAACGCAAACAGCGCGCGCCGGGCCGAAGTCGCCGTCGGCACCATCTATCTATACTTCTTCTCCCGCCTATACTTCTTCTCCTGCGACGACCTGTTTGTCAGCCTGATGGCCGGGCGAATCGGTCGGCTGCGCGAGCGCTACGTGGAAATCCATGCGCGCGGGCTGTTCCCCGCCCGGTTCTCGGTCACCTTCAGCAAACTGCCGCTGTGCCTGTCGCGCGCCGAGGAGCTGGAGCATTTCGAGCAGGTGAGGCGGCTCAGCCGCGAGTGCTTCGATCGTTATCGCGGCTCGGTCAGGCGCATGCTGGCTGCGGCCGGAGCGCGCAGCTCCAGCGCCGAGGCCACGCGCGCGGCGGCCGTAATCTGGGCCGCGCGCAACGGCGCGTTCCTGCTGATGCGCGACGAGGAAATCTTCCGCGACGTAATTGGGCTCGAGACGGCGCGGCTGCTCGAGGAAACCTTCGAGTTCCAGCTTGCCGCCGTCCGGAACCTCGCCAGCGCGGCCGCCGTCCGGCCGCGCCACTCGAATCCCGCCGCCATCAAGCCGCCGCTGCCGTCCGTGCGCGGGCGTCGGCGCGGCCGGCGGATCGTCAAGCCATCGCGCGGCGCCGCGTGCGCGAATTGGTGCAGAAAATCGACCAATACGTCGCGCAGCACAACCTCCACAAACGACCCTTTGCCTAGACTGCCACTGCTGATTCGATCCTCGATAAACTTCAACGCCTTTGTAAAGTTATTAATGGGACACTACACTAGAAACAAGCGCTAGGCATCCGTTGAAGGGACGCGCTGGGATCGTGCGCGGAGGCGCCGTACAGCGCGAGCAGGCTGTCTCATTCTCAACCAAACGCGACGGGGCCCGACCTCTTGAAGCGCCCGGCCCCGATGACATTGGTCGCGAGCCGTGAAACTACTTCGCGGCCTTCGTCTTCCGAGTGCGCGCGGAACTCTTTTGCCGACCGGCCGAATTGTAACGCTTCTTGAAGCAGGCGCGGCAGCGGGCGTCGCGTCTCTTCTTGAAGGACGGCGCCAGATCATCGCTGCCGCAGTATCGACACACCAGCTTCTCCGCCTTAGCCGCAGATCGCGATGAGGGTGGTCTGGCCTTTCTGGTTTTTGAGGTCAGAGCAGTCTTTGGGTCGGCAGTAACCGTTTCCGTATCGGTGTTCAAGTGAGCTCTCCTTTTCGGGCGGAGGCTTCGGCGCCTCCGCCGTCGTGAACACTCATTGCTCTGACGCGGCGGTGCTGGAAGGAGATCGTGCGCCTGTGAAGGCGACGATCAGGCGAATCACATGCGGTCGCGCCGCCCGCCGATCCTGTCGATCGGCCGCGTGCAGATGGACCTAGCACGGCCGCGTGCAGATGGACCTAGCAAAATCGCGCGCGGATAGGTTTTGGCGGATTCTCGCGATTAGCGCCGGAGGTGGCGTTCTCCGGGTCCATGCGTGATCGCGAATCGCGCGCACACACGCGCTTTTCCGGCGTTTCTCCGGTAAGTACCAAAACCGATGGACTGGATGGTGGATAGCACAGTCTGATGCGAACCGCTTTCTCGGGGTTGTCAACCGGTTGACACTTGAGCGGCGGTTGACAGTCCGGTGGTTGACGGGCCTGCGGCTGAAGGGAAGTTATAGTCGACCGGCGTTCTATTGAAGTGGAAGTTCTCGATCACCGGGAATCCGGGCGGGAAAGTTACGTGCTCGCTCGATAGCCGAGGCGGGCCAGCCCTTGCAACGGAGGCGAACGCCGATCGGCGGCAAATCAGTGGGCAATTTGCACCCAAGTTGGGGCGTGATCGCTCGCCCTCTCCCAGCCGCGAACCTCACGATCGACGCCGGCGCCGACGAGCCGCGGCGCAAGCGAGGGACTGAGCAACAAATGATCGATGCGCAGCCCCCGATCGCGCCCGAAGTGATTTCGAAAGTAATCCCAGAAGGTGTAGATGCGCTCGTCGGGATGCATCCTGCGAAGCGCGTAGGTCCAGCCGCGCGCGAGTAGTCAAGCGAACGCGTCGCGCGACCCGGGCCGGAACAGGGCATCATCGACCCAACGCTCCGGCGCGAATACGTCGAGCTCGGTGGGAATCACGTTGTAGTCGCCGGCCAGAACGACCGGCGAATTCAGGGCGAGCAGTGTCTCGGCATGTTTCTCGAGCCGCTCGAGCCATCGAAGCTTGTAATGAAACTTGGGGCCGGGCGCGGGATTGCCATTCGGAAGATAAAGGCATCCAGCGAGCACGCCGCCGGTTTGCCCCTCGATATAGCGGCTATGGAGATCCTCGGGATCGCCCGGCAAGACGCGGCGCATCTCGACCGGATCGGCGCCGCGCGCTAGGATCGCGACGCCATTGAAGCTCTTCTGGCCGTGCCAGATAACGCCATAGCCCGCCTCGCGAATCGCGGCCTCGGGAAACTTTTCATGCGGGGCCTTCAATTCCTGAAGGCATGCGACGTCGGGCCTGGTTTCGGCGAGCCAGCGAAGAAGGTTCGGCAAGCGGGCCGCGATGCCGTTCACGTTGAAAGACGCGATCTTCAATGTTCATCCCTCGCTCCGCTCATGATTATATGACCTGCGCCAGGGCCGCGACGGCTTCGCCGAGCGATTAGCGCTTTTGATCGCGATCGTGTGGACGGCAACGCGAATTGGACAAAGCGGTTTGGAAACGGATGAAATAACCCTTGCGCCAAACGGGCGGGGCTTGGCGCTCACACCACGACCTGAGATAAGTAAAAAAGCGGAGTTCGCTCGCTTTCGCTTTAACTGAAGGAGGGCATTGAAATGGGCCTGCCCAACGGAGTTCATCACATCGCGATCTGCACCAAGGACATCAAGGGACCGATCGAGTTCTACAGCCAAGTGGTCGGGATGGAATTGGTCGCACTCTACTGGATGCACGGCGTGCAGAAGACCTGTCACGGCTTTCTGAAGATGGGCAACGCTCCATAGCCTTCGTGCAATCGCCCGAGATCAGCGAAATCCAGCCTCAGAAGGGCGTTTCCCATCCGAGCTGGACCGCGGCTCCGGTGGCGGCTGGTGTGATGCAGCATCTTGGGTACTGGGTGATGGGTTCCATCGATCACGGGTTTTGCAAATCGATCTACCTGGCTGCGCCGGAAGGTATCATGCTCGAATTCTCCACTTCCGAGGGCAAGCCGATCGACGCGGAAGCATGGATCGATCCTGAAGTAGTCAAGCTCGCCGGCATCGGTCTGGTCGACCTCCAGCGCTACAAGAATCCGCCGGCTTTGGAATCGCGCGGCGGCACGGTCGCCCAGCCGGTGCTCGATCCGCGCAAGCCCCAGATGGAATTTCCGCGGCAATGTCCGAATCGCTGTTGGAATTGAGTAGCGGCCTGATATTCATTTAAGCGGCCTGCATTCGATTATCAACTCCGCGATTAAGCGCGGCGTCATGCGCGCGCGGCGCGGCTTCGAGTTTTCCGAGCGAG
>JAKAVN010000047.1 GCA_021827495.1 Deltaproteobacteria bacterium | reverse complement strand
GGCGACACGGTCAACCTGGCCTCGCGCCTGGAGGGGCTGACGCGGCATTTCCAGGTCCATCTGCTGGTCAACCGCCAGACCCTGGCCGAAGCCGCCGGCAATTACTGCGCGCGCGAGGTCGGGCTGGTCAAGGTCAAGGGCAAGGAACAACTGGTGCCGATCGTCGACGTCGCCGGGCGCGCCGGCAACGGGATCGACGCCACCTTTTACGAGCGCTTCAACCGCGCGCTCGAGCACATCCGCAACGGCGAGGCGACGACCGCCAATACGATGCTGCGCGCGCTCAGCCGCGAGGCGCCCGGCGACGCGCTGGTCAACCTCTATCTCGAGAAGATCGTCGAGGCGACCGACGGCCAGCCGACCGAGATGGTCTTCGAGTTCGAAACCAAGTAGCCGTCCATCGGTCGGCGTCAGCTGTTGATGACCTTGGCGTTGCGCAGTTCTTCAATCGTCGATCGCTCGACGCCGAGTTCGCGGAGCACTTCCTCGGTATTCTCGCCCAGGCGCGGCGGCATCCGCCACATCCGCGCGGGCGTCTCGCTAAAGCGCGCGCCGGGATTTACCGTGCGCACGGTGCCGGCGTCGGGATGCTCGTACAGGGTGAAACTCTCGTTGGCGACGACCTCTTCGTCGGTGAACAGCGTCTCGTAATCGTTGACGCGGCCGGCCGGCACGTCGGCTTTTTCCAGCACTTCGAGCCATTGGGCCGTCGTGCGCTCGGGGAGCACCTTGGCGAGCCCGCGCAGGATGCCGCGGATGCGCTCGGTGCGGTCGGGAACCTCGGTCCACCATTCGTGATGGCCGACGCCGATGCACAGGCGCTCGAACTGCTGGTCGGTAAACGGCGCGATCGAAATCCATCCGTCCTTGGTCGGGAATGGATCGAGGCTCTGGCTCTTCGGCGCCTGGTCCTTGTACTCGTCCTCGGGCACGAAGGTGTAACCCACCATCGTGTCGTTGCAGGTGAACGCCATCATCGCCTCGACCATCGGGATGCGGATGTACTGGCCCACGCCGCGGTTGCGCGCCGCGTGCAGCGCGCTCACGATGCTGAGCGCGGCGGTCATCCCGCTGATCTTGTCGGCCAGCGCCATCTTGACCACGGTCGGCGGTCCGCCGCGCCGGCCCTGCACCGCCGCCATCGTCGAGAAACACTGGATGACCGGGTCGTAGGCGGGCGCGTTGGCGTAATGGCCCTTGGGACCAAAGCCGCAGATCGAGCAATAGATGATCTTGGGATTGAGCCGGCGGAGGTCGGCGTAGCCGATGCCGAGGCGGTCGGCGACGCCGGGACGGTTGTTCTCGATAAACGCGTCGGCGCGCACGGCCAGCATCCGCACCAGGTCGCGACCCTGCTCCTTCTTGACGTCGATCGCGACGCTGCGCTTGCTGCGGTTGAAGTTCAGAAACGACGCGGTCACGCCATTCTTGCGCGGCCGGCCGATCTGGCGGGTGGTGTCACCCTCGGGCGGCTCGATCTTGATAACGTCGGCGCCCAGATCGCCCAGCAGCATCGCGCAAAACGGCCCCGAGACAACCTGGGTCATGTCGAGAATGCGAAAACCAGCCAGCGGTCCTTCTGCCATGTGAATTACCTTCTCCCAGACAATGCCAGCGTATACCCGCCGCGGCGCCACCCGCCCTCGCCACTCGCGCGCCTCGTCGGTCCGCAAATTTCCCCATCGCCGGCCGGCGCCGCCGTCTCAGGATACCAGGCAGGCCGCGTGACCGCGCGGGTAGTGCCTGCTTAGTCCGCCAGCCCATCGCGCGTCAAGCGCCAAGGCTTCGCAATGTTCGTCATTGCACGCCCCAAATCGCCAAACATGGGGTGGCCGCGCCGCGTGATCGTGCCGCGGCCACCGCGAGCTCGCAGCGTGAGCGCTTAGCCGATCCCCTCGCGCAAACGTGCATGGCTAAGCGCCGGCAACTCGCGCCGCACCCGCGCCAGGTAGTCGAGGTCGATCGGCGCGATGACCACGCCCTCCTGGTCGGAGGCCCGTCCGATCACGCGGCCCCATGGATCGACGATCACGGAGTTGCCGTAGTCGCTGAAGCCGTGGACGTTGGTCCCGAACTGGGCCGGCGCGATGACGTAGGCCTGGTTTTCGATCGCGCGGGCGCGAATCAGCGTGTCCCAATGCGCCTCGCCGGTGGGGAAGGTAAAGCAGCTCGGCACCGTTATTATCTCGGCGCCGGCAAAGACCAGGCGGCGGTAAAGTTCGGGGAATCGCAGGTCGTAGCAGACGCTGAGCCCAATCGTGCCGCGCGGCGTGCGCGCCGCAACGGCCTCGCTGCCCGACAACTTGGCGTCGGACTCCTTGACCGTGACGCGGCCCGGCAGGTCAATGTCGAAGAGATGGATTTTGCGGTAGACCGCCAGGCGTGCGCCGTCGGGACCGATCAGCGCCGAAGTGTTGTAGCGCTTGGACTGGCCGGGCGCATGCTCGGTTATCGAGCCGGCGACGATATGCAGGCTCAATTCGCGCGCGAGCCGCGAAATCGCCGCCAGCGATTCGCCTTCGAGCGGCTCCGCCGCGGCCGCTTCCTCGGCGCGCTTGCCGCGCCAGTTGAAGGTTTCGGGCAGCGCGACCAAGTTGGCGCCACGCGCCGCGGCGAGCCGGGTCAGCCGCTCGGTGCGCTCGAGGTTGGCCCCTTTGTCGCTCCCCGCCGCCATCTGGATCGCCGCCGCAAGATAGGCCATGCGCCTGCCCCCGATGGTCGCGCCAGCGCAGTCAGGCCGGCGCGGCCGAACTCAATAACGCGGCACCGCCGGATCGACTGTTGCCGACCATAGATCGATTCCGCCGCTCAGGTTCGAGATGCGCTCGAAGCCGAGTCGTGCGAGATACATCGCGACCTGGGCGCTGCGGATTCCGTGATGGCATACCACGACGGTCTCGCGATCGGGGTCGAGCTCGGCGGCGCGGGAGAGAACCTCGCCCATCGGAATATGGGTCGCACCGGGAAATGACGCGAGCGCGATTTCCTCGGGCTCGCGCACGTCGAGGATCATTGGCGGCGCGCCGCGCTTAAGCCGCTGGGCGAGTTCCTCCGGCAGAATTTCGCCGATTTCCACTTTTTCGTTTCCCGCCATGATCGAAGCCATCAACCGCGCTCGCTGCCGGCTGCTGACTCGATTCTCGATTGCGCGGGTGGGGTCGGTCAAGTGGTGGAAAAGCAGCTGGCATCAGCATTCGACGAGCGAGCGATTGATTATGCAGTTGCCATGCGGCCTGCGCTGGCGAGTGGTTATTGGCCAGGGCTGGCCAGCCGACCAGGCGGCGCGGCGTGATCTGGCCGCTGCGCAAGCGTTCGAAGAGCAGCAACCGGACCGTTTCTTCACTGGACCGCGGGGCCTGGATTTTGGTGCGCCGGCGAAACTCCTGGTTGATCCGTTCCCGGCGAGTTCCGCGCGCAGATGCGCCAGGGCCTTGGCGCGCAGGTTCCACGATCCGGTTCTTGAGCGTTACAAGGCCGCGCTTGAGCGGACTGAACAGATACGTATTGCAACATGGGTGGCCGGCCTCCTGGCTCGGCGCTACGCGCGCGTGCGCCTGCGGATTTCGGTGGGAAACGCCACCATGCGAAGTTCAGGAATGACCGCCTGGCCGAAGAAACGCATCGTGGCCATCACGTCGCCGTGACGCATGCCTGCGAATGCCATCCGGCACACCAGGTGCACCTCGCGGACCGCCGCGAACGGCGCCTCCTCCATCGGGCGTCCTTGTGCGGCTGCGACCTGCGCGTAGGCCTGGCGCTTGCGGCGCAGCTCGGCGATGGTGTCGAAGAGCGAAGCGAGTCAGGTCAGGCCCAATCGCGCGGCACGTTCGACCGCGGCGCTGTCGCCGCCGGCGATCCAAACCGGGACGCTGAGTTGCGCGGGCTTGGGCGTTACGTTGACTCGGACGATCCCGTTCGCAAACGGGTTCCCGTTGAAATCCGCCGCGGGCACCTTCCAGAATCCGCCCTGATGGGCGAACTCGGCTGGCGCCCATGCCTTGCGGACTATTTCGAGCGCCTCGGCGAACCCGCATTCCCCAAAGCCCGAGACCCAATTCCATAAAGACCTATCTCCGAATGTTGGGTTGCCGTCGGGCGCGACCGCGGCACAAACTATCGTTTTGCGCGAAAGCACGAAGCATACCCGCGCCTCGCGCCAACGCGAGTGTATGGTTCCGATGCCGCGCGCGGCGCGAAAAGGAACAAAGAGGTTGCGAGCGCGCCATGGACGAAAGCGCCAGCCGCGCTGAAAGTAACCACCGCTGACGCTGTGCTGTTACAGACTGGCGGGGTGGCGCGGTGTCACGCGCGTTCGCCCAACAGGGTGTTGATTAACGGCTGGAACCATACGCACAAACAGCGTGCGCACAACGCCTTACTTTTCAAGAGTTCTGGAATCCAATAGTGGCTACTCAACTAGTTTATCAACACCCTGCTAAGCGCGCCGCCTACAGGGTTTGGCTCGCGCGCGATTAGAACCTCCGCGGTGCCCCATTTTCCAGTACTTCTGCCGCAACTATACAACGACAGCGACCTTGTCAACGCCGGTTGAAAGCTGACCCACCTTAGCCGGGGTCGCCGAAGGTGAGATTTCAGAGACGGACACTAACCTGTGCCACAATGTCCCCGAGTTTCGCTCCCGGACGGAAAACCGCCTCGACCCCGAGTTTTTTCAAGCGACCGATGTCGGACCCTGCGATGATTCCGCCGACCACCACCCGCATGTCAGGCAGGCCTCGCTCGCTCAACAGTTGTCGCAGGCGCGACACGAGCATCACTGGCTCGCGGTCCATAATTCGTAACCCTATGCAGTCGACATCTTCCTGCAGCGCGGTCTCCACGATCTCCTCGGGCCGCGCATAGCCGCCGAGGATTACCTCGACCCCTGCCTCCCTGAGCGCGCGTCCCACGACGTAATAGCCAGTAGTGTGTCCTGGCGAATCGGCGACCAGCAGAAACCGTATCCTGCGCATCGGTGGAAGCTCCTTACTAATAAACTAGTGTCGTGTAACGCAGATATGTTCAGCATCCGCGCGCCAGTTATGCCGGAAATAGGCGCGATTTCGCAAACATTTAGGCAGTATCGCGACACCGGGGCCTATAATTATTTACGTTACACGACGCTAGTAGAGTTGTAGGTACAATCCGTGCCTGCGCTTTAGCTCTTCCCAGCCCGCGACGCCGGCCAACAGCGAGGCGATCTCCCCGATGCTCAGACACGCCTTCACCGCTTCGACCATGGGCGGCACGATGTTCACGCGTGCGCCGTACGCTTCGACTAGAAGCTTCTTTGCAGCTTCGACCCGTTGCGGATCGCGCTCGCGCTTGGCCCTTTCCAGGCGCGCGATCTGTTTCTGGCGCCAGGCGGGGCTATAGCTGGAGCCCTCCCTCGGCTGGGGCCCCAGTTCCTGCTCTTCCTCGTCCGTGATTCGGTAGCGGTTAACGCCGACCATGGTGCGCTCGCCCGCGTCGACCGCATGCTGGCGGCGATAGCCCGCCTCGTCGGCCTCGTCCGCCATGAACTGCCAAGCCTTAAGCTCGGGCATGTTTTCCAGCCTTTCCAAGAGCAGCCGCGTTTCAGCTTCGATCTCGTTCGTGAGCGCCTCGATGCAGTAGGAGCCACCCAAGGGGTCGGCGATCGCGGCAACGTCGGTTTCGCCCGCGATGATTTGCTGCGTGCGCAACGAGAGCATGGCCGCCGCGGGCGCCGGTATCGCAATCACCTCGTCGAAGGAGTTGACCGAGAGCGACTGCGCACCGCCCATCACCGCGGCGAGCGCGTGGATGGTGGCGCGGATAATGTTGTTGAGCGGCTGCTGGAGGGTGAGGCTCAGCGCCGAGGTCTGCACGTGAAAGCGCAGGAGTTGCGATCGCTCATCGCGCGATCCGAACCGCTCGCTCATCAGGCGGGACCAGAGACGGCGCGCCGCACGGTACTTGGCGACTTCCTCCAGAAGCTCGTTTTCGGCGCTGAAAAAAAAGGTTATCCGCGGCGCAACCGCGTCGACCTCGAATCCGCGCGCGAGTGCGGCACGCAGCGTGAACAGGCCCTGATAAATGCCAAAGGCGACCTCTTGCACCGAGGAGAGTCCCTGGTCGCGCAGGTTGCGCGCCGAGATGCTGGTGTGGTTCCAGTGCGGCATATGCCGGGTGCAGAACTCAATTATGTCGATGCAGTGATTGCCGCGAAGCTGTTCCCCCTCGCCTCCTGGCATCACGACGTTCTGGATAGTGCCGTGCAAGTTCGCGTAGGCAACGCCCCTTCGATCGGCCTCGGCCAGGATCATCGCGAACACCGGTAAAGAGGCGCCGATCTGATTGATGGTAACCTTCGCGACGTCGATTCCCTCGAAGAGAGTTTCAATGTCGCGCACGGTATCGATCCATACGCCGCCCCGCCCGAGCACGCCCTCCGAGCGCGAATCGCTGGACTCATAGGGCGCGTAACCCATGCCGCACACGCTAAACCCGGTCTGCCCCTGTTCGAAGAGGTAGCGCAGGCGTTGGTTGGTTTCCTCGGCCGTCCCAAGCCCGACCACCTGGCGCCGGGTCCATTCCCGCTCCCGATAGCCAAACGGCCGGACCCCGCGCGTGTATGGATATTGCCCGGGGGAACCGAGATCGCGCGCGTAATCCACCTGCGTGACATCGTCCGGACCGTAAACCGGCTTCAGCGGGTGGCCATAAGTGGTGTTGCGCTGCCTATTGCCGTAGCCCGACTCAACGGTCATCTTGATTACCCCCGATCTGAAGGCGCAACCACTGCTCCGCACCGATCTAATGGGTGCTTTCGCCGGGAATGTCACATCTTAGTAGGAACGCGGCAACCCAAGTGTGTGCTCGGCAATGTAATTAAGCACCATCTCTCTCGATACCGGGGCGGTACGCATCAGGCGCACCATCGGCCAAAGCGTGATTAGATCCACTTCGCCGGTGAACCCGCTGCCGCCGTGAACCTGCATGGCGAGATCGACGGTCTCGATCGCGGCTTCGGCCGCCGCGTACTTCGCCATGTTTGCATACATCCCGGCCTCGCCGCCTTGATCGAAAACTTCGGCTGCCCGATGGGTCATGAGCGCGGCAAGCTCAAGCTGAGTCTTGGCGACGGCCATCGGATGCGCCAGCCCCTGATGTGCGCCAATCGGCACGTCAAACACCGTGCGCGTTTTGGCGTACTCGACGGCCTTGCCCAGCGCGTAGCGGCCCGTTCCCACCAACAACGCCCCCAATGTTATGCGCTCGGGGTTCAGCGCATCGAATAGTATTTTGAGACCTTTACCCTCTTCCCCGAGGCGGCTCGACGCGGGCAGGTGAACTCCGTCGAAGAACACCCGAAACTGGCGCTCGGGCATGAGGATGCGGATGTCCATCTGATGTTTCTCAATGCCTTGCGCCTTTGGATCGACGATGAACAGCGAGATGCCCTCGCGTTTGTCGGTTACCTCGTCCGCGGAAACCGTCCGCGCCACCACCATCATGTGGTCCGCATCGTTGACCCCGGTGATGAACGCCTTTTGACCGCTTAGTATGTACTGGTCGCCGTCACGGCGCGCGAGGGTGCGGATGCGGAAACTGTTGCTCCCTGCGTCAGGCTCGGTAATCGCAAAGCAGAACTTCTCACTACCGTTGGCAAGCGCTGGCAGATAGCGTCGCTTCTGCTCCTCCGTTCCATACTTGGCAATCGGAATCGCCCCCATTGCGGTGCTTATCACCAGAAAGCCGGCTAAGACCCCCCGAGCGGCAAGTTCCTCCATCAAAATAGCGAGGCGCCGAAGGCTCAACCCGCTTCCACCGTATTGCTCGGGGACCGTAACCCCGAGGTAGCCGGCGCGACCGAGCTCCCGCCACAGTTCGTCGATGCTCTCACCCTTGGTGGCCCGCTCGACCCAGTAGCGACGGTCGTACTTTGCGGTAAGCCGCTCGACAAAGCTGCGAATTGCTTCCTGTTCCTCGGTAAAAGCGTCAAGCATCGTTTTCTCTCCTGTCCGCTCGGTGCGGAATCGCAGACTCGCCCGCGTGGCGCGCTACCACGTGGCTCGGGATCGCACGCGCCCCAAGCGCGTGTGCGGTCATTACCCGCACCTCAATTTCGACCAGCGCCCGGCCATCCTCTTGGTACCGGCGCCGCACCTCAGCTTCTGTTCGGATCGTATCGCCGACGCATACCGGGGCGACCATGTCGAGCCGGCGGCCTACGAGCCACGCCTCGTGCGCCGATCCCCGTCTGGAAGCTGACTGTTCGCGTGCTCATATAACCCGTGGCCGCCAGTTCAAGACGGCCCCTCGACAATCGCCCGCCGTCGGATTAAGCCGAAGCGGTTACCGTCTCACAGCAATCCCTTCAGGGCCTCTTTCGCCTTTACGACTGCCTCCGCAAGCTCGACTCGGCAGGCGAGTACTTGGCCCGCCAGCTCTATCAGCGGCCCATCGCTCCATACAGGCTCGAATTCGACCATCGCCAGCCGTCTGATGATGGTGGCCAGTTGTCGCCGTCTGCGCTCAAGGCGCTCTCCGGTGGAAACCAAGTGCGCCTGATGCGCGAGAATCTCGCCCCACAGTTCCGAGATTCCGGCGCCGGACGCCGCCACGGTACGAATTACCTTCGGAACCCGCCCCTTGCGCGCCCGATCGTACCCCAGCATACGTTCCAGATCCCGGACCGCCGCAAGCGCGTCTTGTTGGTCCGCCTTGTTGACTACGAAGATATCAGCGACCTCCAGCAGCCCGGCTTTTGCCACCTGAATGCTGTCGCCCCATCCCGGAACCACCACAACCACCACGGTATCCGCTACGTCGCGGACTTCCACGTCGACCTGGCCGGCGCCCGAGGTTTCGATAATCACCGGGTCGAACCTTAAGGCGCGAAGTACTTCGACCACTTCGGGAGCGGAGCGGGAAAGTCCACCCTGATGTCCCCGTGTGGCCATGCTTCGGATGAAAACGTTCGGTTGCCCCGCGTGCGTCTGCATCCGTATCAAATCACCCAGAAAGGCGCCTCCTGACAGGGGACTCGTCGGATCGATGGCGAGGACGCCGACCCGCGACCGGTCCGTTGCGAGAATTCCCAGCAACGCGCCGACAAGCGTGCTCTTTCCCACACCCGGGGCTCCGACAATCCCAACGGTGAATCCGTCAACCCCGGCGCCGTGCATCTCGGCGAGCAAAGCCGCCGATTCTCGCCGGTCATTCTCCACGCGCGAAATCAACTCGCCGAGGGCGCGCCTGTCCCCGTCGCGCGCCGTTCTAAAAAGCTCCTGTGAGTGTGTTCGCGTCATCCCGCTCTCCCGGGCGCCGGCTCGGTCCGCTTGCGGACCTCGCTCACCGCGTCGACGATGGCGGCGGTAATCTTGTGGAGAGAATCGCCCGGAAAAAAGACCCCGCGCACGCCGACGCCCTCAAGCATCTCGCGGTCCTCAGCGGGGAGCGTGCCGCCGACAAAGACGCTTACGTCATGCCCGAGACGCTGCGCGCTCAGCTTCATGGTTTCTTCGACCCAGCCGAAGTAGCTCACTGTGTGGCAGCTCAAGGCTATCGCGTCGGCGTTTTCAGTCTCGGCCGCCGCCACCACTTTCTCGGGAGTCTGGTATGGACCGAGGTAAATCACCTCCATGCCGGCATCGCGAAACGCCTGTGACAACACAAACAACGCGCGCAAATGATCGTCCAATCCGAGCTTCGCCAGGACAATGCGTATCGGTCGAGTTGACATTTGGTTCAACGCCTCTCAGTAACTGAGCCATTCGGGCTTACCCACCATTTCGAACTGATCATAGGGAAAGCCCAAGGCCTGGCGGATCGAGCCCATAATCTCGCCGATGCTGGCGTAAGCTTTCCACGCCTCGACCATTGGGCGCACCACATTCTCGCCGCGCTGGGCCGTGTGAAACAGGTTTCCCAAGGCGGGCTTTACCTTGTCCAAGTCCCGCGAGCGTTTGAAAGTGTTCCACACCTCCAGATCGTGGAGTTGCTTTTTAGTGTACGGCGCGCCTGGTTTTCCGCGCGCAAAATCGAATTGCGGGAGCGGAATATCATAGCTGGCGAGTTCCTGGTACAGGTTTACGCCAACTCGAATCTTGCGCTTTTCTTCCAGCTCCTTGGCGCGCGCTTGTGCCGCCCGTTCCACCTCGCCTTGGATCCAACCGCTGCGGATGCAGGCGCGTATCCCGCCCTTGTCCAGGATTTGCCGCAGCAACTGCATGGAGTTTTTCTCAATGTGATCGGTCATCCACTCCACGTAATAGGAGCCTCCCAACGGGTCGGCCGTCAGACACGCGTTGGTTTCCGCGGCGATTATCCGCTGGATGCCGGCGTTAATCACATAAGCTTCCGTCGTGGGCGGGCTTACGGCCTCGGTGTAGCCCTTCAACTCCATACCGTTAACGCCACCAAGAACGCTGGCCATGGTCTCGATGGTCTGGCGAACGACATTGAAGACTTGCTGCTGCTGAGTCATCGAATTGCCGGCGCTATTGGTGCTGACCGGCGGACATTTCATTTTCGCGGTGTCGGCGCCGTACCGTTCCCGGCCCAGCCGCGCCCACATCCTCCGCACCGCCCGGAGCTTGCAGATCGTCTCGAAAAAATCGATCTCCGCACTAAGCGCTATGGCCGGCTGGCTGCCGAACTCCTCAAACTTCAAGCCCCGCCGCACCATCTCGTCGGCATACTCAACGAAGTTGCCGAAGCGGAAGGCGAGTTCCTGGAAGGTGTCAATCCCCGATTCCCGCAGGTCATACGCGCACCCGCCATTCGTCGGCCGGTACAAGGGCAGGTTGCGGTAGGCATACTCCTGGGCGTCGCACGAGACCCGGAAGCCCACTTCCAGCGGCTGTTTGTATTTCATGCATCCGGTAATGTGCGAGGTCAACGGGTCGTTCACCATGTTGCCGCGAAACTTCTTGGAGTCCCAGCCCTGAACCTCCATCAAGGCCAGGTAGCGCGTGAAATCGCATACGTCCGCGGTCCCCACCTGATGGCCGAATTCGATGACGTAGCCCTCATCGAGACTTCTCCTGACGAGCTTTGGCAAGATCCGCTCGTTTCCTTCCAACATCTGCCACAAGGAGTAACTTGCGCCACCGCAGCCGCCGACGTCGTAGCGGACGAGCGGGTGATCGGGATCGACGGTGGCGAGATTATGGTAGTCGCCGCCGCTCCGAATGCCTCCGCTGCTGACCCCGTCGCTTAGGAGCCTCCCCAAGTACTGTGAGCTCACGAGTCCCTTTTCCTTGACGTAAGGAGTTGAGCCCCCGAGCGCCGGTTGCGCGTCAACCCATAGCCGCTCGCGGTACATCCGCGGATAGGAGCCGCGCGTGAACGGGTACGCGCCCGGCCGTCCGATGTCCTGCTGATACACAAGCTCGGCAACATCCTCGGGCCCATAGAGCTCTTTGACCTCGATGCCCGACTGGGTCCTGCCGTCGCCCTTGATCTGCCGTTCCTCACGAGATGCCATGTGCCGTGACCTCCTCTTGGCCCGTGCTCCACAAGTGGTTAATTAACTAAACGACTGGCAGGCACCGGACGACCTGCATAATTTGCGCTGTCAATCTTGCTGGGGCACTTAAACAATCCTTATCAAAGCGATAGGATGTTCGCAATGGGAAACGTTATGCCAGATTCGGAAACAGGGGGCTTGAAGCCCGCCAGTGATCTATGGGAAGGCGCCGACAGAATGGGTGAACGCATCCGGCGCGTCCGGCTTGAGCGGGGACTCACTCTGCGCCAGCTCGCCAAAGCGGCCGTGGTGTCGCCATCCACCATTCACAAGCTCGAAAACGGACAACTGGTGCCGTCGGTGGAAGTGTTTGTCAAAGTGGCCCGTGCCCTGCGCCGCCGCGCGAGTTACTTTCTCGGCGATGAGGATGGAGCGCTCGAGTTACGTCTGAGCCGGCTCGGTGAGCGCCGGATCGTGCCCACTGGTTCGCGACTGCATATCGAAACCGTGGCTGAAGCTCTGCGCGATCCGCGCATGGAGGCCTACATGGTAACGGTGCCGTCGAAAGCGCGCAGCGGGTCGCCGCTGGGCTATAAGGGCGAGCTGCTGTTTTTCTGCTGCAAAGGAGCGATCGACTTCACGGTGGAAGGGCGAACTGAGCGACTCGAGCCGGGTGACGCCTTCCATTTGAAGTCGTTCATTACCCACCAGTGGACCAACCCGCTTGCCAAGCCCGCCGAGGTGCTCATCGTGTGGGCGCCGTAGTGAACCGAGAAGTACGCGCTACGAATGGTACGAGAGGGGACGCCTGAAATGAGGACGGGGGACGTAGCCAAAACGGCGGTCTTGAGCAACAGGAAAATCAGCGCCGACGCAGCAGCCACGCGCAAGAGCGGGCGGTGGTCGCGGCGACCATGCGGCGGCCCAAGGCTGGCACCCAGTCCCGCTTTTTATGCACCACGGTCAGCGGCCCTTGCCGGGTTGCTTGGCCTTCTTTGCTTTCGGCTTGGACCGCTCGAATTCCCAGGTGGCGTAGAGCGTCCCATCGTCGCTCCAGTTGTAGGAGGCCCGCCCGCCGAAGAGTTTCTTTAGCTCGTGTGCGATGCGATGGGTCAGCTTCTGCGAGGTCGTCAGCACCTCGAGCGCTTCGTCGTCCTTGGAGTTAATCGTGTCGATTGACACTATCCGCCGCTCGGGCTGAGTCGCCATCGCGTGGCTGGCGACGTTCTCGATGCGGCTGCGGATGAGCGCGCGGTTTTTGGCCAACCCACTCCCGCGGATGATTAGCCGGCCTTGGGCTTCCTGGCGGCTTACCTGGTCGCAGGCGGGGCAGAACCCCCATTGCCGCCGCTCCAGCAGTTCGTCGGTCAATTTATGATCGTGGCGCCAGGTCTTGTGCAGAAACACGGCGCCGCACCGCGCACAGACATTGGGCTCCTTCGGTGGCACGGTTTTGCGAACGACCTGAGGGCTTTTATCATCGCGCACAAAGCTTCGATTGAGGCTCCGAATCAGCCCGCGGGATTTCTTGGTGAGATTACGGGGCGTAAGCGTGGTGTTTTTGGTTCGCATAGGAGGCTAGCGCTGATCCTTTCCAGATTGATTCTGCGGTTAGCTGGTTTGCCGGACTGCTTCCTCGCGCGGAGGGACCACGAGCACCGGGCAGAGTGATTCTCGCACAACCCGCTCGGCGACGCTCCCCAAAAAGAAGTGTCCCATAGCGGAGCGGCTACGGCCATGCGTCGCCATCACGACCAGGTCGATCCCCAGTTCCGTCTCCGCGCCGATAATCGCCTCGACCGGCAGTCCGCTTCGGCTCGCAATTTCGCATCGGACCGAACTCGGGATTCGTTCGCGTCCGATCTGCTCGAGTTTCACTTGAGCGTCGTGCTCCCAGACGGGCAAAGATTCCGATGGAAGCGGGCCTATCTCGCCGGCGGCGAGGGGAAATGGGACTACGTGCATGAGGCAAAGCGCGGCATCATTTTGCGCAGCGACCTTGCAGGCGAGGTCGAGCGCGGCCATGGAATTGTCGTCAAAGTCGACGGGGCAGAGAATCCTGCGAAACAACCGCGCCATATATAACCCTCCTGCTTTCCTGACGCTTTCCTCGGGCTCGACGGACGATACGCCTGTTTTGTTTAGCAGCACTCAGCGTGCCAAGGCGGACTTCGCACACGCCAACCCGGTTTGGACTGGCCAGACCTTAGCTGAAGAGTGGATGGCTGGCTCCGATATGAGAGTCGGGAACAGGCTGCATCCAACGGATGCATCAAATCCGGGAGAACTGTCTCTACCCGCAGCATCCTTCACTAATTCCGCCGCTGCCGTTGGAGTATTCTTCAGGCATGGCCTTTGCGCATTTCGATTCGGATGAACTTGGTCAAGATACATGATTTTCTGTGGGAGATTCCCCGGCAGGGGGCGATGTTGGTGCCGGGGAGGCTCTACGTTAGCGCCTCCATGCTGGAAGATCTCCGCGGCGATCCCGCCTTGACCCAGGTCGCCAATGTCGCTTGCCTCCCCGGAATTGTGGGGTACGCGCTCGCGATGCCCGATGTTCACTGGGGCTATGGCTTTCCGATTGGCGGCGTCGCGGCGATCGATGCGCGAGCCGGTGTGATCTCCCCGGGCGGAGTGGGCTATGACATCAATTGCGGCGTCCGCCTCGCCCGCACCAACCTTCGTTACGAGGATGTCACGCCAAAGGTTGACCGGCTCGCGGACGCGCTCTTCAGCGCCATCCCGGCCGGGGTCGGCTCCGAGGGGGCCATCCCCAGCCTCAGTATGGAAGAACTGAGGCACCTCGTCCAAGAAGGCGCCGAATGGGCGCTCCGCCACGGTTACGCGTCCCAGGAAGATCTCGATCACACGGAAGAAGGCGGCCGCCTGCCGATGGCTCAATCGGAGAAGGTCAGCGAGCATGCCTATCAGCGCGGCCGCAAGCAGCTCGGAACGTTGGGCTCGGGCAATCATTTTCTGGAGGTCAGCCGGGTCGACCAGATCTATCAGCCACGCGTTGCCGCGGCGCTGGGGCTCGAACTTGGCCAGGTCACGCTCCTGATTCATTCCGGCTCCCGCGGGCTTGGCCATCAGACCTGCGACGATTACCTGAGGATAATCGGCTCTGCGATGGCAAAGTACGAGATTGTCCTTCCCGACCGCCAGCTTGCAGCCGTGCCGATCGCCTCGCCAGAAGGGCAGGACTACTTGGGTGCGATGGCAGCGGCGGCCAACTTCGCATGGTGTAATCGCCAGGTCATGATGCATCTTGCGACGAACGCCTTCATCGCGGCGCTTGGGATCAGCCGGCGCGAACTGGGCCTTACCCTCATCTATGATGTCTGCCACAACATCGCGAAGTTCGAGGACCACATCGTCGACGGGGTTAAGCGGCTCCTGTGCGTCCATCGTAAAGGCGCGACTCGTGCGTTCGGCCCGGGGCATGCGGAGATCCCCAGGACGTACCGCCACCTCGGCCAACCCGTTCTGATTCCGGGGGACATGGGACGCTATTCATTCGTGCTCATCGGGCTTGAGGGAGCGATGCGCGAAACGTTCGGCTCGTCATGCCACGGCGCGGGACGCTTGATGAGCCGCACCCAGGCAAAGCGCGAGGCACGGGGCCGCGATCTCTTTGCGGAACTTAGGGCCCTGGGCGTGACGGTCCGTGCACAGAGTCGGGCGGGTGTGGCCGAGGAGATGCCGGCATCTTACAAGGACGTCGCTGAGGTAGTTGAGGTCCTGGAGGCTGCTCGGGTTACGCAGAGAGTTGCCCGGCTCAAGCCCCTTGCAGTGATCAAGGGTTGACACTGCGGCAAAGCGCCGCTGTTCGGTGCATGGAGGAAAGCAGTGTATCCAAGGGATGCGGATTTGATGCACTTCATAATGGGTCGGCCTAGCAGGATGTGATCGATGCAGGTTCGATGTGGACCCAATGAACGGTCGCAAAAAGTATGTGGCGGCGGCTGAATCCGCGCAGGGGTTGAAAGCCGTTGGCGCTTAGTCAGGACGTGTGACGCAGGGAGGCGCCCATGAAGGTTGAGCAAATTATGAATCGCAATGTGAAAGTCTGTCGCCCGCAGGACTCGCTGAACAAGGCGGCGCAAATAATGTGGGACGAGCCTTGCGGGGCTGTTCCGGTCATTGATGACCAGCACCAACCCGTCGGCTTTCTGACCGACCGGGACATTTGCATGGCCGCCTATACCCAGGGCAAGCCGCTGCATGAGTTGCGGGTTGAGACAGCGATGGCCCGCAAGGTCGTGTCCTGCGTGGCGGAGGATGATTTGGGCTCCGCGGCCGGACTGATGCGCCAACACCGCACCCGTCGGCTTCCCGTGCTCGATCGGAACGGAGCTTTGGTCGGACTGTTGTCGCTCGACGACCTGGCCTGCGAAGCCGCGCGGCCGCTTCGCGGCGGGGTCAATGACGAACTGAGAAACCTGGTGTTGGAGGTACACTTGTCGATTAACCACGGGCGCATGCGCCTACACCCGGCTGCTTAGATTGAAAAGGCAAGACAGTGTACAGAGCAGTACGCGACAAGCCGCATCGGAGAGCGGCGCATTAGCGGTAGCCGAGGTTGCCCCGCATGACCTGGAAAGCCATTGAGAAGCCCCGGCAGGGCTGGACCGTTGTTCCGAACCTGCTTGATTATGAACGGACGCGGGCGGAGTTTTCCTGGGACGGGGCGCGACGCGAACTTGACGGTCTCCCCGGCGGCCTGGGGCTTAATATCGCCCATGAGGCGGTGGATCGCCATGCAGCCGGACCGCGCCGCGACCACCGGGCGCTGCGCTGGCTCGGCAAGCGCGGCGAAGTGCGCGATTTCACCTATGCCGGCTTGTCCGCGCTCACTAATCGCTTCGCCAACGTGCTGAGCCGGCTCGGTGTCGGCAGGGGCGAGCGCGTCTTCCTGCTCGCCGGACGCATCCCCGAACTTTATATCAGCGCGCTCGGCACGCTGAAGAATGGCAGCGTGTTCTGCCCGTTGTTCTCAGCTTTCGGCCCCGAGCCGATTCGTCAACGGATAAGCCTCGGCGACGGCCGCGTGCTAGTCACCACGGCGATGCTTTACAAACGCAAGGTGGCCGAGTTGCGCGCTTCGCTGGCCGGCCTGCGGCACGTATTGCTAATCGGCGCTCCCGAGGAAGTGCGCGCGATCCCCGACACGCACGACTTTCATCAACTGATGGCCGAGGCCGATGAGCGCTTTACCATTGCGCCGACCGCTCCTGAGGACCTCGCGCTGCTTCATTTCACCAGCGGCACCACCGGCAGGCCCAAGGGCGCAATGCACGTGCACGAGGCGGCCGTCGCCCATCACCTGACTGGCTATTTCGCCCTCGACTTTCATCCCGACGATATCTTTTGGTGTACCGCCGATCCGGGATGGGTAACCGGAACTTCCTATGGCATCATCGCCCCGCTGACTCACGGGATCACCAGTATCGTCGACGAGGCCGAGTTTGACGCCGAGCGCTGGTACGGGATTCTGCAAAGGCAGCGGGTCACCGTCTGGTACACGGCGCCGACCGCGGTGCGCATGATGATGAAGGTAGGGACCGAGGTGATCTCCAAATACGACCTGAGCCGCCTTCGTTTCATCGCGAGTGTGGGCGAGCCACTGAATCCCGAAGCGGTGGTGTGGGGTCAAAAAGCGTTCGGGATGCCAATTCACGATAACTGGTGGCAGACTGAGACCGGCGGCATCATGATCGCCAACTACGCGTCGATGGACGTGCGGCCGGGTTCGATGGGCCGTCCGCTGCCCGGCATCGAAGCGGGCATCGTCCATCTCCGCAAGGACGGAAGCGTTGAAATGGTGGACGAGCCCGGAGTCGAGGGCGAGCTTGCTTTGCGGCCAGGATGGCCTTCGATGTTCCGCGGCTATCTGCACGAAGAGGAGCGCTATCGCAAGTGCTTTGCCGGCGGATGGTACCTGACCGGCGACCTCGCCAGGCGCGACCGCGACGGTTACTTCTGGTTCGTCGGCCGCGCCGACGACGTGATCAAATCCTCCGGCCATCTGATCGGCCCTTTTGAGGTCGAGAGCGTTCTGCTCGAGCATCCCGCCGTCGCCGAAGCCGGGGTTATCGGCAAGCCCGACCCGGTCGCGGGCCAGGTGGTGAAAGCGTTCGTCTCACTCAAGCCGGCGTACTCATCGAGTGAAGAGTTGCGCCTGGAGCTGCTCGGCTTCGCGCGCAAGCGGCTGGGCGCAGTGGTGGCGCCCAAGGAGATCGACTTCGTGGCCAACGTACCCAAAACCCGCAGCGGCAAGATCATGCGCCGCCTGCTCAAGGCGCGCGAGCTCGGATTGCCCGAGGGCGACATTTCCACGCTGGAGAGCCAGTGATGGCTGCGCCGCGGAGCCGCGCCGACGACGAACTGCGCCCGCGCCTGAAACGCGAGCATGCGCTCGAGCTTCTGCGCCAGATGTTGCGCATCCGCCGACTTGAGGAAAAATGCGCTGAGCTCTACAGCGCCGCCAAGATCCGCGGCTTCCTCCATCTATACATCGGCGAAGAGGCGGTCGCCGCGGGCGCGATGCAGGCGCTGGAAGCCGACGACGCTATCGTTGCAACCTACCGCGAGCACGGGCACGCGCTGGTACGCGGCATCCCGGCCGAAAAGATCATGGCCGAACTCTACGGCAAGCAGGAAGGCTGCAGCCGCGGGCGGGGCGGTTCGATGCATCTGTTCGACGCCGCCACGCGCTTTTACGGCGGCAACGCGATAGTCGGCGGCGGATTACCCGTAGCGATCGGCCTGGCATTGGCCGACAAGCTGCAGCGGCGCGCGCGCGTGACCGCGTGTTTTTTTGGCGAGGGCGCGGTCGCCGAAGGCGAATTCCACGAGAGCATGAATCTCGCGGCGCTGTGGAAATTGCCCGTGCTGTTCTGCTGCGAGAACAACCTCTATGCAATGGGTACCGCGCTGAAACGTTCGGAATCGGAAATCGATCTGTGCCTGAAGGCGACGAGCTACGAGATGCCCGCGTGGCCGGTTGACGGGATGGATGTTGCAATGTGTGAAGCGGCGGCGCGGCGCGCGGCCCTGGCCGTGCGCTCGGGAGAGGGCCCGTGCTTTCTCGAGTTTCGCACCTACCGCTTCCGCGCACATTCGATGTACGACCCGCAGCTCTACCGCACCAAAGCGGAAGTCGAGGAGTGGAAAAAGCGCGACCCGATCGAAACCTTCGAGGCACGCCTGAAGGAACAGGGGCTCCTGAACGACGCGGAGGTCACGGCAATTGAAGCAGCGGTCGCCGACGAGATCGCCAAGGCCGTCGAGTTTGCCGAAGCCGGAACTTGGGAGCCGGTCGAGTCGCTGACGCGCTTCGTCTATTCGGACCGGACCCAGCCATGAGCGCGCAAGCGAAGACCGTTCGCATGACCTATCGCGAAGCGATGCGCCAGGCTATGCGTGACGCGCTGCGGCGTGACCCGCGGGTGTTCCTGATGGGCGAGGATGTCGGCCGCTACGGCGGCTGCTTCGCGGTGAGCAAAGGACTGCTCGAGGAATTCGGCCCCGCGCGGATCCGCGACACCCCACTTTCCGAGTCGGCCTTCGTCGGCGCTGGGATTGGCGCGGCGATGGGCGGTATGCGGCCCATCGTTGAAATCATGACCGTCAATTTCAGCCTGCTGGCGCTCGACCAGATCGTGAATAACGCGGCGGCGATCCTTTTCATGTCGGGCGGCCAGTTCAACGTTCCGCTGGTGATCCGGATGACGACCGGCGCCGGGCGCCAGCTCGCCGCGCAGCATTCGCACAGCCTCGAGGGCTGGTACGCGCACATTCCGGGCATCAAGGTGCTCGCCCCGGCGACCCTCGAGGACGCCCGCGGCATGCTCTGGACGGCGCTCGAAGACCCCGACCCGGTGCTGATTTTCGAACATGGCAGCCTGTACAACATGGAAGGCGAGTTGGCGGCTGACGCCGGCGCCGTGGACATCGACAAGGCCGTGCTGCGGCGCTCCGGAAGCGACGTGAGCCTGATTACCTACGGCGGCACGCTGGGCAAGACGCTCGCGGCGGCCGAGGAGCTGGCCGGCGCGGGCATCAGCGCGGAGGTGGTCGATCTGCGCACGTTGCGGCCGCTCGATACCGCAACCATTCTCGATTCGGTCACGCGCACCCATCGCGCGGTCATCGTCGACGAAGGCTGGCGCAGCGGCAGCATCGCGGCCGAGATCAGCGCGCGGATCATGGAGGGCGCTTTTTACGAACTCGACGCCCCGGTGGCGCGCGTGTGCACTGCCGAAGCGCCGATGCCGTACGCGAAGCATCTCGAGGACGCGGCGCTGCCACAGGCGCCGGCGATCGTCGAGTGTGTGCGCGCCATGGTGGGGAATCGTGGCTGAGTTCCGGATGCCCGCGTTGGGCGCCGACATGGAGGCCGGCACCGTTATCCAGTGGCTCGTCAAACCCGGCGACGCGATCAAGCGCGGCGACATCGTGGCGGTCGTGGACACTGAAAAGGCGACGATCGAAGTCGAGGTGTTCGAAACCGGAGTCATCCAGAACATCCTCGTGCAGGAGGGCGAAAAGGTCCCGGTCGGTACGGTGCTGGCAACGATCGGTGCTGAGGGCGAACTCGCTGCGCCGACGCCTGAAGTCAAACCAAAACCCGTCGCGGCGGCGGTTCCGATCAAAGAGCAGCCGAAGCCCGCCGTATTTCCGCCACCAGCCCCTGCCGCGCCCGCCGCGGTGCGGCCGCCCGCACCTCCGCGCGTGGAAAAGAAACCGCCGCCAAAGCCGGCGCCCCCCGCGCCGCATCGCCTGCGCGTGTCGCCGCTGGCGATGCGCATCGCGATCGACCTTGGGGTCGACCTCTCCAAGGTGAAAGGAACCGGCTCTGAAGGCGCGACCACCAAGGCGGACGTGGAACGGGCGGCCAAGGCAGCCGCTGCTCCTCCTGTCGCACCCACGGCGGTCAAGGTGGTGACCCCGGCTCCGGCGGCCGTGGCGCCCAAGGTGGCCGCGCCGCCCAGGCCTGCGCTCTCGGGTGAGGAGCGCAAGGCCGCGATGCGCAAGGCGATCGCGGCCGCGATGGCGCGCTCGAAACGCGAGATTCCGCATTACTACCTCGGCACGCAAATCGACATGGGCCGCGCGATGGCTTGGCTGCAAGCGGAAAACCTGAAGCGGCCGGTGACCGGACGACTGCTCTATTCGGTGCTGCTGCTAAAGGCGGTCGCGCTGGCGATTCGCGAGATCCCGGAGATGAACGGTTTCTGGATCGACGGCGCGTTCAAGCCGAGTGACGCGGTGCACGCCGGGGTGGCAATCTCGCTGCGCCAAGGCGGGCTGATCGCGCCGGCGATCCACGACGTCGAGAAAAAGCGCCTCGATGAAATCATGGTCAGCCTGTACGACC
>JAKAVN010000001.1 GCA_021827495.1 Deltaproteobacteria bacterium | reverse complement strand
CGGGGTGCGCGCCGCGCGCGGCGCACTCCTCGGCGCATCCGGCGCGGTCCCGGGCAACGGCGTGTCCACCGGCAACGGCGGACGCACTGATGCGCAGCGCGAAATAAACCAGCGCCGCGAGCGCGAGCGGCTCGCGCGCCGGCGCCAGGCGCTCGAGGGCGATATCGCGCGTCAGGAAACCGAGCGCGCCGCGCTCGGCGAGCAGATGAACGACCCCAACTTCTACCTCGTGCGCGCCGACGCCAAGGAACTCATCGCCGCCTACGAGCGGCTCGGCCGCGAAATCGAACGGCTGTACGATGAGCTGATGAGCCTCGACGGCGCGGCGGCGGCGCCGGGCTCATAGCGCGCGCCGATGCGCCGCGCCCGGCGCGCTCAGTGGCGGCGGCCATGCGGGCGGGGGTTTCATCCCGCACACATGGTCGCCGCCGCGTGCAGCGGCTAGGATCGTGTGGTGTCTTGCGAGGATGCCGGATCAGCGCGCGCAGCGCTCGAGCGATGGCTCGACGCCGCGCTCGCCGGCCGATGGCCCGGCGCGCGCGCCAGCAGCGTCGTCATGCTCAAGGGCGACGCCTCCAACCGCCGCTTCTGGCGCGTCGCGCTGGAGGCGCCGCGGCGGGGCGCGGCCAGCCGCCGTTTCTGGCGCGTCGCGCCGGCCTCCGCAGTCGCCGTCGATCTCGGTCCCGACGACCTGCCCGGCTACGTGCGGGCATTGAATCTGGTCTCCGCTCCGCCAGCCGAGCCTCCCTTTCTCGGCGTCCAGCGCTTTCTCAAGTCGATCGGCGCGGCGGTGCCCGAGGTTTACGTCGCGGATCCGCAGCGCCGGATGTTGCTGGTCGAGGACGTCGGCGAGACCTCGCTGTTCCAGGCGGCGCTTGATGGCGCCGCCAAGCCGGCGGCGCTCTATCGCAGCGCCATCGACGAACTTCTGCTGATTCATGTTGAAGGCACGCGGCGGCTCGATCGCGGAGGCATCGCCGCGCCGATCGCATACGACGCGCGGCTGTTCCGATGGGAGATGGAGGATTTTCTCACGACCGGATCGGGGAGTGTCGCGGCGGGCACCGAGCTGCGCGCGCTCGTTCCCGAGCTTGACGACCTCGCGGCGCGGCTCGGCCGCCTTGCGCGCGTGCTGTCGCATCGCGACTACCACGGCCACAACCTCTTTTTGCAAAATGGCCGCATCCGGGTAATCGACTTTCAGGACGCGCTGCTCGCGCCCGCCGCGCAGGATCTCGCCGTGCTGCTCACGACGCGCGACACCGATCGCGTGATCGGCCCGGAGGCCGAGCGCCGCCTGCTCAATTACTACATCGCCGGGCTGGTGCGCCGCAGCGCGCCCTGCCCCGGCGCACAAGAGTTTTTCGACGGCTATCATTTGTGCGTGCTGCAGCACGCACTGAAGGTGATCGGGCGCTTCAATGCTCTCGAGCGCCAGGGCAAGACCGGCTACGCGGCATTTATTCCGCATGCCGCCGCGCAGGCGCGCAGGATGCTCGCGAGGTTCGCGATGCTCCCGCCGCAAGACGACTTTCCGCGCCTGCGCGCGGCCTTCGGCGTGCGCTAGCGCCGCCCCGCGAGGTATGACGCATCGATGAAGGCGCTGGTGTTGTCGGCGGGCAAGGGCGAGCGGCTGAGGCCACTGACCGCGGCCGTGCCCAAAGCGATGGTCGCGGCCGGCGGACGTCCGCTGATTCATTATCCGCTCAGGATGCTGGCGCGCGCTGGCGTGCACGAGGTCGCCATCAATGTCCATCACCTGGCCGCCGCGGTCGAAACCGCGCTGGGACGCGGTGACGCGCTGGGCCTGCGGATCACCTATGCGCCCGAGACCGTGTTGTTGGGCACGGGCGGCCCGCTGGTGGGACTGCGCGAGTTCTTCGGCAACGAGACCTTCGCGATACTCAACTGCGACACGATAATCGATCTCGATTTGCGCGCGCTCGCCGAGTTTCATCGCAGCCGCCACGGCCTGGCAACGCTGGTGCTCCGCGAAAGCGCCACGCCCCAAGCCTACAGCCTGATCGAGATCGACTCCGGCGCGCGGATTCGGCGGATGCGCCTGCTAAAGCGGCGCGCGCCCACTGAATTCGACGACTACGGGCCCGCGCTTGGGGCCGCCGATGCGGCGCGGCTGGCCGCCTACATGTATTGCGGCGTTATGCTATGCGAGCCGGCGGTTTTCGAGCTGATGCCTTCCACGCCGCCGCCGTTCAGCCTGATGAGCGATCTGTTTGCTCCGATCGTGGCGCGGGGGCTGCCGCTGTTCGGTTACGTCCATCACGGCTTTTTCCGCACCGTCGACGATCTGAAGAGCCTCGAAGCACTGCGCGCGGAGTTCGCGACCGCTGCGCCTAGGCTGCTCTTCATCTGAGTGCGCGCGCATCTGTATCACCGCCGGCATCCACCGGCTCAGCCATCCTCGCTCCTTAGCCGTTCCAGCAATCCGATCAGCTCACTCATCGAGCGCATCACGAAATCAGGTCGGTACTGCGGATGGCTGCTCAGCATGCGGTAGCTGGCTGGTCCGGTGGCGACCGCGACCGATGCGCCATAGCCCGCGTTCATCGCGGCCATCACGTCGCGCGGCTCGTCGCCAACGTACATGCAGGCCTGGGGCAGCGTCGCGGCGCGCATCGCGGCCTGCTTGAGGCTCTGCGTCTTGTCGAGGATGCGCATGGTGGCGCCGGTTTGCGTTATCACCTGGTCAAAGTAGGCCGCCAACCCGACCATCGCGAGTTTCCCGACCAGCCGCCGCGAGTCGCCGGGACGGCTGGTGATCACGGCGGTGGCGTAGCCGCGCCGCCTTAGCTCGGCCAGCGTCTCCTGCACGTGGGGCAGGACTTCGAGCCGCTCGGTGCGGTCGATTTCGGCGAGAAAATAGGCGAACGCGAGTTTCATGTACTCGGCATGCTTGTCCTCGGGCAGGCCCAAGTAGGGATCGTCGCGCTCGAGCGCCTGATGGTAGCGCTCGCGGGTGAGCGGCGGGGCATGGCCGAGGTCGTCGAGCGCGCTGCGCGCGGCGATGTAGAGCGGCCCGTGGATATCGACCAGGGTTCCGTCGAGATCGAAGAAGACCGCTTTGAACTCGCGCTGTGATGACACGTCAGTGGCCGTCGGCGCGCGCGGGCCCGCCAAGCACCTTTGATGCGTTTTGGAGCGGCGCTTGTCAAGCGCGCCCAAGGCCGAGGCAGCGCGCGTGGCCAGCGCCGCGCGAGCATGCAGTGCCCATCGCACGGGTTGCTCACACCCACAGCGCACCGCGCCGCGCTGGGGTCACACAAGGCTTTTGCGATCACGGGCCCCCAATCGCATGGCGCTTTTTTATGTTCGCACGCTTGGCTTGATGCCACTGTTAGCCTTGGATCATTCTCCTTGACTTTAGAGTACCAGGGGGGGGTAACTTCTCGGCTTCATTGACCAAAGGAAGATTAACAGGTTGCGGAAAAAGGATTTTTGACCCCTAACAACATTAATCCAAGACCCACTTTCATGATCGTAGTAATGCTTACCCTTCGCCGCAATCGTCTTTCGCCGGGTTTTTCCGCAACCTGTTAAGCATGGGCAAGCGCCAGCTGCCGTTCCTTCCGTTGTTCCCGATTCTATTGTTGGGGTTTCTTGCGGGGAATGCGCGGGCCCAGACGCCGCCTGTCCTTGTACCTTATTCCAGCTTTGATGGTGCGTCTTTTCAGGCGGCACCTATGGACCTTGCAGCCGCCGTTTCGAATACAACCGCCGGCATTTCTCAAAGTGGCCCATATCTAGTCCAGTTCACCAACGGCGGTCTTTTCGTATTTAACAAGACCACCCAGCTGCCGGTGGGAACGTCGGTGTCCCAGTGGAATTTCTGGTGCAATGGCACCGGCCTGTCGGGTTGCGACACCAGCGGGGTAAACGCCCCCTATGACACGCAGATTTCTTATGATTCGAGCAGCGGCCATTGGATAGTGGCTGCGCTCTCCTTCGATGAAAGCAACATCAGGGGCGCCTACCTGTACATTGGAATTTCCAAGAACGCGAATCCATCTGGTGCCTACTATCACTATGCACTGTCGGCATGTTCCGCGTATTATCTTGGCGCGTATGGCGACAATCCGATCATGGGGATCAGTACGGGAGCTAAGGGACGGATCGTTGTAGATCTGCCATGTTGGTTTAGCCCGACCGACTATGGCGCAGAGGAATTCTTCGACATCGATATAAAGTCAGTGGAAGGTGGTTCGGCCTTGAACGCTTCATGTGCCGACATACACTGTCGAACCCTTATCAACAATCCTAACGTAACTCATCTGCGCCCAACCAATAACCTGGGAGTGTATAGTGAAATCCTGCTGAGTGCCATAACTTTCGACAGCCAGAGCGATGCAGGCCTCTATGTATATAAACTTACGCCGGGCTCTACCATCGGTGGCGACAGCTTGGCGCAATTCGATCCCAGACCCGGGGATACGACTCCCCAGCCCTTCTTTTCGAACACCGCCGTATATTCAGCGTCGGGCGCGGCAGGTTTTCATGCACCGCAACCGGGTTGCGCCGCCTCTTCGAGTTGTGCAATTCAGACGGACACGCTTGATCCCGAAAGTGGCGGGGTGCAGACAAACGCCAACGGCCGCGACATTTTTGCCACCTCGTTCGCGGCAGCCGCACCTAACGGCGTTGATTCCTATTATCTTGCGTTCATACTTAACAGGTTGCGGAAAAAGGATTTTTGACCCCTAACAACATTAATCCAAGACCCACTCTCATGATCGTAGTAATGCTTACCCTTCGCCGCAATCGTCTTTCGCCGGGTTTTTCCGCAACCTGTTAATGACGTTACGGGTACGTTCAATTTCGTTAAGGAGACCGTGACCAACGGAATCATAGGCTATGCGAGCTCGACTTTTGACGCCGACGACACGCTCGTGGTCAATTATACTGCGTTCTTCAGCTCCGGATCCGGACCTACCGGCAACACGCAAACATCAATTGATGTGATTAACTGGAACCCGATTCTGTCAGCCTCTATAGTCACAACGTATTCATCGATAGCACAGAGCGCTGGAAACGATCCTGCAGGGGCTTGCGAACTGGGAGGTAAGTGCCGTTGGGGAGATTACACGGCGGAAGTATATGACCCCGGCTGTGCCGCAGTAAACCATGGAAAGACACAGGTGTGCGGGCTATTCTGGACTACCGCAGAGTATACGGACGGGACTACTCAGTTCAGTCAGATAGCCGCCGTGGTGGACCCGCGCGACAGCAGCGACATTATCACGTTCGTGGGCAGCAACAACGCGGAGACAGAGTGCTCGGGCAGTCCCTGCAGCATCACTTTCAATGCGCCAGCAGGCACGCAGGTTGGCGACGTGCTCTTGGTAGCGATGAGCGCGACTGCAGCCATCGGCTGGGTACCGTCGATGCCTTCGGGGTGGACCGCATTGACTTTTCAGAACCAAGGTGGCAACCCAAACTTTGCGTCCACCGATAACTTGGGTTTTGAAGAGAGCGCCTGGTTACTAGCCCACGTGTATACAGCTTCTGACTCAGGCTCATATACTTTCTCTGAGCAAAATGGTGGAGCTGGATATGAAGTAGGCGGTTTGATCCTTGTTACAGAGGAGTGAACACCGCAGCTCTGAATTTCTCAGCATGGGGCTTCGGCAGCACAGCCGATAGCGCGACAGTTAACCTGTCTCAAATTACGGCTCCAGCCTACAACACTTTGGTAGCGGTGTTTAACAGGTTGCGGAAAAACCCGGCGAAAGACGATTGCGGCGAAGGGTAAGCATTACTACGATCATGAAAGTGGGTCTTGGATTAATGTTGTTAGGGGTCAAAAATCCTTTTTCCGCAACCTGTTAAGACTGCGGCAGACGATATAAATGGGGACGACAACGGTACCATATATTACTCAGCCGGAAGTTGGAGTCCTCCGCTTACGGCGGAGACCACCATGTCGGTCACAGGATGGACAGGATTCGCGGCTGACGCGTGGACGTGCGGCGGAACGTACGGTCCGTATTCGGCGAACGCCAACTATTCCGGCTTGCCGCTCGGCTGGCTGGTATTGTTGCCCCAGGGATCGCACTGACGGGCAGGGTATGGTTGCTGCCGTGCGAAACAGATAAGTCGTCGGAGCGGAACTTCCATGACACGCGAGAAACGCAGCCTTCGGAACGCGAAAAAGAGCGACCTGGAAGGGTTGGTCTGGCAGAGGACAAGAATAAAGCTAACATAACTGCTACGTGGTGATATAAGTAATTTGACGAGGTACGGACGATGAACCATCGCGCACACTGGTTGGCAGCATCGCTGGGTGGTGTCATTTTTGGGACGTTTATGTGCGTCGGGGGTGTTTGGGCACAGGAAGCTCCTTTATACGGCGGGCCTCACATATCCAACCCTGGAGCAGTATCGCCCGGAGAGGTACAGAGACGCGAGCGGATTCATGAAGAATACTGCCGCAAGCAGCCCGGCGGCGGATGCATCATGGGTAAGACGTTTACTTCGGAGCAGCTCAAACAGGAGCAGGAGGCAAGACGGTATCGCGGGCCCTACGTACCGCCCGAACCCGGTCACTTAACCGATTGTCATCAGGATCCTAACAATCCTGAAAAGCCGATCTGCGTTCACAAATAGCGACTAAATGCGAGTCTCCGGACCCGGAGCGGTCGGTCGCAGAGGGCGGCGGGACTTGAACCGTCAACCTACTGATTACAAATCAGTTGCTCTACCGTTGAGCTACATCGGCCCACGGATCGTAACCAAACCTAACTATTCCCGCCCCTAAAGGGTGTCAAGCGCTGGACGGTCGGCGGCGCGCGGGTGACATCGAGAACCTCCTCGAGGTCTAGCGCCGGACAGCAGCAAATCAGGCAGCGCCAGCACTCAGGACGAATGCGACTGCGGTCCTTTCAACATCCTGCCCGGCTAGCGGAGCGCCTTCACCGCCTCGACTACGGCGTTGGCGTGGCCAGCGGCCTTGACCTTGGGAAAGACCTTGCGAATCACGCCGTCGCGATCGATCACGAAGGTAGTGCGCTCGATTCCCATGAATTCGCGTCCGTAGAGCGACTTCTTCTTGTAGACCCCGTAAAGCCGCGTGACGCGGTTGCCGGTGTCGCTCAGCAGCGGGAAGTTGAGGCGGTGCTTGTCGGTGAACTTGCGATGGGACTCCGGCGAGTCGGCGCTGACCCCGACGACTTGCGCGCCCAGCGCCCGAAGGCGCGCGGCGGTGTCGCGGAAGTCGCACGCCTCGGTGGTACATCCGGGCGTCATGTCCTTGGGATAGAAGTAGAGGACCAGGCTGCCGCTGGCGAGCAGGTCCTTGAGCGAGACGGATTTCCCGCCGCCGCCGGGCAGCTCGAAGGCCGGCGCCTTGCGGCCCTCCATCTCATGGGCGGATGCCTTGGCGGTGCTTGCGGTGGTGCGCGGCTTGGCCATCTTGGTCCTCGATTGCTCCCACGATTCCATCATTTTTGACATGGGTAAAGCGCGCCGCCCGCGGCGGCGGCGAAAGCGCTTGTGGCGCAACGGTTTGGTGAGATCGTAGTTGACGGCGTGCCAGTCAGTCTCTATGCTTGCGGCGGGTATCAACCAAGCAAACGCCCGTCGTCTTCATGGCTGTATATAGCGAGCTTCCCAAACCGTTCCTCGAGCAGCTCGGCGAAGACTACAATCTCGGGCGCATCGCCGGCGCGGCTGGCATCCCGCAAGGCTCGGTCAACAGCAACTACCTGATCGAGACCGCCAAGGGGCGCTTCCTGCTGCGCGTCGACGAGGTTAAGACCGAGGGCGAGGTCAAGCGCGAAATCGACCTGCTGGCCTTTCTGCGCAAGCATACCTTTCCCTGCCCGCATCCGTTGCAGGATCGGACGGGCCGCTACTGGCGCGAGTGCGAGGGCAAGTGCGCCTCGCTCTACCGCTACCACGAGGGGCGCATGGTGGCGGCCGAGCGCCTGCGCCCGAGCCAACTCGAAACCATCGGCCGCACGCTCGGCGACTTGCACGTCATTGGCAAGGGCTACAAGAAGGGCATCGACAACCGTTTCAGCTTCGAGCGCATTGCCGACCTCTACCTCAACGTGCGCGGGCGGCTGCCCAACTACTTTCGCAAGATAACCCGCACGCTCGAGGACGAGGTCGACTACCTGACGCGCTACCTGGAGGGCAAGCTGCCCAAGGGCGTGATCCACGGCGATCTGTTTGCCGACAACGTGCTGTTCCGCGGCGAGAAGCTGACCGCGGTGCTCGACTTCGACGCGGCCTGCCGCGGCAAGTTCATCTTCGACCTCGCGACCGCGGTTAACGCGCTGTGCTTCGTCGGCGGCCAGTACTCGCTCGATCGCTTCCGCTATCTGATGCGCGGTTACGAATCGGTGCGCACGCTGTCGCTGGCGGAATGGGACGCCTTCCCCAACGAGCTGCGCTATTCCTCGCTGCGCTTCACCATCACGCGCCTGCACGACTTCTTTCTCCATCCGCTCAACAACAACCGCCGGGTCGACAAGGACTTCCGCGAGTTTTACGATCGCCTGCGCATCCTGCGCCGCGAGCGCGAGGGTGGAATGGAGGCGCTGTTGATGGCGATGGCGACCGGGTACGATTACCGCAAGTACCAGAAGGTCAAGGCGAACGAGCGGCTGAAGGCCTGACGGCGCTTAAGCGCCGCTCGCATGCTGCGATGAACCCGCATCCCCCGCGCGCCGCTGCGGCGGCGCCCAGCGTCGCATCCCGAAGGAACCACTGGTGTCCGCGCTCTTAAAGCGGCTTGACGCGCACGCGCCGGCGCTGTGGCTGGAGGTCACTCCGCCGCGCGGGATCAGCGTCGAGTCGCTGCTCGCCCGGCTCGCCGCGGTACGCGGCAGCGTCGACGCGATCAACCTGGCCGACAACGCGCTTGGCCGGGTCAAGCTCGCGCCGCTGGTGTTCGGTTCGATGATCAAGTCGCGGCTGGGGATGGCGGTGGTGATCAACTTCTCCTGCCGCGATCGCAACCGCTACGCGCTGAAGGCCGATCTGCTCGGCGCGGGCGCGCTCGGAATCGACGGGGTGGTGGCGCTGGCCGGCGACAAGCTCGCGGCCGATCCCGCTGGCGCGCGTCCGGTCCACGATCTCAACCCCTTCAGCCTGCTGAGCGTGATGGACGATCTGCGCCGCGGCGACACCGGCGAGGGGCGCCGCCGGCTTAAGACGCTGCCGCAGTTCGCGCTCGGCGCGGTCGCCAATCCCAACCGCCAGGCGCTCGAACGCGAGTTCGAACTGCTCGAGCGCAAGGCGCTGGCCGGCGCCGAGTTCGTGATCACCCAGCCGGTGTTCGACGCCGCGGTGGCGCGCGCCTTCATCGCGCGCGCGCGGCGCCATAAGCTGCGGGTGGTGCTCGGCATCCTGCCGGTCAAGCGCGAGTCGATGGCCGGCTACCTCAAGGAGCGGATTCCCGACCTCAGCACCGCGCATTCGCACTTCGACCGCTACGCCGGGCTCAGCGAAGAGCAGGCGCGCCGGATGTCGATCGACTTGAGCCTCGCGCTGATGCGCGAATTGGCCGGCGAGGCCGCAGGCTTTAACATAATGAGCGGCGGCGGACCTTCGCTCGCGATCGAGCTTGCGCTCGAGTTCAGCCGCTCGCTGGAGGACGCCGGTGCGCGCTAGAAAAGTGAGACTTCACGAAGCCTCGCGCCCGCCGCAACGGGAAGCCGAGGGACGGGGCACGGAAAGTTCCGGCGGGGCGGCGGTCGAGGACGCGGTACGATTGATCCTGCGTTACATCGGCGAGGACTCCAAGCGCGAGGGGCTTAAGCTCACGCCGAGCCGGGTGCGGCAGGCGCTCGAATTCCTGACCCGCGGCTATCGCGAGGATCCCAAGGTCGCGATCAACGGCGCTGTCTTCACCGAGCAGGAGTACCAGGAGATCATCCTGTGCAAGGACCTCGATTTCTATTCCTTGTGCGAACATCACCTGCTGCCCTTCTTCGGCAAGGCGCACCTGGCCTACCTGCCCAACCGGCGCATCATCGGACTCTCCAAGCTCGCCCGCCTGGTCGAGATTTACGCGCGCCGCCTGCAGGTGCAGGAGCGGCTGACCACCCAGATCGCGCACACCCTGATGGAGGAAATCGAGCCGCTGGGCGTGGCCGTGGTGCTCGAGGCCGAGCATCTGTGCATGCGCATGCGCGGGGTCGAAAAGCAGAACTCGTACGTCACGACCTCGGCGATGCTGGGGGTGTTCCGCACCCACTTCGAGACCCGGCAGGAGTTCATGAACCTGTTGCGCAACGGCAAGCAGTAGGCCTGCCGCGGCCGGCGCTGCACCGACGGCGGATCGCGGATGAGGCTGGCACACCAATGAGCGAACCCGTTTCAGCCGACCTGCTCGGCAAGCTGGGCGCGTATGCGCTGCGCTACGTGAAACCCGGCCAAACCGTGGGGCTCGGCACCGGGCGCGCCGCCTCGGCCTTTATCCGCGCGCTTGGCCAGCGCGGCATCAAGGTGCAGGGGGTCCCGACTTCCAGGGCCAGCGCGGAACTTGCGCGCGCGGTCGGCATCGAGCTCGTCGCGCTCGACGGCAAGGGCCGCGTGGACGTCGATATCGACGGCGCCGACGAGGTCGACCCGCGGCTCAACCTGGTCAAGGGCTATGGCGGCGCGATGGTGCGCGAGAAGATCGTCGCCTGCGCCGCGCGCAAGGTGGTGATCCTGGTCGGCGCGGAAAAGCGTGTGGCGCGCCTTGGCCAGCGGCGCCGCCTGCCGGTCGAGGTCGTGCCGTTCGCGGCGCATTACGCGATGCGCCGCATGCGCGAGCTGGGACTCAAGCCAGCGGTGCGCGTCGGCGCTGACGGAGGCGAGTTCTTGAGCGACAACGGCAACCTGGTGGTGGACTGCGGCATGGGCGTGATCGACGGCCCGGCTCGCCTCGAACGCGAGTTGCGTGCGATTCCCGGCGTGGTCGGCAGCGGGCTGTTTATCGGCATCGCCGGCGTCGTGTTGGTCGCCAACCCCGACGGTTCGATCACCACGCTCGCGCGCCGCCGTGCGGTGCCGCATAAATAACTATGCCCTTGAGGAGAACGCTTGGTCTCACTAGGCAGATGGTTGCGTGCCGAAGAACTTCGTGATCGCGACAACTTCCGCAGCCCCGCCCCCTGGCGCATCGCGCATAAGGGACATTCTGAGGTCCGCGCTCAATAGGATCGCGACCGCCCCTTCATCGCCGTTTCGCCGACCTCCCATGCGGCTTCCGTCGCTAGGTACTTCGCCATGTTGGCCGCCACGCCGCGCATCGCAAGCGCTGGCGCGCCGCGCATGGTAAGCTCGCAAGGAGAGAGGGGGGCGAACCTCGCCAACCAGGTGAGCCAAGCGAGAATAAAGCCGCGCGCGCTCAAATCCGGCGACACTATCGGGGTGGTCTCGCCCGCCTCCGCAATCGAGCGCGAGCATCTCGAGCGCGGCGTCGTGGCGCTTAAGCGCATGGGCTTTCGGGTCAAGGTCTCACGCCATGCGCTCGACCGGGGCGCAATCGTGGCCGGCCCCGACGCCGTGCGTGCGCGCGAGCTGCAGGCGTTCTTCGCCGACCCGGAAGTCGACGCGATCTTCGCGGCCCGCGGCGGCTACGGAGCGGGACGGATACTGCCGTTGCTCGACTTCGACGCGATCGCGCGCACGCCCAAGGTGTTCATGGGCTTTTCGGACGCAACCTTCATCCTCAATGCGCTGGTGGGACGGGCCGGGATGGTATGCTTCCATGGTCCGATGGTCGCGATGGGCTTTGCGCGCGGGCTTTCCGAGTCCTCGCTCGATCATCTCCGCCGGCTGCTCGCGGGCGAACGCGGGAGCTTTGAACTGCCGGCCCGCGCGGCGCTCAGGGCGGGCGTCGCCGAGGGCGAAGTCGTGGGCGGATGTCTCTCGATGGTGGTTGCGGCGCTGGGCACGCCGTACGCGCCGCCGTTCGACGGCGCGATTCTTTTTTTGGAAGATACCGGCGAGAAGGCGTATAGGATTGATCGTATGCTGGTGCAGCTTGGGCAGGCCGGAGTGCTGGGACGGGTCGCCGCAGTGGTGTTCGGCGCGCTGCGTCCGCCCGACGGCAGCGAGGCCGAGCATCGGTTGATTGCCGAATGCGTTGCCGAGCAGGCGGCGCGCCTGGATTGCCCGGTGCTCTCGGGTCTCGAGGCCGGTCATGGCAGCGCGAACTTCGCCATTCCCTTCGGAGTGCGCGCGCGGGTGGACACGGCGGCACGGACGCTGGGCTTCCTGGAGCCGGCGGTGGAGGCGTAGGAGCGGCCGGTTTGGGATGGCGTGAAGTCGAGCAAGCCTTCGCCGAAGCCGTCGAGCGCGGGGTCATCCCGGGCGCCACGCTGGTGGTGCGCCGCGAGGCCGAGGTCGTGTTCGAGGGCGCCTTCGGCTTCCGCTCGCTGGTGCCCGAGCGCTCGCCGATGCATCTGGAGACGGTCTTCGACCTGTCCTCGCTGACCAAGCCGCTCGCCACCACTATCGCCGTGATGATGCTGGTGCGCGAGAACAAGCTGCGCCTGGGCGATCGCGTCACGCGCTTCTTCCACAATTTCGGCGTCCACGACAAGGGCCACGTCACCTTCCGCCACGTGCTGGCGCACTGCTCGGGGCTGGCGGCGTGGCGGCCGTTCTTCCAGCAGGTTGTGCAGGTCGAGAAGGGCGGCAAGGTCAATTTCATGGCCAGCCACGGCGCCAAGGAATGGGTCTACGAGGAAATCCATCGCGAGAAGCCCGAAGCGCCCTCGGCCACCAAGGCGATCTACTCCGACCTCAACTTCATGCTGCTCGGCGAGGCCGTCGAACGGATCGCCGGCGTGGCGCTCAACCGCTTCTGCCGCGACCGCATCTTCCGCCCGCTCGGCATCCGCGCGACCGACTTCATCGATATCTCGCTGGTGCGCTCGCGGCGGCTCGAGCCGGTGGCCGAGATGTTCGCGCCGACCTCGTTCTGCGCGTTCCGCAAGCGGCTGCTGGTCGGCGAAGTGGATGACGAAAACGCTTACGCGATGGGCGGCGTGGCCGGGCATGCGGGACTGTTCGCGCCGGTGCGCGACGTCGATCGCATCGCCCACGAGTTGATCGCTTGCTACGCCGGGCACTCCGAATGGCTGCCGCAAAAAGTGGTGCGCGAGTTCTGGACCCGCGATACCACGGTCAAGGGCTCGACCTGGGCGCTTGGATGGGACACGCCGTCGCCGCAATACTCGAGTTCCGGGCGCCACTTCTCGCCCGCCGCCGTCGGCCATCTCGGCTTCACCGGGACTTCGATCTGGATCGAGCCCGAGCGCGCCATCTCCATCGCGCTGCTCACCAACCGGGTCCATCCGCGGCGCGACAACCAGGCCATTCGCGAGTTCCGCCCGCGCATCCACGACCTCATCATGGAAGCGATCGGCGCGGGAGCCTAGCCGCACGCGCCGGCCACGGCGGCCTCGCGCCATGCACGCCGCTCACGCCGCCAGAGGGCATGGCGCGCGCGCGGCCACCGCGGCTGCGACCGCTTAGGCTCGGGCGTCGCGGCTGCTAACGTTGGTGAGGGGCGAGGGCTGAGTTGAGCCACGGCTTTTCGATGTCTGAAGAGATTTCCGCCGAATCGGCGGCGCGGATGGCGCGGGTGCCGCACGACGTTCGCCACGTCCATCTCATCGGCGTCGCCGGCACTGCGATGGCGGCGCTGGCCGGGATGCTGGCGGGCCGCGGCTATCGCGTCACCGGTTCCGACAACCAGCTTTACGAGCCGACGGCTTCGCTGCTGAAGCGGCTGCGGGTCGAGGTGAAGATCGGTTTTGGCCCGCACAACCTCACGCCGGCGCCGGACCTGGTGGTGGTCGGCAACGTGGTCACGCGCGCCAATTCCGAGGCGCAGGCGCTGCTCGAAAGCCCGCTGCCGTATCTCTCGATGCCGGAGGCGCTGTGGCATTTTTTCCTCAGCGCGAAGCGGGTTCTGATGGTCGCCGGGACGCATGGCAAGACGACTTCGACCGCGATGATGGCGCACGTGCTCAACATTGCCGGGTGGGATCCCTCGATGCTGGTCGGCGGCGTGGCCAAGGACTTCGGCTCCAACTACCGCCTCGGCGCGGGCGCCGATTTCGTGATCGAAGGTGACGAGTACGACACCGCATTCTTCGACAAGGGGCCGAAGTTTCTCCATTACCGGCCGCGCGGCGCGATCCTGACCGCGGTCGAGTTCGACCACGCCGACATCTATCGCGACCTCGGCCACGTGAAGTCCTCGTTCCGCGCGCTGGCGGCGCGGATGGAGGCCGCGGGGGTGCTCGCGGTATGCGCCGATTCGCCAGCCGCGCTGGAGGTGGCGGAGAGTTCACGCGCGCGCCGCGTCACCTTCGGCCTCGAAGCCGGCGAGTTTCGCGCCGCCGCCGTGAGCGTTGGGGCGGACGGTGCGCGCTTTTCGATCGAGCGTGACGGCGGGATCATCGCGCAGGGCTTGCGCCTGCCGATCGGCGGCCGGATGAACGTCGCCAACGCGCTCGGCGTGGCGGTGCTGCTGGGCGAGTTCGGCCTTGGCGCGGATGAAATCGCGCGCGGCCTGGAATCGTTTCGCGGCGTGGTGCGCCGCCAGGAATTGCTCGGTGAGGCGCGCGGCGTCACCGTGGTCGACGACTTCGCGCATCATCCGACCGCGATTCGCGTGACGCTGGCCGCAATCGCCGAGCGCTACGCCGGCCGGCGCATCCTGGCCGCCTTCGAGCCGCGCTCCAACACCGCGCGCCGCAATGTTTTCCAGGCCGAGTTCGCCGCCGCCTTCGACCGCGCCGCGCGCGTCTACTTGGCCCCGGTCTATTTCAAGGAAAACGACCCGATTCCGCCCGGCGGCCGCCTCTCGGTCGAGGAACTCGCGGCCGCGATCGGCCGCCGCGGGCCGGCCGCCTTCGCCTGCGCGTCGACCGGCGACATCCTCGAGCGGATGCTGGCCGAGGCGCGGCCGGGCGACGTCGCGCTCATCATGTCGAATGGCCCGTTCGACAACCTCAAAGAGCGGCTATTGGCCGCTCTGGGTAAAGCCTCAGGCTAGCGATTCGCGCGCGGCCGATTGCCGCGCCCGCGGCTACGCCGCCGATGCGCGCCGGCGCGGGGCGGGCCGCTCCGCGTTCCTGCCAGCCGCGTCGATCATGTCGAGCGTGTCGCGCCTGTCGTTAACGACTTCAATTCGAATCCCGCCAATCGTGCGCGACGCGAAGTTGAAGAGCATGCAGCCAAGTCCGACCAGGAAATAGGTCGCCAGCGCATAAAAGAACGGAACGAACAGCAGGATCATGAAATGCTTGTGCGGCAGAGGGACCGAGAACAGCCAGGCTGCTCCCGCCAGCGGGTAGGTCAGCATCAAGAGCGAGATGAAGGCCATGATGGCGGCGATTTTGGCCGCCTGCTTAGAGTCAATCGATTTGATGTGCATACTGCTCTCTCGCGCGTTGACTCGCGCGCCTCTTCGCCAGGCTTTGCCTTGGCAGGCGGCGGTATGCACAATAGTCTAGCCGCCGCGCCAAGAGAAGCAAGAGTTAAAACATCTTAAAGACCACTAAATATCTTCAATGATATATAAAGCTTCTTATCGAGAAAATTCGCGCAGGAGTTCGTCCAGATCGGTCTCGGCCAGCGAATTGCGCACGATTTCCGCCCCTTTGAGCTCTTCGGGGCGGCCGCTATGACATAGCGCCAGCACCCGCATCCCAGCCCGGCGCGCCGCCTCGATGCCCGCCACGGTGTCCTCTATCACGAGGCATTCGGCCGGTTCCAACGGCGGGCGCAGGCGCAGCAAAAAGCCCAGCCGCCCCAGCGCCTTTTCGAAACCCTCTGGCGCGGGCTTGCCGTGCTCGACGTCCTCGGCCGCGATGATGTCGACGAAAAGCTCGCGCACGCCGGCGCGGTTGAGGATGAGTTCGGCCTCGACGCGCAGCGTGCCGGTCGCCACGATCAGCGGGAAGCGCCGGGCGCATCGCCGCACGAAGTCGGCGGCGCCGGGAAAGGTCACGTCGCGGCCGGCGATCAACTCCTGGTAGACGGCGGCCTTGCGTGCGATGAGCGCGGCGAGCGAGCCGCTGGCCACGCCGCGGCCGCTTTCGCGCAGCACGGTGGCGAAGCAGTCGCGATCGTCGAAGCCGATTAGCCGGCTGAAGTATTGCGCGCGGTCCAGTTCGATTCCCTCGCCGCGCAGGACGCGCGCGAAGGCTTCGAAGTGGAGCGGCTCGGTGTCGGCCAGGGTGCCGTCGAGGTCGAAGATAATTGCCCGAATCATCCGGCAGCCATTGTTCGAATCCGCGGGTTGTTGCATGGCGCGTGCGATGGAATTATCCACGACCAGCGCGCACCCCACCAGCCTTGGGGCGCCCAGCGCTTCTGCCCTCCTCCCCAAGACAATTGGGCGAGGGGTAAGAAGCACACGACCATTGGCCCCTGAAAATGCCTTTCACGGGTGGTCGGTCGCGTTGAGATTTAAAATGCCCCACTATTTCAGCAGCGCGGCGATTTCGCGTTGTGCCGGCGCGGCGCTCACTTCGGCGCAGCCGTCTTGGATCGTCATGTCGAGTTCGCTGCGCACGCCGAAGCGTCCCGGCAGGTAAATTCCCGGCTCGACCGAGAAGCAGGAGCGATCGATGAGCGTGCGATGGTCGTGGGTTTCGAGCGAGTCGAGGTTGGCGCCGGCGCCGTGGACCTCGCGGCCGATCGAATGGCCGGTGCGATGGACGAACTGCCGGCTGAAGCCGGCGCGTTCGATCACGCCGCGCGCGGCGCGGTCGGCTTCCTCGCCGCGGACTGCCTGCCCGGCGGCCACGCGGGCGCGGATGAAATCGGCCGCGGCGTCGCGCGCCTCGGCCACGATCGCGAAAACGCGCGCGTATTCCTCGGGCACCCGCGCGCCCGCGTAAGCCATCCAGGTCAGGTCCGCATAGATGCTGTCGGCGCCGGGCTCCTTGGCCCAGAGGTCGAGCAGCACCAGGTCGCCGCGCCGGATCGGCGTATCGGCGGCGGGCGCGGGCGTGAAGTGCGGCCGCGCGGCATCGGCGTTGACCGCCACGATCGGCGGGTCGTCGGCCATCAGGCCATGCGCGGCGAAGCGCGCGAGCACGAATTGCTGCGCCGAGTATTCGCTGATCGGCGCTCCCGACTCGATGGCGCGCGCGATTTCGCCGAAAGTCTCGTCGACCACGCGGCGCACCAGCGCGGCCGCGCGCCGATGGCTCTGAAGTTGCGCGGGCTCAAGCCGCGCCTCGAAGCGCTGGATCAGATCGGCGGCCGATACGACTTTGAGGCCGAGCGCGCGGACGATTTCCACAGTGCCGGCATCGACGCGCGCGACGTAGGGAATCGCGCATTGGGGCGAGTAGTTCATCGCGATGCGCCGCGCGCCGGCCAGCATGCCGCCGAGCGCCGAGAGCATCCCCTCGGCCGAGCGGTACACCACCGTCTCGACCCCCAGTTCCGCCAGGCGCTCCGCTTCGACCGCCGAGACCACGGCGCGCGGCGCGCCATGAGCCGGTACGTAGCAGAACCATCGCCGGGTCGTTATGCCTTCGCTTGGGAGGCCCAGGATGCGGTAGGCGAGCGGGTCACTGTGGCGGAAATCGTAGAACAGCCAGCCGTCAAGCGAGGAGTCGGCGAGCGCGCGGGCGATTTCCTCCAGCCGTCGCATCCGGCGCCGCGCTACGTGGATGGGGGCCGCGCCGCGGCTCCCGGCGTGGGCTTGAAGCGCTCGCCCCAGACATGGACGCGGATGGGGTCGATGCGCACGACGGGGTTGTTCTCGATGCTCAGCGCCATCGCGCGGTACTGCGAATACTTGTCGCGCAGGCTGCGCAGCGCGAGCAGGTACTCCTCGCGCTCCTCGACCACGCTGGCGCGCCCGTGCACCAGCACGTAGGCGAGGCTGTGCCAGTGCTCTTCGTAATGGTCGACGATCAGGGCGACGTTGGGGTTGGCCGCGATGTTGCGCATCCGGCGCAGCGCCATCACGCTTCCGCGCTTGGGTTTCTCGTCAATCGCGAAGTAGAAGCGCGCGCCGTCGAACCAGAAGCACAGCGGCACGTTGTGCGGGACGCCCGCGGTGTCGGCGGTCGCCAGGTGCCCGATGCGCGCGAAGGTCAGAAAGTCGCGCACCGCGGCCATCTCCAGCGGCTGTAGCGAATCCGCCGGCATCAGCGTTCCTCACCGAAGAGGAAGAGCGAGGTGGCCAGGATGGTGAACGTGATGTTGGGAATCCAGGCGGCGGGCCATGCGGCCAGCAGGCCCGAACGGCCCAGCGACGAGGTCAGGCCGAACATCAGCCAATAGCCAAACCCGATCGCGATCGCCAGCGTGAAGCTGCGCCCGACGCTGAGGCTGCGCGGCAACGGGTCGAGGCTCAGTGCCAGGCCGAGCGCCGCCATGATCAGGCAGGCCAGCGGCATGGCGTACTTGAGGTCGCGGTCGACGAAATAGCCTCCCGGGTCGAGCCCCTTGCTGCGCAGGCTCTCGATATACGAATCGAGCTGCCACAGGCTGAATTCGTCGGGATCCATCCGCAGCAGGCTGAAGTCGGCCGGGTTGACGTCGATGCGGAACGGGCCGGGAGCGGTCGGAGCAACCTTGCCGCCGGGCAGCAGTTTGAACGCCGTGAGACCGATGGGCCGCCATTGCCGCCCGTTCCACGCCGCCTCCGGGGCGTTCTCCACCGAGGTCAGCAGGTAGTTGTGGCCGACGCGGTAGAGCGTCACGCCGTGGAGCATCTTTTTGTGGCCGTCATAGTCGTCGGCGCTCATGAAGCCGTCGGTTACGCGCACCCAGATGCGGCGGTTGAAGAAGATGCCGTAGATTTTCCGGCGCTGCAGTTCGACCTGATAAAGATGCTGGGCCTCGCGGGTGGCGATCGGCACCACCGTCTCGCTGATCGCGAAGTCGGCGAGCGAAATCAGCGCCGCCAACAGCAGCACCGGCACCGCCATCTCGAAGCGGCTGATACCGAGTTGCTGGCAGGCCAGCACCTCGCCGGTACGGTTGAGCAGCGCGAAGCCGAGCAACACGCCGGCCAGCGAGGCGACCGGAAGCAATTGCGAAACGATCAGCGGGAGCTTCAGCGCGAAGTACTCCAGGCCCAGCAGGCCGAAGCCGCCGTAGCGCATCAGGTCGTCGAAGCGGTCGAAGATGTCGCCCAGCAGGTACGCCGCGGTGAAGGCCGCCAGACAGACCAGGAACGGGCCGAGAAAATGGCCGCCGAGGAAACGGTCGAGCGTGGGCGAGAGCCGCGGGCGCAGTTTCATGCGGCCCCCTTGCGGCCAAAGTGCTCGATGAGGTCCCAGAGGATATCGCCCGGGCCGCGGCCCTGGTCGGTGCGGTCATTGGCGCTGCGGTAGAACATCCATAGCGCGAGCCCCAGGAACACCAGGTCGGGAATCGCCATCGCGAACAGCGCGTTGAGCATCCCCCGCTCGGCCAGCGTCCGTCCCATCCGCATCAGCATGTAGTATAGGAAGAACAGCGCGATCGCGACACCGAAACGCTCCGATTGGCCGCCGCGCGCGGGCTTGAGTCCCAGCGGCACGCCGATCAGGGCGAACAGCAGCGTCGCCAGCGGCACCGTGTACTTGCCCGCCATCTCGGCCTCCGCCAGATAGTCCGGCTTGTGCGCCGCGCGCGCCTTGGCGATTACTCCCTTCAGTTCCCCGTAGGGCATCTCCTCGGGCGCGTGGCCCTCGTCGGCCAGTCCGGTTTGCGGCTCGACGTTGAGATCGTAGATGCGGAAGCTGGTGATGTGGCTGCTATGGCTGGAAGGGTCGACGCCGAAGACCGATCCGTCGAACAGGCGCAGTGTGATGGTGTGGTTGTTCTCGTCGGGCAGGATGATCCCGCGCTGCGCGATGATCGTGTTCTGCTGCTGGTTGCTGCGCGCGTCGGAAATCAGCACGCCTTGCAAGGCGCTGTTGCTGTGCGAGATGTGGTCGACGTAGAGCACCAGGCCGGGAAAGCTGCTGTCGAAGATTTTCTCCTTGAGCCCGGCGCTCGAGCGCGTGCGGGTGAGCCGGTAGATCTCGGCCTGGAGATTGGAATTGGCCCACGGTCGGACCGAAAACGCGAACCAGCTGGCCAGCGCGTAGACCACCAGCGCCACCGCTATCACCGGTAGCGCGAGCTGGTACAGGCTGATGCCGCAGGCGCGCGCGGCGATAAGCTCGCGGTCGCTCGACATCCGCCCGAAGCCGAGCAGCACGCCGAGCAGCACCGCCATCGGAAACGTCAGTTCGAGAAAGGCGGGCATGATGTAGCCGATGAGGCCCATCACCTGGCCGAGGCCGACGCCGTGATTGACCACCATCTCCGTGAGCTTGAGCAGCTTGCCGGTCACCAGCGCGAAGGTTAGCAGTCCGACGCCCATCACGAACGGTCCGATGACCTCGGCGGCGACATAGCGGTCGATGGTTCGCAGCTTGAGCATCGCTGGGCGCGCCCGCGCGCGGGCGCAAACGTAATACGCTGATAAGTGTAGACGGATGCGGCGGGCAAGCAAACGCGCGGAGATATCTTTGACGATCGGCGGAGATATCTTTGGCGATCGGGAGGATGACGGCGAGCGGGTTGATTGCGGACCGCGGTTGGGGCGCAGCCTTGAAGAGCGCGCGCGGTGACCCGCAGTGTCGCCGCGCGTTGCGCTGGACTATTATCGGCGGCGATGAAGCATCGCCGCCGCATACTGCCACCCGGCGCCCCGCGGCCACAGGCTTCGCCGCTCGTGGCGCCGGCGGCGGCGCCAGCCCAGGCGCCGCCGCTTCGCGCGCCGCTGACGCGTGCGCCGGAAGCGGCGGCGCGCGACCTGGTCTTCGGCGCCGAGCCGGTGCATGAGCTTATCGCCGCCGCCCCCGGCGCGGTACGCACGCTATACGTGCGCGCCGGGCTCGAGGCGCGCTTCGCCGGCGATATCGGATGCGTGCGCGCCGCCGGCGGCCATGTGGTGGCGGCCGAGGCGGCGGCGCTGGCGCGGATCGCGGGCGCGGAGTCGCGCCATCAGGGCGTGGTCGCCCTGATTCGCGAATACAGTTACGCGCCGTTCGAAGAAGTCGTGGCGGCGAAGCCCGACCCGCTGCTGCTGGTCGACGGCGTGACCGACCCGCGCAACCTGGGCGCGCTGTTGCGCTCGGCCGAGGGCGCGGGAGTCGGCACGGTCGTGCTGGCCCGCGACCGCACGGCGGCGATTACGCCGGCGGCGATAAAGGCGTCGGCGGGCGCCTGGGTGCATCTTAAGATTGCGCTATGCGGCAACGTCGCGCGCGCGATGGAAGAGCTCAAGCAGGCCGGCTACTGGATCGCGGCGCTCGCGCCCCAGGGTGCGCTCGAAATCTACGAGCTGGATACGACGCGCCGCCTCGCGCTGGTGGTCGGTTCCGAGGGGCGCGGCGTGCGCGAGATCGTCAAGAAGAATGCCGACTTCGTGGTGCGAATCCCGATGTACGGCAAAGTCGGGTCGCTCAACGTCGCGGTGGCGGCGGCGGTCGCGCTGTTCGAAGTCGCGCGCCGGCGCGCCGCTGCGACGGCGGCCCCGAACGCCGTGGAGTAGCCCGCGTATCGGAATCGAGGCCTGGCATCCGCCTTACCGCGGCAAGTCTTCCAGTCGAACCCCGCGGCCGGTCCTCAACGCGTCGCGCGCCTTGGCCACCCGGCGCAAAAACTCGGGATGGTGTTCCAGGCGATAGTCGAACCAGTCTTCCTCGGTTTCAAACCCAATGAGCACGCCGGCCGGCTTTCCGTGGCGCGTGATCACAATCTCCTCGGACTCGGCGAGGCGCAGAAATCGCGACAGGTCGTCCTTGACTTCAGCCAGCGCCACCCGGCGCATCGGGCGTTCCGTGCCGGGCGAGCCAGCGCGCAGCCTCGGCTTTCTTAACGATGGCGAGAACTTCGACGGTTTCGGTGGTGACGTCATAGAAAACTCTAACCTTCCCAACCCGGAGCCGGTATCGCGGCTGGCTCAAGCCCCGCAAACGCTTGATCCGGCTCTTGTTCACCAGGGTTGGCTGGTGTCGCAGGTGCCGTTCGAGAGCGTCCCGCACTTGGGCGCGCGGAAAGGCCGGCAAAGCTTGGTAGGCCTCGGCCGCTTCCGGGGCAAGGACGATCTCATACCGCATCTGGCTATAAGATAGCCAGAATAGCGAACGCCGTCAAAGTTAGAGAGCACGCGCGGTCAAGTTGAGGTGTAAAGGCTCCAGGCTTCATGATGGGCAGATGTGGAAAGTCCCTAACAGGGTGTTGAGAATGGACCCACGTCTGATCGCGAGATTGAGCAGTTTCTCAACACGCTGCTAGGCTCTTGTGCCGTGCGGCCTGCGGCTCCAACGGGCACCTGCGCCAACGCGATCAGACGATACGATTTGCCGCCTCACGGCGGCCCCGGCGTGCGTGGCGCCGCAGCGATCAAGTTTTGACGCAGGAATTCCTTGAGCGGCCCGTCGACCTTGCCGCCGAGGTCGTGGCCGTCGTCGAAAAAGCGCGTCTCAACCTTGGCCCCCCGCCGCTGGAGCTCGTGGGCCAGCCGTTTGGCCTGCTGCACCGGCATCTCCTTGTCGTGCTCGCCGTGCAGGATGAGCACGTTGCAAGCGAGCTTGGGCGGCAGATGCGCGATCACGCTGCGCTCGGCCAGCACGCGATGGCTCGGCCACACCTGGCGCAGGATGGTGACCTTCTCACGCAGCGGCGCCTCGGGCCACATCTTGAGCGTGTCGTAAAAGCCCGACTGTAAAATCACCGCGTGCAGCCGCGGGTCACTGTCCATCAGCAACCCCGCCGCCACCGCCCCGTCCGACAATCCCCAGACTGCGATGCGGTCCGGGGCGACGTCCGGCCGCGCCGCCAGCAGGTCGACCGCGCGATGCGCCGCCTCGACCGCCTGCGGCCCGACGAAACGGCTCGGCCCCGACGACTTGCCGTAGCCGGGGATGCTGATGCAGGCCTCCAGCATGCCGAGTGCGACCAGCCCGGTGCTCTGTTCGATACAGCGGCGCGCGTTGCCCTCGCCCGCCGTCAGCACGAGCAGCGCGGGCATGCGGCCGGGGTCGCCGGGATGCGCGATGAAGCCCTCGATATTGTAATGGTCGGCGCCCACCGCGATCTGAAAGTTGAATGGCACGAAGGCGGGCTTTGGCCGTACGGGCGCTTGCGCGCTATGGCGGCAAGCGCAGGCCGCCGCGGCCAGCAGCGCCAACGCCGCGGCCAGCGCGCCTCTTATTGGCCGGCGGAGCCTCATCCGATTATCGCCCATCTGCCAATCGCTTCTCTGCGGGCCGGCGCCAATCCATTCGCCGCTCCCCGGTCTGGCCTTCACGCCGCGCTGGCGGCCACGTGGCGCACGCGGCGATCCTTGACCATCCCCCCAGCGACTCTATACATGCGCCGCCCGGTTTTGAAACCGCCCCCCTCTCCGCGGTGGCGCCGGCATTGAAACCGGCCGGACTTTAATTGATACTTTCGGATTCACAAAAGGAGTTTGCCGGCGCCGGGGGCCGGCTCACGCGGATGGAAACCCAGTCGGCATCGCAGCAGGCAGCGTCACAGATCGATTTCGAGAAAAGCGGCGGCGTGGTCCCGGTCGTCACCCAGGACCACCAAAGCGGCCGCCTCCTGATGGTCGCTTACATGAACCGCGAGGCCTTCGAGGAAACGCTCAAGACCGGCCACGCCTGCTACTTCTCGCGCTCGCGCAACCGCCTGTGGCGCAAGGGCGAAGAGTCTGGCAACTACCAGACCGTGCACGAGATCCGCATCGACTGCGACAACGACACCATCCTGCTCTCGGTCGAGCAGCACGGCGACCGCGCCGCCTGCCACGAGGGCTACGAATCGTGCTTCTTCCGGGTGTGGCGCGACGGCGCCTTGCACATCGTCGATACGCGCCGGGTCGACCCCGCCAAGTACGGCCCCGGTTACGGCCATCAGCCCAAGCCCGCGCACTGAGCCGCGCGCAACCCGTCTCACGTTCAATAACGCCACGACACGGAAACGACGCTAGCGATTATGCCCGCTGACAACGTACTCAAATTCGGATTGCCCAAGGGCAGCCTCGAAGCCCAGACCATCGAGCTGATGCGCAAGTCGGGATGGCGCGTGTCGGTCGGCGCGCGCTCCTACATGCCGAGCGTCGATGACCCCACCCTAAGCTGCCGTCTGCTCCGCCCGCAGGAGATGCCGCGCTACATCGCCGACGGCTCGCTCGACGCCGGCATTACCGGCAGCGATTGGATCGTCGAGAACGCGGTCGAGTTGGTCGAAGTCGAAAGCTTCATCTACTCCAAGGTCTCGCTGGCGCCGACGCGCTGGGTGCTCGCCGTTCCCGACTCCTCGCCGGTGCGCCGGCTGGAAGACCTCGACGGCAAGCGCGTGGCGACCGAGATGGTCGAATTCACGCGCCGGGTCTTCCTCGAGCGCAAAATTAAAGTCGAAGTTGAATTTTCCTGGGGCGCCACCGAGGCCAAGGCCGCCGAAGGCCTGGTCGACGCCGTGGTCGAGGTCACCGAGACCGGCTCGTCGTTGCGCGCCAACGGCCTGCGGATCGTCGAGCAACTGCTTACCTCGACCCCGGTGCTGGTGGCCAACCCGATCGCGTGGGCGGTGGGATGGAAGCAGGCCAAGATTCGGCAGATTGGGATGCTGCTGCGCGGCGCACTCGACGCCGAAAACCGGGTCGGGATCAAGATGAACGTCGCCCGCGAGAACCTGGAAAAGGTGATCACGCTGCTGCCCTCGATTACCGCGCCAACCGTTTCGCACCTCTATGCCTCGCCCAATCTCAAGGGCAAGGAATGGCTGGCGGTCGAGACCGTGATCGCCGAACACACCGTGCGCGAGTTGTTTCCCAAGCTGCTCGAAGCCGGCGCGGTCGGGATAATCGAGTACCCGCTCAACAAGATCATCTGAAGAGGAGCTTCGAAAAGATCCCGTGAACAGAACAACCTCCGCCATCATGTCTGTTTGCGTCGCTCTCCTGATAGTGTCGTGCAAGTCTTCGGGACCGGCGCAGGGCCCGGACGCGCCGCCGGTCACGGGCAAGCAATGGCGCCTTGCGAAGGAAGCGGTCGCGGCGGACAGCAAGGAATCCTACGCCGAAGGGGCCGCTGCGCTGCGCACGCTCGACGCCTTCGGGACGATGGAAGTGAGCAAGCTCTTTTACCACGGAAACCTGCTGATGGTGCCCGCGGGCACCTTGGTCGCAGCGGCTGGTCCGAGCGAAAAGGGGATGACCGAGGTTCGCGTCCTCGACGGTCCGCAATCGGGCAAGACCTTGTGGCTCTATCCCGAGTCGGCCGAAAAGCTGGGCTTTACGGCGCCGACGCCCGCTCCTTGAAGACCTCGTCCGCGCTCGGGACGACAGATCAAGTGCGTTGGGCGACGGACTTCAAGGGTTGGTTTCACACCCCCGTTGTGATTGCACGGAGACAGCGGCTGTGATTTGACTCCACTCCACAGTAGTGCGATCCAGAGAGACTGCAAAGCAAGACCAACCGTGCAGGCAAAACATGGCCGAAAATACAATCGCATATCACGATCCTAATGCCCTCGTGCAGACTGACTGGCTTGAGGCCCATCGCAGCGACGCCAATCTACGCATCTTTGATTGTACGACGCACCTCCTACCTGCGCAGGCCGACACCGATGCCCCCTATCGCATCGTCAGCGGTAAGGCGGACTATGACGCCGCGCATATTGCGGGCGCGGGGTTTATCGATCTCCAGGGGGAACTGTCGGACAATACGACGAAGCTGCGCTTCATGCTGCCGTCCGCCGGCCAGTTCGCTGCTGTGATGTCCCGTTGTGGTGTCGGAGAAGGCACCCGCGTCGTCCTGTACAGTGCCGACGGTATCATGTGGGCGACTCGTGTGTGGTGGATGCTGCGGGCGTTTGGGTTCGACAACGCGGCCATATTGGATGGCGGCTGGGAGAAATGGCATGCCGAAGGCCGCCCGGTTTCTACTGAGCCCTGTGCGTATCCCCCCGCTACCTTCGTTGCGCGGCCACGTCCCGGGCTGTTCGTTGGCAAGGAGCAGGTGCGGGCTGCGCTCGCAGATACCAACACCGTCATCGTCAACGCTTTACCCTCTGAGCTTCATCGCGGGACCAGCCCCAGCCGCTACGGTCGCCCTAGGCGAATTCCTGGCAGTGTAAATGTGCCGGCGGGGAAGTTACTAGATCGCAACACGAAGGCGTTCGTGCCATTGGCGGACGCCAGCACAAAGTTCAGTGCGGCCGGCGTGGAAACCTCCAAGAACGTCATCTGCTACTGTGGCGGCGGGATTTCAGCCACCGTCGATTTATTTGTGCTGTATCAGCTCGGGTATGAACACCTTACCCTGTATGATGGTTCTATGGGCGAGTGGGCTAGAGACGGCTCGCTGCCGATCGAAACAGATTGAACCCGTGATGGCGTCTTGCCCTTGCGCCGAAAAACCTGCACCGGGAAGGTAGCGAGATTCCAATGGCTGGTATCGCGCCGATCGATAAGATCGAGATTCACGTCGTGGTCGATAATGCGACCGACAGCCTTTCGACCATTCCCGCTCACGTGGAATCCGAGTTCACCTTTCTGGAGCGGCACGGGATGCGGGAGCTGTCCGGTGACTGTCTTTGCTGCGCCTGCCATGGCCTCTCCCACCTGATCACGGCCACTCGCGGCGCACACCGGCACACCGTCCTTTTCGACACCGGACCGGAAGAATATGCGTTCGAGCGCAACTCCAAGCGCCTTGGCGTCGATTTGGGGACGGTCGAAAGCATCGTGCTGTCCCATGGGCACTGGGACCATGCAGGAGGAATGCTCAAAGCGCTCGACCTCGTCCGCAGCCGCAACGGCGGCCGTCCGACTCCGTATTATGCTCATCTTGGGATGTTCCGGGCGCGCGCACGGCGACTGCCCAACGGCAGCATGCTCCCCATAAAAGACGTTCCGAGTATCGAAGCTCTGACCGCACATGGCGCACAGGTCAACTGCACCCGGGAGCCCCAAGTCCTTCTCGATAGCATGTTTTACCTGAGCGGTGAGATCCCGCGAGTGACGCCGTTCGAGCACGGGCTGCCCGCGCATTACCAAAAGACCGAGGCCGGGAACTGGATGCCCGACCCTCTGTTGATCGACGAGCGATTTTTGATGGTAAACGTTGCCGGAAAGGGGCTAGTGGTGTTCACGGCATGCTCACATGCCGGGGTGGTAAACGTGTTGAAGCATGCCCGCGACTGCGCTCCCGGCATCCCCCTCTATGCGGTGCTTGGGGGGTTTCATCTCGCGGGCCCTAATGAAAAAATCATTCCGGAGACGGTGCAAGCCGTGAAGGAGTTCAACCTGTCCACGATAGCCGCCGGGCACTGCACCGGCTGGCGCGCCGTCAGGGCATTTGCCAACGCAGTCGGCGAGACGGTCGTGGACCCTTCGGTAGTCGGCAAGCGCTACACTTTTTGACTGGCGGTCGAACAACCCGCCAAACGATCCCAGCTTGACTGGCGAAGCGCAGGGTCCCAGCGGTCGCCGTGGCGACCTCCGACACAGTCGTGGAGGTGGCGAGGCCGACGTAGATTACGCAATCATAAAGTTAGGAGTTGAAGATAGATGCGTGAAGTGACACTCGAAGAAATTCGCAAGATGCTACAGGCGGCAAATCGCAAGGCCCAAGAGGTGGGCAAGCCGAGCACGATCGCGATCGTGGATTTCGGCGGCCATCTACGCGGCCTGGAGCGGCCCGAGGGCGGACGGATCGCCAACGTCGATATCGCAATCAAGAAGGCTTGGACCGCGATCGCGTTCAAGCGGCCCACCGCGATGCTGCGCCCGATCATGATGCCCGAGGCTTTTGGCTATGGCCTGCAGCACACCGACTCACGCATATGCATCGTGGCGGGCGGTCTGCCGATCGTGGAGAAGGGAGACTTTCTGGGCGCCGTGGGCGCCAGCGGCGGCACGATAGAAGAAGATGTCGCCTGCTGTGTCGAGGCGCTCAAGGCCGGCGGCTTCACCACCGAGTTCGCCGACCCGCTCAAGGCAAAGAAGTAGCAGCCCTGCAATGACTCAGGGAAACGGGGTTTATCGCGTAAGCACACGAGAGAGGGCCATCCTCGGCCGCCGATGACGCCGCCAGCGCGCAGCGCAACCCCGCCGGGCCGGCCTGCCGAGCCCGCCGCAGCGCTCGCCATCTACGCCATCGCGTCTTTCGCTTTTCTCGGGATTCCGCTGCTTGGCGGCTTTTCTCACCTCCGTCTCGGCTTCGGCGCCGCCGGCGATCCACAGATCCCACGCGCGCTCGCATCGGCTCGACCCGCTGTTCACCAAGGCCGCGTGAGCGACGGCCGGATGCACGCTGGCCTGGTCGACGACGATTCCCGGCGCGGCGCTGCTGATGTGGCCGGTCACGCGCGCGGCCGGAGTGATGGCGGTACTGCTGCGCCAACTTTTTGTCACATCCGCCGGCTAATCGGTTTGCGTGCGCCCGCATTCTGCCGCTTTCGCCGCCATGATCACTTCCATTCTGACCGCGCCTTTACGGGCACTCTCGATCCGTAAACGTCCCTTCGCGCAAACCTGCGCAAACCTGTCCCCACGTCATTGCCAGGACATGCGCGGCCAGCAATCCTCCTGCATCGGCACGCCCCTTGCGTTCTTGCAACGTCAATCGTTCGGAGACGGGGCCGGAAGACGCCTATGAAATTTGTTCGGCTTGGGGCTGTTGCTTGCGCCAGTACACTACTCATGTTGATCTGCTGCGGCGCACGGGCTGCGCAGTTCGATTTGACCCGCGCCCAAGTCAACTTTGCACGGTCCGTGCCCCACGAAATCGGTGACTTATACTATTCGTGGCGCGAATCCGGGCTGCCTCCTTATAGTACAGTCGACTACTCCGTGACCGGAGAAGTCACTGTGACCATTGGCTGTCTTGCGGCAGGTGCTATCATGGCCACCCAAACGTACAGTGGACCCGGACACGTAAACGGACCGTTTGAGTTGACAGCATCCAGGCGGGGAGTAATTCAGCAATCCTACGACTTCGACCCGCCGCAGGGAGGGACGTGTCCGGCGGACGGGGACGTCGTGTTGCTTTCAATTAGCTATACCAATCCTACTCTGTGTGATAACGCAAATGGTGTATGCACTTCGCTGGGCGGACCTCTCACTCACACGTATTGTAAAGACGGAGCCGATCCAAGCAACTGTCCGCTGTTCTAACAGGTTGCGGAAAAAGTGTTTTTGACCCCGGACAACATTAATCCAACACTCACTCTCGTGATCGTAGTAATGCGTACTCTTCGCCGAAATCGTCTTTCGCCGGGTTTTTCCGCAACCTGCTAAAGAGGAGAACCTGCCAGCGGATGGTCGCGTGAGCGCTGAGGCCGGCGGCCGCAGAGCCGTCCGCGCGGCCATCGCGAAGTACGGCCCGCAGGCCGCGCAGGTCTTCTATCCCTATCCGCTGGCGTATCACGCGGGCAAACACTCGCCCGAAAGATAAAATCTCCTACTGATGGTTTTCCCGCGCACGGCGCTCGCCGGGCTCGACCCGGCAGCCGACGCCGCTTCGCCTTCGCCCTCCGCCGAAGCTAAACCGGCGGCAGCACCAGTTCCTGGCCCTTCTCCGAGATGAGGACCGCGAGGATTTTCGCCGGGCGGCGCTTGCTCGCGTTGCGCGCGATGCGATGCGTGTGCATCGGCAGTTCGTACCACGACTGCCCGGCCTTATAGGTGGCAGGCTTGCCCGGATCGACCTCGCTCACCACCGCGCCCTCCAGCACATAGGCGACGACCGAGCCGGGATGGCGATGCGCCGAAGAAGCGGCTCCCGGCGCGAAATCGACCGTCACCACGCTGAGCTGCTTGCCCGGCACGTCGGGCAAATCGTGCTGCAGGATCGCGCGCACCGTGACGCCCTTGTCCGACGCTCCCGGGCCCGAGATGACTTTGCCCTCCTGCTGCCCACCGCCCTCGGCGGCCTGGGCCAGCGCCAGCGCGGCGAACAGTTGCGCGGCGACGGCGGCCGATCGGCCCATCGCTTTCATCAGCTCACGACGGGTCATCATCCGGCGGATGCTCCTCTGGGTGGAATGGACCATCACAGTCTTTCCGCCGCGCCGAGGTCAACCGCGCGCGGGCGCCTCGAGCACCATCTGAGTCTGCGTCACGATCGCGAGCAGTTTGCCCTGGGCGTTGGTGATCCGCGTCTGCCAGACCATCGTGCGGCGGCCGCGATGCACCGCCGCGCACTCGCCGGTGACGGTCGTGCCGGCGGGAGCGGACGCGAGAAAATTAGTTTTCGACTCGATGGTGGTGGTGCTCGCGCCCGCGGCAAGGTTGAGCAGCGTCACATAGGCGCCGAGCGAGTCGGCCAGCGCCATCAGCGCTCCGCCATGCAGCACCGCAGGAACCGTGCAGAGGTTGTCGCGCACGGCCATCTCGGCGGTGACGCGCTCCGGCGCGGCGCTCAGAATTCGTATGCCGAGCAGCTCGGCGAACGGCATTTTTTTCTCTTCGAGAACCGAAAGCGGATCCATCGTTCGATCTCCCCGCCGCACTTATAGCCGCCGCGGCCGCGCACGCGCTACTCGCCCTTCCACTGCGGCTTGCGCTTCTGTGCAAACGCGAGCGGTCCTTCGATCACGTCCTTCGATTGCCACAATTTCGTAGTCGCGGGGAAGCTGTGCGCGCAGGCCTTCTCCAGCGGCATCTCGAGCCCCCGCATCGCGGCTTCCTTGCTCGCCTGCACCGACACCGGCGAGCATTCCATGATTTCCCCGGCCCATCGCTCAGCCGCCGCCATCAGGTCTTTCAGCGGAACGACCTCGTTCACGAGGCCCCATCGATGGGCCTCCTGGGCGCTGAGGTGCTTGCCGGTCAGGATCATGCCCATCGCGATCTTGAGCGGGATGTGGCGCGGCAAGCGATGGACGCCGCCGGCGCCCGCCATCAGGCCGACCCGCGGCTCGGGCAGTCCCAGGCGCGCGTGGTCGGCGGCGACGATGATGTCGCAGGCGAGCGCGATCTCGCATCCGCCGCCCAGCGCGAAGCCGTTGACCGCGGCGATGATCGGCTTGGTAATGTCGAAACGTGAGGTGATGCCGGCGAAACCGTGCTTGCCCATATCCAAGGTCTCGCCGCGATGTTCGGCGGTCCACTTAAGATCGTTGCCTGCGGAAAACGCGCGCTCGCCGGCCCCGGTGAGGATCGCAACCCACAACTGCTTATCGCCCACAAAGTCGTCCCAAATCTGGCCCATCTCCGGATGGCATGGCGGATGCAGTGCGTTCATCACCTCGGGGCGGTTGAGCGTGATATAGGCCACGTGGCCGCGCTTCTCGTACTTAATGAACTTGAGCTCCATCGCTTACCTCTCTCTTTCCCTTGGCGGTTCTTGTTGCTAATGATCTCTGCTTCCCGATCCGGCTGTGGGTCCGCGCCGCGCTAGCGTTCCTCGTCGCCGAGCAGTTCGAAAAAGGCATCGATGCTCTGCATGAGCTGGCGGCGAATCTGCGCGCGCGTGCCCTCGATGAAGTGCATCGTGACCCGCCCGCTGCTGCCGTCGTTGAGCCGCACCTGTGCGTCCTCGACGGCCGCCACGTCGTTGTGGGCAAAGATTCGCATCCCGTAGACCAGCGCGGCGCGCTCCGCAGCGCCCTTGACCAGCCGTAGCTTGCGCGGCATCGATTCCTCCTCCTCGCGAACCAACGGCAGCGGTTATAGCACGAATGGCTTCGCGCCGATCACGCTGGCCCATTGGCGCCAACGGAGGCGGCGGCGGCGTCCGCATTGAATCGCGGTCAGCGCGGCCCCTCGTATCTGGAGAAAGGCTCATAGTGAGCATCTTTCCCCTTGTATCTGTGGTTGAAGAACCAATTTTTCCCCTCGCGTCCTCACCCAAGTCCGGGGCGCGTCCGTATCGTGCAAGGGTGGGCTGTGCCAGAGGAGAAAAAGATGACGCGCGGAATTTTTGTTGGCATCGGCGGCTCGAAAGATCGGCTGGATGTGGCATTCAGGCCTAGCGGCGAGAAGCTGATCGTTCCAAACGAACGGGGGATTACCCGGCTGGTGAAGAGAATAAGTCGCCTTACGCCCGAATGCGTGGTGCTGGAGGCGAGCGGGGGGTACGAGCGGAGCTTGCTGGAGCGGTTAGCGGAGGAGGAGTTGCCAGTTGCTCTGGTAAATCCTCGCGACATTCGTGAGTTCGCGCGCGCTAGCGGTCGGCTCGCCAAAACGGATGCGATCGATGCCGCGGTGCTCGCGCACTTCGCCGAGGTGATGAAGCCCGAGTTGCGCCGCCTGCCAGATCCGGAAACTCGGAAGTTGAGGGCATTGATCGCCCGACGCAACCAGCTCGTGCGGATGATGACGGCGGGGCAGAACCGACAGTCGCAGGCGCTCGAGCGTGTACGCGCTGGGCTGGCGGCGATTATCCGATGCCTGAAGAAGCAGATTAGCGTTCTGGACAAGCAACTCGCGGCGCTGATCCGGGCGACGCCGGCGTTCCGTCAAAAGGCGGATCTGCTGCGCAGCGCTCCGGGAGTCGGCCCGGTCGTGAGCGCGACGTTGATCGCGCATCTTTCAGAGTTGGGGACGCTGAACCGCAAGAAGATCGCGGCACTGGTAGGTGTTGCGCCGTTCAATCGAGATAGCGGAAGGCTCAAGGGCAAGCGCGCAATCTGGGGCGGCCGTGGCGATGTGCGGGCGATGCTCTATATGAGCACTCTCGCGGCGGTTCGACTGAACCCATCGCTGCGCGCATTCCACAGTCGTCTACGGTCAGCCGGAAAATCTCCGAAGATGGCGTTGACCGCCTGCATGCGGAAGCTGGTCGTGATGCTGAACGCGATGCTCAAAGTGGGCCGCCGCTGCTCCGAAGAGCGAACTCGCCCGGTAAAGTTGATCGCGGCGACAGCCCCGACATGACACGGTTGCTCTTAAAAAGTTGCTTCTTCATTTTTTCCGCCGTGCGCGGCGCGGGCCGGCGCCCAGCCGCAGCTCGACCGCCCGCGCATGCCCCTCGAAGCCTTCCATCCGCGCCAGCCGCGCAACCGCGGGGCCGAGCTTTCCGATCGCGCGCGCCGAGGCCTCGATTATACTGGTGCGGGCGAGAAAGTCGTACGCGCCCAGCGGCGAGGCGAAGCGCGCCGCGCCGCCGGTGGGCAGCACGTGATTGGGCCCGGCGAGGTAATCGCCGAGCGGCGCCGGACTCAACTCGCCCACGAACACCGCGCCCGCCGCGCGCACCCGCCCAAGCCATCGCGGCGCGTCCTTAAGGTCGAGTTCGAGATGCTCGGGCGCGATCCGGTTGGACAGGGCGAAGGCCTGCTCGAGGTTATCGACCACGACCAGGGCGCCGCGCCTGCGGAAGACGCGCCGGACCGCGGCGGCGCGCGGGAGGCCGGCGAGCGCATTCTCGATGGCGGCGGCGACGCGCTCGGCAGTGGCGCGCGAGGGCGTCAGCAGCACGGCCGCCTCGTCACCCGATCCATGTTCGGCCTGCGCGATAAGATCGGCGGCGACCCATTGCGGGCGTGCGCCGCCGTCGGCGATCACCAGGACCTCGCTCGGCCCGGCCATCTTGTCGATATCGACGGCCCCGTAGACCATCCGCTTGGCGGTCTGCACCCAGGCGTTGCCGGGGCCGACTATTTTATCGACCGCGCGGATGGTGCGCGTGCCGTAGGCGAGCGCAGCCACCGCCTGCGCGCCGCCGACGCGGTAGAACTCGTCGACGCCGGCGATCGCGGCGGCGGCCAGCACGGCGGCCGAGTCGCCCGCCGGCGACGGCGGCGACACCATCACGATCTCGCGCACGCCGGCGACGCGCGCTGGAATGGCGTTCATCAGCACGGTCGAAGGATAAGCGCCCTGCCCTCCCGGGACGTAGATTCCCACGCGCTCGAGCGGCCGCACCATCTGCCCCAGGCGCATCCCGGTGGCGTCGCGATAAGTGAACGAGGCGCTGAGCGTGCGCCGATGGAACTCGCGGATGCGCCGCGCGGCAAGCTCGAGCGCGCGGCGCTCGGCGGGCGCGAGTGCGCGGCGCGCCGCTTCCATCTCCGCCGGCCGCACGCGCAGGCCGGCAGGCGCCAGCTTCACGTGATCGAAGCGAGCGCCGAACTCGATCAGCGCACGGTCGCCGCGCCGGCGCACAGCGGCGATTATTTTTGCCACTGCCGCATCGATCGCCGCGCCGCCGCTGCCGCGCCGCTTCAGCATCACGTCGAGAAAGCGGCGGAAGACGGCGCTATGCGAGTCCAGGATGACGAGCTTCACGCCGCTTCCTCGCCGGGCACGCGCTCGACCGCCGCGCCCAGCGCACGCAGCTTCGCATCGAGCGCCTCGTAGCCGCGGTCGAGATGGTACACGCGGCTCAGCTCGGTGCTGTTCTCGGCGGCCAGGCCCGCCAGGATAAGCCCCATGCTGGCGCGCAGGTCGGTCGCCATCACCGGCGCGCCGCACAGCGCCGTCGGGCCGCGCACCACCGCGGTCGGCCCTTTCATCACGATATCGGCGCCCATCCGCATCAGCTCGAGCGCGTGCATGAAGCGGTTCTCGAAGATGGTCTCGGTGATGACCGAGGTCCCGGCGGCCTGCGTCAGCAGCGCCATCATCTGCGCCTGCAAGTCGGTGGGAAAGCCGGGATAGGGCAGCGTGCGCAATTCGACCGGGCGCAGCGCCGCGCCGCGCGCGACGCGCAGGCCGCCCTCGACCGGCTCGACCGTGGCGCCGGTTTCCCTGAGCTTGGCGATCACCGCCTCGAGGTGCTCGAGCGGCGCGCCGCGCACCACCACGTCACCGCCGGTCACCGCCGCCGCGATCATCAGCGAGCCGGCCTCGATGCGGTCGGGAATAACCGTATGTTCGGCGCCGCCGAGGCGCTCGACGCCCTCGATTTCGATCACGTGGCTGCCGGCGCCGGAGATCCGCGCGCCCATCGCTTTCAGCAGCCGCGCCAGGTCCTGCACCTCGGGCTCGCGCGCCGCGTTCTCGATCAAGGTGCGGCCGCGCGCGCGCACCGCGGCCATCATGATGTTCTCGGTGGCGCCGACCGAGGAGGTGTCGAGCCACACGCGCGCGCCACGGAGATTGACCGCATGGGCCTCGACATAGCCGTGGCGCATCTGGATGCGCGCGCCGAGCATCCGGATGCCCGCGATATGCAGATTGACCGGCCGCGCGCCAATCGCACATCCGCCCGGCGTCGAGACCCGCGCCCGTCCCGTCCGCGCCAGCAGCGGCCCCAGCACCAGAAACGACGCGCGCATCGTTTTGACCAGGTCGTATGGCGCCTCGTGCGAGGTTATCGCGCGCGCGTGCAGTTCGAGGTCGTGATCGCCGGTCCAACGCGAGACCACGCCCAGCCGCCCGAGCAGGTCAATCGAGGTCCTGACGTCGCGCAGGCGCGGCACGTTATGGATCAGCAGCGGCTCTTCGGTCAGTAGCGCCGCGATCAGACACGGCAGCGCGGCGTTCTTGCTGCCGGAGAGTTCCACCGTCCCGCGCAGCGGCGCGCCGCCGCGGATGATCATCTTGTCCATTTGAAGCTGTAGATTCCCGCCGCGCGCCGGATCGTCCTCCCGACCGCCCGCGTTTCCCCGCTCTTATCCACACTAAAACGCGCGACTAAAGCGCGCGCCGCATCCGCACCACGCGCTCGACCCCCGCCAGATCGCGCACCCGCGCGCCCGCGGCGCATCCGGCCGCGCGCATCATCCCCTCGACTGCATCCGCCTGCCCTGCGCCAACCTCAAGCATCACTTCACCACCGCGCCTGAGCCATCGCGCAAGCCCCCTCGAGATCGTGCGATAGAAATCCATTCCGTCACGCCCACCCGCGAGCGCGATACGCGGTTCGAAGTCGCGCACCTCGGGCTCCAGCGTGGCGAACCCAGTCTCGGCGATGTAGGGCGGATTGGCAACGATGAGGTCGAATGGCGAACCGTCCCAGCCTTTCTCCAGCGCGGCGAAGCAATCGCTCTCAAGAAAGACGATCCGGTCGACGCATCGATGGCGCCGCGCGTTGCCCATCGCGACTTCAAGCGACACTTTAGATATGTCCGATGCGACGATGCGCGCCGCCGGCGCGCTTTTGGCGATCGCGATCGCGATCGCGCCCGAGCCGGTGCCGAGGTCGAGGACCGTCGCGCTCGAGCGCGCATTGAGGAAATCCAGGGCGGCCTCGACCACGGTCTCGGTCTCGGGACGCGGGATGAGTACGCCGGGGCAGACCGCGAAGTCGAGCGAAAAGAACTCGCGCTGGCCAACGATATAGGCGAGCGGCTCGCGGGCCTCGCGCCGCGCGAGCATCCGTTCGAAGCGCTCGAGCGCCGGTTGATCGACCCGCGCGGACCCGGCGACCAACGCCGCGCGCGAGGTGTGCGCCGCCGCGGCCATCAGCAACTCGGCGTCGAGCCGCGCGCTCGCGGCGCCGGCCCGCGCAAGGCGCCGCACCGCAGCCGCAACCGCCGCCGCCGCGGCTGCGCCTTCGCCCGCCCGTCGCCTCGCGATGGTTTCGGGATTCATCCGCGTTACGCGCTCAGCGCCTCGGCCTGCTCGCGGGTGGCGAGCGCGTCGATAATCGGATCGATCGCGCCGTCGAGCACCTGGTCGAGCTGATGGAGCGTCAGGTTGACGCGATGGTCAGTAACGCGGGACTGCGGAAAGTTATAGGTACGGATGCGCTCGGAGCGATCGCCGGTGCCGACCATCGAGCGGCGCGTGGCGGCGATTTTGGCTTCCTGCTCGGCTTGCGCCCGTTCGAGCAGGCGCGCGCGCAGAATCTTGAGCGCCCGCGCCTTGTTCTTGTGCTGCGATTTTTCGTCGCGGCAGACGATCACCATGCCGGTGGGAAGGTGGGTGATACGCACGGCCGAGTCGGTGGTGTTGACGCTCTGGCCGCCCGGCCCCGAAGCACGCATCACGTCGATGCGCAGGTCTTTCTCCTCGTTGATATTGACCTCGACCTCGTCGGCCTCGGGCATCACGGCGACCGTCACGGCCGAGGTATGGATGCGGCCCGAGCCTTCGGTGGCGGGCACGCGCTGGACGCGATGTACTCCGCCCTCGAACTTGAGCCGGCTGTAGGCGCCGTGGCCGGCGATGAGCGCGATCACTTCCTTGATACCGCCAAGCCCGGTCGAGCTGAGGCTCAGCGCCTCGACCTTCCATCGATGGCGCTCGGCGTAGCGCGTGTACATCCGGAACAGTTCGCCGGCGAAGAGCGAGGCTTCCCCGCCGCCGGTGCCGGCGCGAATTTCGAGCAGGACGTTGCGGTCGTCATTGGGGTCGCGCGGCGTGATCAGCGTCCTGATCCGCTCTTCCAGCTCGGCTTGGCGCTTTTGCAGCGCCGGCAGCTCGCCCTTGGCCAGCTCGCGCAGATCCTCGTCGTCGCCCTCGAGCAGCGCGCGATGCTCGGCGATGTCGTTAAGGACGCGGCGATACTCGCGGATGGCGCCGATCACCTCCTGGAGCGAGGAACGCTCGCGGGCGAGCTGGGCATATTCGCGGTTGTTGGCGATTACCGCCGGGTCGCTGATGCGCCGCTCCAGTTCGCTGAAGCGCTCTTCGATTCCTTTGAGCTTGTCGAGCATCGGCACCTGCGTCGTGGCGGCGCCAGGCTTCAGCGTCGCACGGGGCAAAAATTTAGCGCGGCTACCAGGTATCGGGCCAGCCGCGCCATCAAGACCGATCCCCCGCCCGCCCGGACGCATCGTGATGCGCCGCGGGCAGCGGGAGTTGCTATGCTACTGACGACCGTACTTGCGATTGAAGCGCTCGATCCGGCCGGCCGTGTCGACCAGCCGTTGCGTGCCGGTATAGAAGGGGTGGCACTTCGAGCAAACCTCGACTTGCAGTTGATCCACCGTCGAGCGCGTCTCGAACGTGTTGCCGCACGCGCAGGTGACTACGCAGCGATGGTATTCGGGATGAATCGCGGGTTTCATGTCCTTCCTTATGTGCGTGGGAGTATACCATCGGGCGGCGAGCCACTCAATTCACCCGCAGCGGGCCGCCCCCCGATTAACCTGCGCCTAAGATAATCACGCACCGCCGGTTTGTCATGTGCCGCCCCCGGCCCGCGCCTCGCACGAGGTAAGGGGGCGCGCACGGGGCAATTGTCCGCGGCGGCGGTTCGGTATTACAATCGTGCGCTTGCGGCGCGCGATTGCGCCGCGTGTGGCATCACGAGATTTCTCCATCAGGATGGCAATGCAACACGGTTTGATGGCCCGGCTCCCCGCCGGGGTGCGCGCGGCGATGACGAGCGCGGCGGCTACGCTGAGCGCGGCAGTTCTCGCGCTGACGATGGCCGCCGGATGCTCCTGGCAAACCCCGACGACGGTCGCTCCGCCGTCGCCGCCCGCCGCTCCCGGCTCACCGCACGTCATCACGGATCTCTCGCAGCTTTCATCCCAAAATGCCGACGCCGCCTCGCTCAACAACGCCGCGCAGGTGCTGAAAGCCACCCCGCCCCGGGGTGAGGCCCTCTCGATGGGCGCGCACGCCCTCGGGGACGACACGCCCTCAACGCTGCGCCGGCTGTTCCTGAACCATCCCGAATCCTCGCGCTACACCGAGACCCCGATCCCGCACGCCCAGGAGCGGCTGCTCAATGCCAAGGCGGCCGAGTATCCCGGCTTCGTGGACATGATCCTCACGCAGATGCTCAAAGCGATGGTCAAGTTGGAGAACCAGGAGCCGATCGTAACGATGCAGTTGCCGGACGAGCTCAAGCCCGTGATCGTGACCGCCATCCTCAACCACAAGGGCCAGCTAAAGGAGCTTATTTACCAGCAGCATTCCGGACTCGCCGCGGTCGATGACCTCGTGATCGCCGCCTGCAAAAAGTCCTTGTGGGCCAACAACCTGCCCACCGGCGCGCTGGCCAAGGATGGCCATTACCGGTTGCGTATTGAAGCCCAGCTTAGCAAATATAGTGTGGACCGGGAGGGCAAACATACGTTCATCACGCGGGTTGGCCTGGGGATTCTGTGATCCCGGGCCAAGCGGATTTTTATTGAGGAATTTTTGTTGAACCGCCCTTTCGGCTGCGAGGCGCGATGACAGATTCGACACCACTCAAGCTTGTTGGACAGCGGCTGGGGGCGCGGCGCGCGGGCGCGCAGGAAGTTCAGCGCTACGTGCCTAACGCGGGGCTGTCGACGCCCGTCGTCACCATTCTCGATCGCACGGGAGCGGTGCTCGAGGACGAGCAGCGCGCGGTCGTGCGCTGGGCAGTGCAGCGCGGCCACGGCGCCAACATCATTTTCGCCGCCGGCACCACCGGCGAATGGGACAAGCTGGACAATCCGCGCCGCCAGCAAATCGCGCGCGTGGTGGTCGACGAATGCCGCCGCATCAACGCCGCCGGCGTGGCGGTCGAGGCCTGGGTCGGCATCACCGGGCATACGCGCGCCGAGACGCTGGAGAATCTCGAGTATGCGCTGGAGCTGAAGGCCGCGGCGGTGGTGGTCGCACCGCTGTCGATTCGCGACTCGGACGATCCGGTCGGTTTCGTCAACCGCGAGATCGACGCGCTGTTCGAGCGCTGCCAGCGGCGCATCCCGGTCTTCCTCTACGACAACGCCGAGATCGCCGCGCCCGGCCGCGCGCCGCACATGCACACGCGCGACATCAAGCAGATGAGCCGGATGGATTACGTGCGCGGGGTCAAAGTCACCGCCGGCAAAGCGGTGCTCGGCAACTACACGCGCGCGGCGGCGCACTTCAACCGCCACGGCGATTTCGCGATTTACGCCGGTGACCCATATCTGATTTTCGATCTGTTCGCGCCGCCCGCGGGCGCGCGCGGCTGGACGCGGCATTACTGGAACCGCTACTGGACCCGCGATTCGCTGCCCTACGGAATCGTCGCCGGACCCAGCAACGCGATGCCGCGCGAGTGGCAGCGCGCGCTGCGGGTGTGCCGCAACGGCGATCCCGCCCTGATGCATCGCTACGCCCAGGTGCTCGAGGAGTTCCGCGCCGCGTGCGAATTCAGCCGCGCCGGCCACAGCTTCCGCCCCACCCTCGCCTGCCTCAAAGCGGCGCTGGCCGAGATGGGCGTATGCCGGAGCGAAGCGCTTGCGCCGGGAACCCCCGCGCTCAGCGGCGCCGAGCGGCGCGAGTTTGCCCGCCGCTTCAAGGATCTGCGCCGGCGCGCGGCGGCCACGCTCGAGCCCGGATGGCTGAGCGAACTCGACGCGGAGCGCCCGCAGACGCGGCGCGCGCTTAAGGATGGCTGAAGCAAACCTCGACGTCGCCGGCTGCGGCAGCATGGTGGTGGACTTGTTCTACCGCACGCCGAAGTTCGTCCGCGCCGAGCAGAAAGTCGCGCTCGACGCCCATCACGGCGACGGCCGGATGGAGCGCGCGGCGGTCGGCGGCTTGGTGCTCAACCATCTCGGATGGGCGCGCGTGCTGGGGCTCGAGGCCGGGGTGTTCGGCAAAATTGGCGCTGACCGCCACGGCGAGTTTCTGCGCCGCGGGATCGAACAGCTCGGGATACGGCATCATCTCACCACCGACGGTTCGGCCAGCTCGTTTGCCAAGGTCTTCGTCGACGCGGGCGGCGGCCGTGCGATCTACATGGCGCGCGGCGCCACCGCCGAGCTTGCGCCCGGCGAGATTCGCCGCCGCCACGCAGGCTTCATCCGCCACGCCTGGATGGTCTCGAGCGAAATTTCGCAGCTCCCGCTGCGCACCGTGATCGCCCTGCTGCTGTTCGCGCGGGCCAATTCGATTCCGAGCGTGCTCGACGTCGATCTGCCACCCGCCGATGCCTGTCCGATGCTCGGCACGCGCGCCGAACTCGAGCGCGCGCTGCGGCTGGCGACGATTCTCAAGCCGGCCCGTCCCGCGGCGCGCGCGTTGATGGGCGCGGGACGCGATACGCTTAGGCTCGCGGAGCTGATGCGCGCGCGCTACCAGAGCCAGGCCGTGGTTGTGACCGACGGCGAGCGGGGATGCGCGATCGCGGCGCGCGATACGGCGCTCAAGCTGCCTGCGTTCCAGGTCAAAGTGGTCGACACAACCGGCGCCGGCGATGCTTTTCTGGGCGGGATGCTCGCGGGGCTCCGGTGGGGCCTGCCGTGGCGCGCCATCGGGACGCTGGCCAACGCCGCAGGCGCGGTATGCGTGGGACAGTTGGGCGCGTTTCCCCCTGGATTCGCGGTGCGCGGTGCGGTGCTCGCGCTGTTCCGCGGTGCGCTGCCCGATCAGGCGCTGCCGGACCTCGCGCCGCCACCCGAGGTGAACGGACCACTGGATCCCTCGCGCGAGGTCAACCGCTTCCTGGAACTGTGCCTGAGCGAGCTTGGGACGCTGCGGCGCGAAATCGATCTCGACCAGATTCGCGCCGCGGTCGACATGATTCGCACCGCCGAAGCGCGCGGCGGCCGCGTCCACCTGACCGGGGTCGGCAAGCCGGAGCACGTCGCGCGCTACGCGGCGAGTCTGCTGTGTTCGATCGGCACGCAAGCGACCTTCCTGCACGCGACTGAAACCCTGCACGGCAGTCTCGGCCAGGTCGATCCCAGGGACGTCGTCATCGCGATCTCCAACAGCGGCAACACGCGCGAGCTGTGCGAGGCCACCGCGGCAATCAAGGAGCATGGCGCCCAGCTCATCGCGGTGACCGGCAACCCGGCTTCCGAGCTTTCGCACCTCGCCGACCTCGTGATCAAGGTGCCGGTCCAGCAGGAAGGCGGCGTGCTCGGCCTCGCGCCGCGCATCAGCGTGCTTGCCGAAGTATGCGTGCTTGCAGCGCTGTCGGTCGCTCTGGAAGCGGCGCACGGCCTAACCCTGGAGCAGTACAGCCGATCGCATCGCGCGGGGACGCTCGGCGAGGCCGCGCGGCGGCTGGTCTCGGGCCGCCACGGGCGGCGCAAACTCAAAGCAGTTAAATAGCTGAACCGTCAAGTCGTTGGATGGCGAACGGAATCCGGCGCCTGGCGGCGAACGCGGGGGTTCGACGATGAAGTACGGAATCGCGATCCGCCACCTGGGGCCGCAGGCGACTCGCGACACGATTGTCGCCGGCGCGCGCGCCGGTCAGCGAACTAGATTATCTTGTCGCGTTTAAGCCCCTCGATCTCCGCCGGCTTAAGCCCCAGCAGCCCGCCATAGACCCGCTCGTTGTCGTGGCCGACTCCGGCCGCGCCGCGGAAGACCTTGCCCGGCGTGGCCGAGAACTTCGGCACTATCCCGATGCCCTTGACCCTGCCGGCCTGCTCGTCGGTCCATTCGACGTGCATTTCGCGCGCCTTGTACTGCTCGTTCTCCGCCATCTCCTTGCTCGACATGATCCGGCTGCAGGCGACGTTGTGCCGGTTCATGTGCCGCACGACTTCATCGGCGGTCCGCTCGTTGATCCATCCGCGCAGCAGCGCATCGAACTCGATCCCCTCCATCGACTCGATCTCGAGCCGCGCCTTTTGCCACTTCGGATCGGCCGGGTCCAGCCCGATCGCGCGCACGACGCGGTCATAGACCTCGCCGATCGCGCCCAGCACCACCCATCCGTCGCTGGCCTCGAAGCTGTCCAGCGGCTGGAAACCCTGCGCCTTGTTGCCCGAGCGCTGGCGCACCAGTCCCTGCTGGAAGTACTCGACCATCGTGCCGCCGAGCGTGCGATGGATCGCCTCGTACTGTGCGATGTCGATCGCCTGGCCCTTGCCAAAGCTGCGCGCGTAGGTCAGCCCCGCCAGCGACGACCACAGCGTGAACAGCGCCGTGAGGTAGTCGCCCGTCCACGGTGCGGCGCGCACGGGCGGCGTCTCGGGAAAGCCGGTCTGCTGCATGATGCCGCCAAAGGCCTGGCCCACGATGTCGTACGAGGTGCGCCCGATGTAGTCGGGATGGCCATACAAGCCGTAGGAGCTGACGTGGGCAATCACCAGCTTCGGATTGACCTTCCATACCGCGGCGTCGTCGAGGCCCCATCTCGGATAGGTACCGGCCTTCGAGCTTTCCATCCAGATATCGGCGCGCTCGACCAGGCGCAGGAACAGCTCGCGCCCGCGCGGCTTGGTAAGATCGAGCGAGATGCAGAAGACGTTGCGCCGCTCCTGTACCCAGTTGGTCGCGGTCTCGCCCTTACCGTCGCGCGTCTTGAGGCGGATGCCGACGTTGCGCCATCCCACATCGCCCACGCCGGGGCGCTCGACCTGGATGACTTCGGCGCCCATGTCGGCGGCCAGCGCGGCGGCGAAGGGCTGCGCGACCAAGGTGCCGTTCGAAATAATTTTGACCCCCTGAAGCGGTCCGAATGTCTCGGGTACAAGGGTCTTCTCCGCCATCGCGACCTCCTGGTGATTAACGCCTTCCTGCAACAGCGAATCATGCACTGTTTGCGCCGAAGGGGGCAACCCGCGCGCGCCCGCGACGCCAAGGCTTCGCCCGACGTTTGCCGCATCCGCAGGCCGGGTTATTATACTGATCAATGCCGTCAGCCGCGGCACCGCGCCAAGCCTATGCCGAATCCTCTGTCAAAAAACCTTGCGCCAAATCCTGATCGAGGAGCGCCGCGATGAACGATGAGATCGACCGGCGCGAACTTGCCTTCAAGGCGCTGGCTGGCCTCGCCGGCGGCGCGATCGGATGGCTCCCGGTCGAACTGGTCAACCACAACCGGACCCTTACCGAGCCGCAGACTCCTTGGATGCTGTGGAGCGGGACCCTCTCGATGGCGCTGCTGCTGGGCGCGATCGGCGGACTGATCCTGGCCGCGGAGGGCAAGCGTCTCGAGGTCACGCCGCTCGCCAAGCGCCGCCTCCTGCGCGGCTTCCTGATCTGCTTCGCGCTCGGGATTCCGGCTGTCTACTATTCCAACGTCGTCTTCTCAAAAATCCTGGCGTACGTCGGATTCGGTGTGCAGCCCGTCTCGATCGCCTACCTCATGGCGGCCCGCACGGCGAGCTGGACGCTGATGGGTCTGATGGCGGGCGCGGGCGTCGGGCTTGCGAGCTTCTCGCTACGCAACATCCTCAAGGGCGGCATTGGGGGATGGGTCGGCGGCTTCATCGGCGGGCTCGCCTTCGATCCGCTCAACGTGCTGACGGGCGGCGGCCTGGTCTCACGCCTGATTGGGCTGAGCGTCGTCGGCCTGATGATCGGGCTGCTGATCGGGCTGGTGCAGGAGCTGACCAAGAGCGCCTGGCTCAACGTCGAGGCCGGGCGGCTGCGCGGGCGCAGCTTCAACATCGATCGTTCGGTGGCGACGCTCGGGCGCGCCGAGGAAAACGTGGTCGGGCTGTTCGGCGATCCCGGCGTGCAGCCGCGCCATGCGGTTATCGAGCGCCACGGCAACAGCTACGTGCTGAAAAATCTCGCCGTGCAGCAGGGCGTATTCTTGAACGGTAACCGGATCGAAACCGCCGAGCTGAGCGAGGGCGACCGGATCAAGATCGCCGGCTATGAATTGAGCTTTCATCTCAAGCGCGCCGGCGCCGGGCCGCGTCCGGCCATCGTCCGCCAGGATGGCGCGCCGACCTCCGCGCCGCCGCGAGCCGCGGTGCCGCCGCACGTCGGACGGATGGCGACGCCGTGCCTGGTCGACGTTAACGGGCGCCGCTACGAGTTGCGCCCAAAAGCGCCGACGACCTTGGGCCGCGCGATCGACAATGACATCGTGATCGCCGACGCCTCGGTCTCGCGCCATCACGCGAGCATCGTGCCGCAGGACGGCGGTTTCGCGCTGCGCGACCTGGCCAGCCAGAACGGCACCTTCGTCGGCGGCCAACGGATCGACGGTACGCGCCCGCTCGCCAACGGCGACGACGTGCGCCTGGGCGACGCGCCGTTTGTGTTCCATGGCTGACACCGGCGCGACACGCGCGCGCTTCTGTTCGCAATGCGGCCAGCCGGTGATGGTCGCCGAGGCCGTTTTTTGCAAGGAGTGCGGCGCCCGGCTGGGCGGTTCGGGATGGCTCGCCGAGCTGAATGCGCCCGCAGTGGTCGCCTTCGCGCTGAGCGTGATGCCGGGGCTGGGCCATTTCTACGCCGGACGCACCGGGCGCGCGATCGGCTGGTTTTTCGCAGTGCTGTTCGCCTATGGCACTTCGTCCTCGCTGGGCGTGCTGATTCATTTGGTCTGCGCGGTGTCGGCGGCGCGCGCCGCTACCCTAGACGCCGAGCGGCGCGGGATGCGCGCCTCCCAGGCGTTGACGGCAGGGCCGCGGCCGCAGTAATTACCGCGACCTCCGCGATGATTGCGCCAAACACCATAGTCGGCGGCCGCTACCGTGTCGTAAAGCCGCTCGGCGGCGGCGGGATGAAGCTGGTCTACCTGGCCGAAGACCTGCGCCTGGCGGCGCGCCGCTGCGCGCTGGCCGAGGTGATCGACAACTTCACCAACCCCGACGCGCAGCGCCAGGCGGTCGACGCCTTCCAGCGCGAGGCTGACATGCTGGCGCGGCTGAGCAACGAGCACATCCCCCGCGTGTTCGACCGCTTCAGCGAACAAAACCATCACTACCTGGTGATGGAATACATCGACGGCGCGACGCTCGAGGAGGAGATGAAGCGCGCGGGCGGACGGCTCGCCGAGACGCGCGTCATCGACATCGCGCTGCAAATCCTCGACACCCTCGCCTACCTGCATGGTCTTCAGCCGCCGGTCATCTACCGCGACCTCAAGCCATCCAACGTGATGCTGATCGCCAACGGGCAGGCCAAGCTCATCGACTTCGGCATCGCGCGCCATTTCCAGCCGGAGCAGAACGCGACCATGATCGGCACTCAGGGCTACGCGCCGCCCGAGCAGTACCGCGGGAAGGTCGAACTGCGCTCGGACCTCTACGCGCTCGGTGCGACGATGCATCACGCGCTAAGCGGGCGCGACCCGGCCAACGAAGCGCCGTTCAGCTTTCCGCCGCTCGCCACGCTATGCCCCGGCGCCGCGCCCGCGCTGGCGGCGCTGGTCGACGGCGCGCTCGCCTACGACGTCGAGCGCCGGGTGCCGAGCGCGGCGGAGTTCAAGCGCCGGCTGGAGGAGATTCGCGACAGCGCCGCTCCGGCGGCCGCGGCGGCGCCACCGTCGGCCAACCACACAGACAGCGGGGCATATCCGTTAGCGGCCGGAGCATCGCAATCAACGGCGCTACCACACGCGGCGTCCAGCCCCGCGCGCTCGCAGCTTCGCTTGCCGCTGGGGAGCGCTCGCGCGCCGCAACCCGCGTCGCCGTCCGCGCCAACCCTGCTCAGTGCGGCAGCGGACATCGACTGCCCGAAATGCGAACGCCCGATTCCCTCCGACTCGCGCTTCTGTTCCTTTTGCGGCGCGGAGGTGAGCCTCGCGCCCGGCAACGCTGATGTTGCGGCCGATCACGAAGCCGAGACCGTGGTGCTCTCGGTGCCGCCATCGACCCAGACGCGGCCGCACGTGCCGCCGCGCCGCGCACGGCTCTACCATCGCACGCATGGCGCGCGTCGCCCCATCCTGGTGCTGATGCTCATCTTCGTACTCGCCTTCGCGGCCGTGAAGGCGTGCCTGAACGTCACCGGCGGCAACCCGCCCGACGCGAGCCGCGCCAGCGCGCCGGCGTCTGACGTGCCGGCGCCTGACGTGGCGCCCGAGGCCCCCGCGCCTGGCTCCCCGCCCGGACCTTCGCAGTTCCTCGCCGCACGGCTGGAGGCTTTTCGCGCCGCGCTCGACGCGAGCGGCTACGATTCGGTGCACTTCCGGATGGTGGGCGACACGATGCAACTGTGGGGCACGGTGCCAAGTGCGGCCGACAATGCGGCCGTGCTGCTGCTCGCGCAGAGCGTTGCAGGCGTGGTTTCCTTCAACAACAGCCTCCGCGTGCGCGACTCTCCGGCCGGCCCATAGTAACGCCCGCGCCGGCGGCGCGAAACGGGCGGCGCGAAACGGGCGGCGCGAAACGGGCGGCGCGAAACGGGCGGCGCGAAACGGGCGGCGCGAAACGGGCGGCGCGAAGATCGCGCAGCGGCTTTCCAAGCCGCGCCGGCAAATGTGAGAATCGTTGCGTTATGCTCATCGACCTGCACGTCCATACGCTGCTCTCTTCCGACTCCAACATCACGCCCGAGCAGTATCTCGAGGCCGCCGCGCGCGGGCCGCGCCGCCTCGACGCGCTCTGCTTCACCGAGCATCGCCTGTTCCCGGCCGATCCGGAGCTCGACCGGCATTACGCCGAGCTGGCGGAACGGTTCGGCGTGATGGTGTTCAAGGGCATCGAGGCCGACACCAACCTCGGCCATCTGCTGCTCTTCGGCGTGACGCGCGAAGTGCTTCGCCGCTTCGACCTGAGTGCGCGGATGCTCAAGAGCGAGGCGCTGATCGAAGTGATCCACGGCGAGGGCGGAATCGCGATCCCGGCGCATCCTTTCCGCGATTCGGGCTTTGGCCCGCAACTGGACGATCTGCTCGCGCGCCACGGCTCGGCGCTGGGCGTGATCGAGGCGCTCAACGGGCAGAACTCGCCGCGCGAGAACGCAGCGGCGCTGACCGCGATGGAGAAGCTGGGCCTCGCCGGGGTCGGCGGCAGCGACGCGCATTTCGTGAGCCCGAAATGGTTTCTGACCTGTGCGACCGAGCTCGAGCGCCAGGTCAGCGATATCGAGGGGCTATGCGCCGAACTGCGCGCTGGCCGCGTCCGCCCCTTGCGCTTCGACGCCGCGCCCGCCCCATCCGCCAATAGCTAAACGGCCTCGCCTGGGCTTAAAGTGGCTGGGCGCAAACTGTGGGGGAGACAAAATGCGGTCCTATCAGGTCATTCTTTTGCTCTTCGTCATGGGTCTCGTCGGCGGGCTTCTCAATGCCTATCTTTCCGACGGCGGTTTCTTGATGCCTCAGATGGATCGCTTGGTGAATGGTCAGCGCATTTGGCGGCCAGGTTTCCCTGGAAATGCCCTGGTCGGCGGAGTCACCGCAGTTATCATGGCGATATTTTACGGCCCGCTCGGAGCCGTTGACCTGGCGGGAGTTGCAAAGCTCGATTTGCGCACTCTAGCAGGCGCGCTACTATCAGGAATTGGAGGGGCGAGACTACTAACGCAGGAGGTTGGTCGCCGCTACGGAGAGTCGACCAAGACGCAGACCGACGAAGCGATCCGCAACCTGACCAGCGTGAAGGATTAAAAGCAATGAGTACCGAACAGGAAGAAGCCGTGAAGCGAAAGCTGCTGGACCTGATAAGCAGCGTCTCCTCCGCAGTATCGGGAGTTTCTCAGCCTGCCGTGGCCTACCATCTGTCTACCGTTCTCAAGGACCTGACGCTCCAACTCACGCTCGCGCCGGAGCAGCGCCAGATATCCTCAATATTGGACAAGCTCTCGGAGGCGGAGCTGGCATCAGCGGTGCAGTCTTTCCACATTCTCGACAAGGTCAATGAGATGAAGGAGATCGAGAAGCAAAGCAGAGGTGGCGCGGCCAGTTCCTAGGCTTACGACCCTTCCAATTCGCGCACGAAGCGGCGGAGATCGGGCGGGCGGCCCGCGGCCATGATCGTATCGCCCTGATTGAGCTTGCGGTCGGGCGTGATTGGGACGAAGCCGTTAGCTTCCTCGGCTGCATTTTGCACTGCGAGCACGCTCACGCCGAAACGCGCGCGCGGCGCAAGCTCGATCATGGTCTTGCCGCGCGCCGTCTCGGGCACGGTGATGCGCATCAGGCGGTAGCCGGTCGCCCAGAAAATGCTGGTGCCGGTATTGGCGAGCGTCGAGAGCGACACCGTCATCCGGTTCAGCACCTGCGCGATCTCCTTGCGCGCGACGATGCCGACCAGGCGATGTTTCTCCACCACCGGCAATTCCTCGAGGTCCTCGGACCCCATCAACTGCACGGCTTCGTCGAGGCTGGAGCCGCTGCTCACCATCGGGCAGTTGCGCCGGCAGAGGTCGTAGGCGTTGACCAAGCCCGCCACGTCAGCCTGGCTGCTCAGCATCGCGACTAGGTCGTGCGTCACGATAAGGCCGACCAGGCCGCCGTGGTCATCGACCACCGGGAGCGTGGTTTGCGCGGTATCACCGGCCGCTTGCAGAACCTGTGCGAGCGTGGCGCTGGAGCGCACGGCCGCGGGCTCGTGCGTCATCACGCTCTCGACCGGAATCTGCGTCAGCACCAGGCGCTCCCTGCCAATTTCGAGCGTCTTGCCCTCGCGCGCGAGGCGATAGGTGTCGATCGACTCGTGCTCGAGCGCGCGCGCCACCACCAGCGCCACCACCACCGCGATCATCGCGGGCAGCGCGACCTGGTAGTTCTGGGTCATGTCGAGCAGCAGAAAAATTGCAGTCAGCGGCGCGTGCGTCACGCCGCCGAGGAACGTGCCCAATCCAACCAGCGCGTACGATCCGCGCGGGCCGGTGATCCGCGGCACCACCGAAGCCATCGTGCGCTGGAAGGTCGCCCCCGCCATGGTCCCGATGAAGAAGGTCGGGCCGAACACCCCGCCCGGCGCGCCGCATCCGAGCGACACGCTGGAGGTGAAGAACTTGGCTGCGGTCAGCGCAAGCGTCGTCCCGAGCGCGAAACGCCCTTCCATCGCGAGATTGATCACCGGGTAGCCGTCGGACAGGTTCCGCGGCAGCGGGATCGCGACCAGGCCGACCACCAGCAGGCCCAGCGCGAGCCGCGCCCACTGTGGCGCCTTCAGCGCGCGGAAGGCCTTCGCGGTAGCATGAAAGAAATGTATGTACGCGGCGCTCAGCGCGCCCATCAACGCGCCCATCAAGGCGTAAGACAAAAGCTCCCAGTAACTGCGCAGCACGAAAAACGGGGCCTGGAAGACGGCGGCGTTGCCGGTAATCGCGCGCGAAAAGACCACCGCGCTCACGGTCGAGACCAGCAGCAGCGTCAGGTTGGTGAGCTCGGTCTCGCCGAGCAGGACGATCTCCTGCGCGAACAGCACGCCGCCGACCGGGGCGTTGAAGGTGGTGGCGATGCCGGCGCCCGCGCCGGCCGCAACCAGGACCTTGGCGCGGTCGGCCGGCAGGCGGCGCAGTTGCGCGACCGCCGAGCCAATCGCGCCGCCGATTTGCGCGATCGGGCCCTCGCGTCCGACCGAGGCGCCGCAGCCGAGCGACAGCGCCGCGCCCAGCGCCTTGAGCACGATCCAGCGGCGCTTGATGCGCGCGCTGCCGAGATTCACCATCTCGAGAAAATTCGGGAAGCCGTAGCCGAGCACGTCGCCCGGAAATAGCCAGTCGAGCAGGATCATGCCGGCGCCGCCGGTCAGCAGGACCACCGGCACCAGGCCAAGCCGGAGGCCGCCGTGCGCGATTCCAAGCGCGCCCCATTCAAGCTTGAGAAAGACCCAGGTGAAGAATTTGATGAACGCGCTGAAGCCCAGATTGCCGAGCGCGGCCAGTACGCCGACCATTGCCGCGAGCAGGATTTGCAGCGCGTAGTTGAACTCGTCAGTGCGCAGCGCCAGTGGCCGCATCGTTCGCATCAGCCAGCTTCCCTGCTCGTCGTCCCCGCAACCGCCCCGCGCAATCCCAATGCCCGCCGAACCGCGCTACACACCCAGAAAGCGGCGCACGACGGCGAGAAACTCCGCGAGCTGGTCGTGATGGACCCAGTGGCCGGCGTTGCGAATCGTCACCAGCTCGGCGGTGTGGAAGGAGTCCAGACGTCCGTCGCGCTCCCAGTCGCCAGCCCACGACTCGTCGCCGCGCACCAGCAGCGTGGGGCAGCGAATGCGGCTCCAGATTTCGGTCGCGTCCTTGAGGTTGAACAGATAGGGCGAATGGGCGCGCGTGTAGTTGTCGAACTTCCACGAGTAGGTGCCGTTTTCGTTGCGCCGCACGCCGTGGACGGTCAGATGGCGCGCCTGCGCGGGGCTGAGATGCAAGTTGGCGGCGCGCATCCGCTCCAGCGCCTCCTCGAGGTTCGGGTACTCGCGCGGCTTGCGCTGGGCGAGCGCGCGCATGTCGCCCACCCAGTTCTCCATCCGCTCGTAGGCCGGCGTCTCGCGCAGCATCGCGGAGGGCGGCCCCAATCCTTCAATCGCGACCAGCGCCTTGACCGCGCCGGGAAAGACCCCGGCCGCCTGCAGCGCAACGCCCGCGCCCAGCGAGTGGCCGATGAGCGTGACCGGCCCGGCCGCGATCGCGTTCATGAGCTGGTTCAAGTCGACCACATGGTCGATCATCGCGTAGCTGCCGCCGATCGCCCAGTCGGAGTCGCCGTGCCCGCGCAGATCGGGCGCGACCAGGTGGAAGTGTTGGCGCAACTCGAACGCGACCCAGTCCCAGTTGCGGCAATGGTCGCGGCCGCCATGGAGCATGATCGCCATCGGTTTGTCCGCGTTGCCCCAGTCGACGTAATGGAGCTTCAGCCGCTGAGAATAAAAATAATTTGACGTGGGACCGATGATATCCGCCATAACGTCTCCTTGGGCCGTCCACGGCCCTGACCGCTGCGCGTCCGTCCGTACAAGCGGCGCGCCCGGAACCCGCCCTATAATCCAATGGAAAGCAGGCACAGCCGCAAGAGGCTGGCCGCAAGCAAATGCGAGATTCGTAATCAGCCGTGAAGCAACTGCCGGCTCTACTGCAGATTCGGATGGACGTCGTCGAGCGTGGCGCGCAGCCGGCTCACGAGGTATTCGATCTCGTCATTGCCGATCACGAACGGTGGCGTGACCATCACCGCATCGCCGCCCGGCCGCGCCATCCCGCTCGCCGGATAGACGAACAGATCGCGCTTGAGTCCCGCCGCGACCACCCTGCTCGCAACCTTCAGCGCCGGCGGATACGGCGCGCGCGAGGCGCGATCGCGCACCAGCTCGACGCCCCAGAACATTCCGGCGCCGCGGATGTCGCCGGCCATCGGATGGCCCGCTAGCTCCTCCTTGAGCTGCGCCCCGAGCCGCGCGCCCATCTCGGCCGCGCGCTCGACCAGATGCTCGCGCTCCATGATCTCGAGCACGCGGTCGGCCACCGCGCAGGCGGTCGGATGCGCGCTGTAGGTGTAGAACATGAACTCGGCGCCCTGCTCTTCGCACTGCTCGACCAGCCGCTCCTTAACCGCGATCATCCCCATCGGCAGGTAGCCGCCGGTCAGCCCCTTGCCGCCGATCAGGATGTCGGGGATGACATTCCAATGGTCGACGGCGAAACGCCGGCCGGTGCGGCCGAAGCCGGTCATCACTTCGTCGGCGATCAGCAGCACGCCGTGGCGCTGGCAGATTTCCGCCAGCCGCGGCCAGTACTCCTTGACCGGCGGTACCGCGCCGCCTGCCGAGCCCATCATCGGCTCGGCGATAAACAGTGCGATCGAATCCTCGCCGTGGCGGTTGATCTCTTGCTCGAGCGCATTGGCGCAATCGATATCGCATCCGGGGTAAGTCTTGCCCCACGGACAGCGGTAACAATACGACGGTTTGATTTTCGGCCAATCCAACAGCACCTGTTCGTAGTCGGCGCGGCGCAGGCTGCCGCCGGCCGACAGCGCCGCGATGGTGTTGCCGTGATAGGAGGCCTCGCGCGCGATGATTTTCGTGCGCCGCGGGCGGCCGTGGACCTTGTGATACATCAGCGCGAACTTGAGCGCCGCTTCGACCGCCTCCGAACCGCCCGAGGTGAAGAAGAACCGGGTGAGGCCCGGTGCGGTCCATCGCGCGAGCCGCTTGACCAGCCGCTGGCGCTGCGGCGTCGACCAGATCGGGACGACGTAGTTGGCGCGGCGCATCTCGTTGGCGGCCAGTTGCGCGATTTCCTCGCGGCCCTGGCCGATATTGGTCACCACCGCGCCGGCGGCCGCGTCAAGGATTTTCCTGCCGTCGGCGGTATAGAGCCAGGCGCCCTCGGCATGGTCGATCAGCAGGGGCTCGTAGGGTCCGCGAATGAAGGTCAATGGTAACTCGGGTAACTCGGCCATCGCCACTTTCCTCGACCCTTAACCAGCCAGTCCGCGCCAGCGGGCCAACTCCGCGTCCGCAAAGCGCCGGCACTCCGCACATGAGCGTCGGCCGATGCACCGGCCAGCTTATGCTCCAGTCTATGGTTCGCCTACCGGGGGTTCGCCTACCGGATCGCGCCTTCGGAGCGCCAGCGCTCGATGTCGTGCTGGCCGTAGCCCAAATCGGCCAGGATTTCATCGGTATGCTGGCCGAGCCTGGGCGCCAGCGAGCGGATCGAGCCGGGCGTCTCGGAGAGCTTGACCGAAATGCCGACCTGCTTGACCTTCTCGCCGGTTGGCGCCTCGACCTCGACGATCATGTTGCGCGCGCGGATTTGCGGGTCGTGCTCAAGTTCGTCGAGCGTCAGCATCCGGCCCACGCAGATGTCGTTGCGCGTAAGTATCTCCCACCACTCCTCGCGCGTCTTGGTCTTGAAGATTTCGGCGAAGCGCGCCTTGATCTCGTCGAAGCGGGCGCTGTTGTACTCGTCCTGGATGTATTCCTCGGCGCCGAGCGCGCGGCACAGGTTGGCGTAGAACCACGGCTCCACGGAGCCGATCGTGATATATTTCTCGTCCTTGGTCAGGTACAGGTTGTAGTAGGGTGCCGAGCCGTCGAGCGTGGTTGCGCCGCGGCGGGGAATCCAGCCCTTGCCGAAGTGGTTCGAGAGCGCCTGCGCGATCAGCAGCATCGTCCCGTCCAGCATCGCGATATCCACGTACTGTCCGCGGCCGGTCTGATGGCGCGCGAGCAGTGCGGCGAGCACTCCGATCGCCGCATGCATGCCGCCGCCCGCGTAATCGGCGAGCAGGTTCTGCGGAATCGTCGGCGGCTGGTCCTTGCGCCCAATCATCGAGAGCGCGCCGCCCTGCGCTATGTAGTTGAGGTCGTGACCGACGTAGTCGCGGTACGGTCCGGTCTGGCCGAAGCCAGTCACCGCGCAATACACCAGCCGCGGATTGCGCGCCGACAGCATCGGGTAGTCGATCCCCAGCCGCTTGGCGACGCCGGGGCGGAACTCCTCGACCACCACGTCGGCGCGCTGCGTCATGCGCAAGAAAATTTCGCGTCCCGGCCCGCTCTTGAGATTAAGTCCGATCGATTTCTTGTTACGCCCAAGCGCGTTGTGCAGGCCCAGCCCGGTTCCGCGCCGCTGCGTCTTGCCCGCGGCGGCGGCCTGCTCGGCGCGCCGGCCGGTGGGCGCGCCGGGTTCCTCGACCTTGATGATGTCGGCGCCAAGGTCGCCAAGGATCATTGTGCAATGCGGTCCGGGAGCGAGCTTGGTGAGATCGACAACTTTGATCCCGCTAAGCGGTGCGATTGAAGCCATGAACTTGCAGTCTCTCCTTTTTTTCAGCGGCGTCCGCGCAATTTGCCCGCTCCGCGCGCGGCGCCGGCTCCACGGCGCGGGTTATTCCAATAATGGATGACGTACTTTCTTTAAATCGTTTGCGTCCCCGCGTGCAAACGCCCCCGGACGGGTCGCCTCGGCGCCGCGGCCCGCAACCGCCCGGCGGAGCTCAGATCACCGCCGCCCGCAGCCTTGAGAGCCGCTCGTTGAGCGCGCGCAACCCTTCGACCATGTGAACGCCGTACCAGTGCAGGTCGCGGCCGCTGACCAGCAGCACGCGGCGGCCCAGCGCCGGCGGCAGCATCGCCTTAATCTCTTCGACGTCGCACTGGTCGAATTCGTAGGGCTCGTCAGGCAGCAGTACGATATCGGGGCGATGCTCAATCGCTTCTTCGATCGTGGTGCGCGGGTAGCGCTCGCCCGCCGCGGCATAGACGTTGTTAAAGCCCATCATGCGCAGCACGTCATGGGCGTAGGTATCGCCGTTGAAGGTCATCCAGGGCTTTTTCCAGACCGGGCAGAAGACCCGCAGCCGCAGCTTGCTCCAGACCCCGAGCCCGGCTTCGATTCCGCTCACCGAGAGCGTGATTTCGCGCGCGAGCGCGGCCGCCTGCGGCTCGCGATCGATCGCGCGGCCGATCCGCAGGATCGACTCGACCGCGCCCGGCACGGTACGCGGGTAAGTCGTGAACACCGGAATAGCCTGCCCGCGCAGGCGCTCGATGTCCTCACGGCGGTTTTCCTCGGCGTTGGCGATCACGAGATCGGGCTTCAGCTTCGCAATCTCGCGCAAGCTGGGGTTTTTGGTGCCGCCGACCTTGGGGACGGCGGCGAGCGCCTGTGGTGGCTCGACGCAAAAGCGCGTCGCCCCGACGACCATCTCGCCCGCGCCGAGCGCAAACAGGGTCTGCGTCCAGCTCGGCACCAGCGAGACGACCCGCGCCGGCGGGCGCTCCAGTTCGACCTTGAGGCCGACGTCGTCGCTGAGCTGAAGCCACGATGCCATCTGAGTCCGCCTACCTGCCGCTCCTTTGCCGCACGACCTCATCGAGCGCGCGGCGGTCGGAATCGGTCAGATTTTCGCCCGCGCCGCGCGCGGCCGGCTGCGGTTGGCCGATCGCTGTATGCTCCGGCGCTGGCGCGGAGCGATGCGTCAGGAAACGCATCGCACGCGGCGCCAGCACGCGCCGCGTAATGAAGCCGGCCGCGAGCACCATCAGCGCCGCGATCAGAATCAGGCTGGGACGCTTGCGTTTGCCGCGCCGCCGCCGCCGCTTTGCCATCGAAACCCCGCGCGAACCGTCAGGCCCCGCATCCACTCCATCCGCCGCCGCGCGCCGGATACCTTGCCCGTGAGAAAGCGTTGCGCCGAAATCCTATCGCACCACGACGCCAAATAGAACCGCCTCCCCGGCCGCCGCCCCGGGCCATAAACGACACGCGGCGGGCGGCTCCCCCCGTTTGAGGGATACCCGCCCGCCGCGTGCTTGCCGCGCAAGGCTGCCGGTGCCGTGGCTCAACCCTGCGGTTTGATAACCGTGTACATCGTGGCGTTGCCGCGCTGCACCAGGAGCAGGGCCGACTTCTTGTCCTTCTTGGCCTGCTTGGCGGCCGACAGGAAATCGCCCACCGTGTTGACCTTCGCATGGTTGACCTCGAGCACCACGTCGCCCTGCTGAATTCCCGCGTCAGCCGCCGCGCTGTCGGGTTGCACGCCGCGGACCACGACGCCCTTGGTGCTGTTGAGGTTGAGCTGGTTGGCAATTTCGGGCGTGATGGACTGCACTTGGAGGCCCCAGTTGGAGCCCGGCGCCTCGCCCTTGGCGCTGGCGAGCTGCTCGTCCTTGAGCTCGCCGACCTTGGCCTGGAGCGTGAGGCGCTTGCCGTTGCGGATCACTTCGATCGGCACGGTCTGGCCGATCGGCGTCTGCGCAACGAGTTCGGGGAGCTGATGCTCGTCCTGCACCGGCGTGCCGTTGAACTTCATGACGATGTCGCCGCGCAAAATGCCGGCCTTCAGCGCCGGGCCGTCCTTCTCGACGTTGGCCACCAGCGCGCCCTCGGGCTTGGGCAGGTTGAAGGATTGGGCGAGGTCAGGCGTGACTTCCTGGATCTCGACTCCCAGCCATCCGCGCACTACCTTGCCGTGCTCCTTGAGCTGCTCCATCACCTGCTTGGCGATGTCGATCGGAATCGCGAAGCCGATGCCGGCGTTGCTGCCGGTGCTGCTGTAGATGGCCGTATTGATGCCGATCACCTGGCCCTTGGTGTTGAACAACGGCCCCCCCGAGTTGCCGGGGTTGATCGATGCGTCAGTCTGGATGAAATCGTCGTAGTTGCCGCCGAGCGCGCGCCCCTTGGCGCTGATGATCCCGGCGGTGACGGTCGAGTTGAAGCCGAACGGGCTGCCGATCGCGACTACCCAGTCGCCGACCTCCGCCGCGTTGGAATCGCCCAGCGTTGCCACCGGGAGCGGCTGCTTGGTGTCAATCTTGATCTTGATCAGCGCAAGGTCGGTCTTGGCATCCTTGCCGACGACCTTGGCGGTGAACTCGCGCTTGTCGAGCAGCCGCACGTGAATCTCGTCGGCGTGTCCGACCACGTGATAGTTGGTGAGGATGTAGCCGTCGGGCGAGACGATCACGCCCGAGCCAAGCCCGTGCTGCTTGTATTGATGGGGAATCTGGCCGAAGAAGCGGCGGAACTGATCGAACGGGTTCTGCTGCTGGCCAAACGGCCCGTTCGGGCCCTGATCGCCCGGCCCTCCGGGTCCCTCCGGTCCCTCAGGCGAGTCACCTGGGCCACCCTGATCGCCGGATCCGCCGAACGGCATTCCGCTCTTGACTTCCTGCACCACGCTCACGTTGACCACCGACGGCATCACCCGCTTGACCAACGGCGCGAAGGAATGGATTGGAATGCTGATTTCGTTGGGTTCGGGCTGGTTGGCCGGCGCCGGCTGGTGATTTGGCGCCGCCTGGGCGGTCCTTTCGGGAGGAACTGGCCGGGGCTTGGACTGCTCCTGCTGCGCGCTGGAACTCCAGAACGGAAAGGCCCCGGCACGCGCGAAGGCGATTACGATACCCAAGAGTACGCCGCAGGATACCGCGGCGATCTTCTTAACCATTCAGTCTCCTCCTGGAGATGCCAGGGTTCATATTTCCGCCCGGTCGTACACAGCAAGATTATGAGTTTAAGACGATGGCGGATGGCTTAAATTCAAGGGCGTGCATCGCGAACCGGCTTTCCCGGCGGGTCCGCCATTTCACGCCCCACTCAATCCCGGCGATAGTCCGGGTATCCAGTAAATCAGAAAAGTTCCGCTAAGCAAACGCCCCTGTATTTCTCGCTCGGCCGGGCTGGAGCAGGCATTGGCTACCGGGCGCAACCACGCCGCATCCCCTGCGGGCGAAGCGCCGGCCCGAACTGGCCCTCGTCGATCAAGTCGCGCGCCTTTTTGTAGTACGAATCGATCCCTGCGTTGAGTCCGGGAACTATCTGCCGCGTTGCCCCGGCGCATCGAAATAGTGGCCGCGCTCCACCGTTGGATTGCCGTTGCCAAGCGGCCGGCGCGCCGGTCGTGTCCGCGAACTTCCGGATGGTGCTGACAGTGACCAGTTCGCTCGGCGGCGGCGTGAAATAGCTGGCGTAGGCAGCATCGGGCATGGTCGCCTCGCTTGTCGCCCGTCTTCATCGCCAGCTTCATCCGAGCCCTGCCAGCCGCGCAGCCCTTACTGCCGGCTTCCAGTCAGGTTCCGCCCGTCATTGTCGCGGATCACGCGGCACGCCGGGCCAGTGATTGCCCGATGGCCGGTAGACGATCAGCACGCCCATCAGGAGCAGCACGTCACGGCCCAAGTCGAGCCACATCCGCGCGCGCGACGGGATGTTCGCACCGAAGCATCCGCAGTCGATGACGAGCCCGCGCGCCAGCGCCGACGCGATGGCGGCGCAGAAGATCACCGTCATAACACCCAGGCCGAGCGCGGCCGAGCGCCGCAGCGGCCCCGCGACCGTCAACACTCCCGCGAGGATCTCGAACATCGGCAGGCTGAGCGCAAATGGATCGACCAGCCTCGTGGGCAGGATGCGGAGCGATGCGACGCTGTCGGCGAGTTGCCGCGCGTCCGAGAAACCGACCCAGCCGGCATAGACGAACGCGCCTCCGACAATCAGCCCGAGGCCCAGTTGAAGCCAACGCCGCTCCAGGATTGAACCGGCACTCATCGCTTCAGCCGCGCTGCGCCGGCAGCCCGGCCGCCGACCACGCCTCCCATCCCCCCGGAAAAATTCGCACCCGCGTGAACCCCAGGCTGGTCAACGCCTGGGCGACCATCTTGCTGTCGTGGCAGGTTCCGCCCGAGCAGTAGACCACGATCGGACTGTTCTTGTCCTTCTCCAGCGCCGCCCGCAGGCGCAGGTAGTCCTGGCCAAAGTCCTCGCGCGACAGATTCAGCGCGCCCGGCACATGGCCCTGCCGGTAGTAGACGGAAGCGCGCGCGTCGAAGATGACGGCGGTTTTGGCCTCGGCCATCCGGCGAAATTCATCGAGACCGATCGTGGCGACCGGAAACGACTGCAGCGGCGGCCCCGCGACGAGTTCCGCCAGCTCGGTCTGAAGCCGCTGCTCGGGCGACCGATAGGCGAGCGCCAGCGGACTCGAGCTGAAGTGATTGAGCACCAGGCCCGTCAGGATGGAGGCGAACATCAGCGCAACGGCGCCTATTATGTCCTGGGCTCGAGGCTTGAAGCTCATTGTACGATCAAAGGGCGATCCTGCGCGAACGCCGAAACCCGCCGGCAACCGTGTTACACGGCCAGCGCGGCGAGCCGCGCCGATTCCCGTTGAGGCTTGCGCCACAGCTCGCCAATCGCGCCTGCGAACTCAACCGTCTGCGCCCACCGATGCGCAAAGCCGACGCCGCGCACCTTGGCCTCCTCGCGCAGCCATCCCGCGCCGAGGCCGAAGATAAACCGTCGGCCGGAAACCGCGTCGCGCGTGTCACGTTGCGCCAGCGCGGCTCATTGCCAGCCGAAGAAGTCGTGCGCCCAGATGAAACGGCCGACGCCCGCCGCGCGCGCCGCCGCGGCGTCGATTTCCTGATCACCGACCATGGTCGATCCCGCCATATCCACGCCGTAGGCCGCGCCCAGCTCGGTCAGCATCCCGCCCCTGGGCTTGCGGCATGCGCATCGGTCGGCGTCGTCGTGCGGACAAATCCGCCATCCAGTCAGGATGTCGCCGAGCTGGTGGGCGACCTCGGCGATCGCCGCTTCGACCTGTTCCAGGCGCAGCCGCCCGCGCGCTATCCCGGCCTGGTTGGTGACGACGAAGATTAGATGATCGCGTATCGGGCGGAGCCTCTCGGCCACACCGGGCAGCAGCTCGACTACGATTCTTCCGTCGGGGCCGAGCGCAAGCTGGCGGGTCTCATCCATTTTCACCAACGTGCCGGCCAAGTCGCAGAACAGTCCCCGATTTCCGCCAGCTCCAGCCATTGCCGATTCTTTCCATGCGCCCCCCGTTTCGGCGGCGCGCCGCTCTATTCGCCCGGCCTACGGGGCGTTGCGCCAGTCGAGATGGTCGCGGACGTGGGCGAAGACCTCGTCGAGAATTTCCGCACCCGCCGCGGCCTGCTCGCGCGTGATGACCAGCGGTGGATTGATCCGCATGCGCGGAAAATAACCCATCACCAACAGGCCGCGCTTGAGCGCCTCCTTGAAGATGGCCTCGGTTATCGAACGGCCGAGCATCTCTCTGCTCTTGCGATCGCGCACCAGGTCGACGCCGATCAGCAGCCCCTTGCCGCGCACGTCGCCGACGAATTCGTATTTCTCCCGCAGACGCATCAGGCGCTCGAGCAAAAACGCGCCGACGGCGGCCGAATTTTCGACCAGCCCTTCGCGCTTGATCGTGCGCAGCGTCTCGGCGACCGCGACTGCGGCCAGCGGATTACCGCCGTAGCTCGACGACGACGCACTGGGTTTGCCAAAGGGCTCGCTCCGTCCCAGTTCCTCGCTGAGCAGCACGCCGGAGACCGGAAAGCCCGAGCCCATCCCCTTGCCGACCGTCATGATGTCGGGTGCGACGCCGCTGTGCTCGATTCCCCACATGCGCCCGGTGCGGCCGAAGCCGGTGATCATTTCGTCCGCGATGAGCATTGCGCCGTGCTCGCGCGCGACTTGCTGGACCGCGGGAAGATAATCGTCGGGCGGAATCACGTTGCCCGCCGTTCCCTGCATCGGCTCGGCCACCACGGCCGCAAGCGCGCCTGCGGAGCTGCGCTTGAGCTGCTGGCGCGCGAAATCGACGCAGTACATCCCGCACCGCGGATATTCCATTTTGAATGGGCAGCGGTAGCAGTCGGCGTACGGCACCATGTACTGGCCGCCCGGCAACGGGCCGTAGCCCTGCTTGGATTCGTCGCCGATGAGCCCAATCACACCGCCGGTCTTGCCGTGGAAGCCGCCCCAGAAGCTCAGCACCTCGTGGCGCTTGGTTTTCGAGCGCGCGAGCCTGAGCGCCGCCTCGACCGCCTCCGCGCCGCCGCTGTACAGATGCGCACGCTCAAGGCCCGCGGGCGCGGCTTCGCCGAGCAGCCGGAAGGCCTCCGCGCGCTCGGGCGTGGCGAAGGTGCCCACGATGAGCCGCGAGGCTTGGTGCGCGAGCGCCCGCACGAGAGCCGGATGCGCGTGGCCGAGGCTCGCGACCCCGACGCCGGCGAAGAAGTCGACGAACACGTTGCCATCAACGTCAGTCAGCGTGGCGCCCTCGCCATGATCGAAGGCGAGGCTGGCGAGCAGCGAGATACGCTGGCGGCCCGGCGCGATATGGCTCTGCTCCTCAGCGAACAGCGCGCGCGACTTTGGCCCGGGAACCGCAGTGGTGATGTTGGGCTGGAGGCCGGGCATGCCAGGAGGCCGCGGTTCACTCGCGGTGACAGCCCCATTGGCGGGCGCGGGCCCTTTGGAAATAGCTGGTCCGTTCGCGGTTCCGGATCCGTTGGTGATCTTCAATTCGCCGGCTGTCCTAAGCGCCGGCGGGTGCGGTTTGCTCATGCTGCGGCCTGCGTGGGCCCTCCTGGAAAACTATAACTCAGAGCCTTGGCGCGGCCGGCGCGCGAGCATCAGGCAGCGCCGCGCGATCGCGCGGGCGGCGCTCTCGCGCACCCGGCTAAAGCTGGGCCAGTCGTTGAAATCAATGATCATAAACCGCTCGCCATCGATTACCGCATCGCCACCCCACGCCTCGAGGCCCAGCGTGGCGGCCGCAGCCGCGGCGCTCCGGGCCAAGTCGAACTGCACGCGCTCGGATATCGATCCTTCTTCGGCCAGCGCGGTAAAGTACTCGCCGCCGCTGACGCCGTAAAACTTCACCACCCTGCCGTCGACCGCCTGCTGCACGTAGGCTACCGGCACTGCGCGCTGCGCCAGCCGGGCCAGCGCCGCGCGCAGCGCGCCACGGCTTTCTACCCGCTGCACGTCGTCGGGCGCAAGTGCATGCAGGTCGCCGCGCTTGATGAACATCGGCGCGTCAAGATCCAGCACGCCGAGCGGGGTCAAGTCCGGCGGGCGGGCGCCGGTCCTGACCAGCGCACCGGCCGGAACGGGAACCCCGGCATGGATCAGGCCGGCGCAGAGGAGGTCGCGGTAGCAGTTGCGAATCGCGAGCGCGGAGTTGACCGCGATCGCGCCCTGCTGCTCGAGCGCCACCAGGCGGCCGAGTGCGCGCTCACCCTGGCACATCGCGAGCACCAGGTCCGCGCTGGCCGGCGCATCACCGACAAAGCGTGCGGCGCTGATGACCGAGACCTCCGCGCCATGGCGCTTGAGCTCAGCCAGCACCGCGTCGAGGATTGCGGCATCGTGCGCGACCTTGCCCGGAGAAAACTCGGTCTCGCGGTAAATCCCCAGCACACGCATCTTCACTTACCGCCCCCGCCCGGGCTGCGCGGCGGCGCTCCGGCGACCAGCGCGCGCGCGGCGGCCAAGTCGGCCGACTCATCGACGTCGATCGTCGCCTCGAGTTCGATCGCCCCGAGCCGCATCCCGCTTGCGACCGCCATCGCGAGCAGCTTGCGCATCGCGTCAAGGTGCGCGGCGCGCGCCCGCGAGGCCAAATCGAAAATCGCCGCGGGCAGCCAATAGAAGCCCGCCGTGACCATCGCGCTCGGCCGCCCGCCGAGCGCGGCGATCGCGCCGTCCGGCCTGATCTCGGCGAACAGCGGCCGCTGGTCGCCGCGCCATCGCACCACCGCGAGCGCGCCGTCGAAGCGTGGAGGGGCGCCGCCGGCCAGCTCCAGCGCGCGCCCGGCGAAACGGCGCAGCTCAGCCGCCTCGACCACCGCGTCGACCGTGGCGAGCAGAAAATGCCCGGCGCCGCGCAGGTCTTCGCCCAAGCTAAGCAGTGATTCCATCGAACTCGGCGTATCGCGCACCCGGAGTTTGATCCACGACGCAATCCGGACCGCGCGGCTCGCGATGAGCCTCGCAGTCTCGGAATTGACCAGCGCCACGACGGTCTCCGCACCCGCCTCACGCATTATCCGCGCCTGTCGCACAAGCATCGGCTCGCCGCCGAGCTCGACCAGCGGCTTGGGAAGATCAGCCACCGCGCCGCGCAGGCGCTCGCCCCGGCCGGCCGCGATAATCGCGCCGCGGAGCCCGTCTACCATGTGAGTTCCTTCAACTCATCGAGCGAATCGATCGTATGGTCGGCGAGCGCGGCCGCCGCGCGCGCCTGCGGATGCTCGCCGGGTCCGGCGTGATGCCCGCGCAGCCAGATCGAACGCATGCCGAGCTTGCGCGCGGGTGCGCAATCCTTGTGCAGCGAGTCCCCCACCATCGCCACCTGGTTGTGCGGCAGGTCAAGCACCTTGAGCGCGGCGGTGAAGATCCGCTCGTCGGGTTTGAAGACGCGCAGGTGCTTGGAGTCGATCGCGACCTGGAGCAACTCGCGGATGCCGGCCTCGAACAGGACGACCTGCAGGTTGCCATAAAAGTTGGAGACCACGCCGAGCTTGAAATCGCGGGACAGTTCCTTGAGGAGCGCGCGGCTGCGTGCCAGTCCTTGGGCCGACTCCTCGGCGAAGCCGGCGGTAATGCGCTCGGCCAAGCGATGGCGCTGGTCGCCGAGGCCCGCGAGATGCTCGCGCACGTTGTCGGGGCCGTGGCGATGGAGATAGTTGAACTGATGGGCGACCAAATAACGAATAAGCTCGTGCAGATTGTGGCGATGGACTTCTTCGCCGGCCTCGTAAGCGGTGCGGGTCGCGTGCGAATAGGCGGCGTCCAGCTCGCTACGGCTGAGCTGCATGCCTGCCGCACGGTAATGGCGCACGAAACGGTCCAGCCAATGGTGTGGATGGTCGAGTGTGCCGCCGAAGTCGAATAAGATCGCTCGCGCAGGACTGGCCACAGGCGCCAGTCTAGCAGCCCTCGCTATGTGCCTCCACAAATAAGATGGCAAAGTACTCAACGAGCGGAGTTACGAAAAAGTTAAGTGTTATGAACAGGCGGGGATGGAGGGTCGACGAACAGGTAGACAAACCGCACGGTCAGTACATTGACTCCGCCCTGCGATTAGTCTAAAAGCCTTTATTCAATAAGGCTTTCCTTGGTTGACACAGCGCTAATCAACACTTCGGGCCGTGCGGGCAACACGATCTTCGGGCGATCACTGATCGAGCGCCTGATGCTTATTTGCCAACGCGCGGGAGTGAAGCGGTTCTTTATCGAGGCGAGCGAGGCCGAGCGCGGCGGCCTGCGCGCCTCGTTGGGCTCGTTCCGCGACCATCCCGAGGTGAACTTCGTCGGCTCGTTTGCCCAGGTCCTCGAACAGATGCCGGCCGACGCGCCCTGTGTCGCGTTTAGGGGCAACCTGGTGCTGGCGGCCTCGCAGTTGCGCGGCCTGCTCGATAGCCATGCCGCACGGCCCGGCGGGGTCGTCAGCGTCGAGAGCACCGACCTCGCGCGCCGCGGCAGCGTCGCGGCGGGACCACTCGGCCGCCTGCTCGATGGCTCCGGCGGCCCGGCAACGCGGCTCGCGCCAAGCGGCCAGTTGCCCTTTGCGCTCGACGGACGGGCCGAGGATGTGCGCGAGGCCGAACTCAGGCTGGCGCGCGAGCTGCGCCGCGAGAGCGCCGACAAGGACGCGCTGATGGCGCGCTGGGTGGACCGGCGGCTGTCGTGGCGAATCAGCTATCGCCTCGCACGCACCGCGATCACACCCAACCAGGTGACGCTCGTCAATACCGCGCTGGGATTGCTGAGCGCGTGGCTGTTCAGCTTTGCGGGCTATTGGCCGCGCCTGGCCGCCGCCCTGATGTTCCTGGTCTCGGTGACCCTCGATGGCGTCGACGGCGAGCTGGCGCGGCTCAAGATGGCTGAGTCGCGATGGGGCGCGCGGCTGGACGTTTTCACCGACAACCTGGTGCATGTCGCGCTCTTCGCCGGCATCATGGCCGGATGCTATCGGGCGAGCAGCAGCCGGGCCTACATCTACCTGCTCGCCATTCTGTTGGTTGGTTTTGGACTGTGTGCGCTCACGACCTGGCGTGCGACTCGCGTCAACGGCGAACAGACCGAGCGGTTTATCGCGCAGGTTGAGCGGGTGAGCGGCCGTGACTTCGCCTACCTGCTGGTCGTGCTGGCGCTGTTCGACAGGGTTTACTATTTCGCCTGGGGAACGGCCTTTGGCACTTACGTCTTTGCCTTGGTGCTGTGGTGGATGACCGCGAAGGGGCACGGGCGGAACGGGATTCAAGAGCGGCCCGCCTAAGCGCGGCGCCGCCGGGAGGCAGTGTGAAGAAACCGCGGATCCTGCTGATCCAACCGACGACGATCCATCTGGACGGCACGCCTCATAAGACGCGTTGGCGGCTCATCATGGGTTTGATGATCCCGCTGCTGGCGGGGTTGACGCCGCCCGACTTCGACGTGACGCTGTGCGACGAGCGGCTGGAGGAGATCGATTTCGACGCCGGCTGGGACCTGGTCGGAATGACCACCACCATCGGCGCCTCGCTGCGCGCCTACCAGCTCGGCGACGAGTTCCGCAAGCGCGGCATCCCGGTGGTGATGGGCGGGTTCCATGCCACGCTCCAGACCGAGGAGGCGCTCAAGCACGCCGACGCGGTGGTCCAGGGCGAGGCCGACCTGGTATGGGAGCCGCTGCTGCGCGACTGGCAGGACGGCAAGCTCAAGCGCACTTACAAGTCCGCCAAGCTGCACGATCTGAAGAACCTGCCGCGCCCGCGCCACGAGCTGCTCAAGCTCAACCGTTACCTGTTCAAGGCGATGCCCGTGCAGGCGAGCCGTGGATGCCCGTACCGCTGCTCGTTTTGCGAAATCCCGGTCTTCTATGATGGCAGCTATCGCACCCGCCCGATTGAGGACATCATCGAGGAAATCAAGCAGGTCATCGAGGTCACCGGCTTCCGCCGCTTCCAGTTCATCGACGACCAAATCACCGGCAAGCACAAGTTCGCGCGCGAGCTGTTCCGCGCGCTGATCCCGCTCAACATCCGCTTCTCCTGCCTGTGGACCATCAACTCCAACCATGACGAGGACCTGCTCGAGCTGGCGGCCAAGGCGGGCGTGTTCCACGTCAACATCGGCGTCGAATCGATCAGCCAGGACAGCCTGCTGTCGATGAGCAAGATTCAGAACCACGCCAAGGACTACAAGAAGCTGCTCAAGCGACTGGAGCACTACGGGATTTATTACTCGCTCAACTTCCTGTTCGGCCTCGAAGAAGACCAGCCGCAGATCTTCGACGACACCCTCGCCTTCCTGCACGAGGTCAAGGCGCCCGAAGCGTTCTTCAACACGGTCACGCCGCGCAGGGGCACGCCGATGCGCACGAAGCTCGAGCAGGAGGGCCGCGTCATCATCCCCGACGCCGACATGTACACCAACAACTTCCGCTGCATGTTCGTGCCCAACAAGCTCTCGCCGCAGCAGGTCGAAGAGGGCGTGTGGCGCTGCACCAAGGAGTTCTACTCGTTCAAGTCGATGTTCAAGCGCCTGCTGATGCCGCCGGGCAAGTTCACCTGGCAAGGGCTGACCGAGAACATGCTGTTCTGGTACGGCGCCAAGCGCCAGATCGATCCGGTCGACTACTACTGAGCCGCCCCGCGCGGCGAGTTCGTGGCGCCCACGGGGCGGTAACGGGCCGGTGGCCCGCTCCCGCCCCGCGCTTTTGCGGCGGGCCATTTCGCCCCGGTCAAGCGCACACTCCACGATGCTGCCGTTTCACAAAGCGCCTGCGCATACGATATTCGTCTGTTCAGGCTGAGCAATCATTTGCTTTTCCCTTGATCCGGCTGTGCCTTATCTGCTTTCAAGGGAGAGCACGCGGCCCTGTGCTAAGGGCCGAAAGGATTGAACGATGGCTCTGGTACGTAGAATTGCCTTGATCGCTCTCCTTATGTCCGTGGCGATTGTGCCGGTGGTGTTCGCAGCCGACGCGCCGATTCCGCCCGGCACCGTGATCACCACGCAGAACTGGCATAGCTATCAGCAGTTCATGCCCGACAGCATGGCCGCGCTGTTTTCCGGCCAGTATCCATGGAAGATGCCCGCTGACGCTCAGATCGTCGTCGGCCCCACCCGCAACCATCCGCTGCCCAAGCCCTACCTAGACGCGACCGAGAAATATTCGGCGCAGGTCAGGATGTTGCCGCTGCCCAACGGCAGTTTCAACCTGGCCGGCTACACCGCCGGCATTCCGTTTCCCCATCCCGCCGGGACGCACGCCGGATGGGAGATCCTGGCCGACCTGTGGTTCCGCTACATGCCCCATCTGGTCGTGTCGACGCCGGCCAACATCAGTTCCGACTGCGCCATGAACCCGTTCGGCAACATCTCCTGCGGCCGCGACATTTTCGTCGACCGCGCGCTCAAGCACATCGTCGATCCCGGATATCCGATGGTCACGCCGGGGGCGGGCGACATGGACTACACCGCATGGAGCATGGTCGAGGAGCCCGAAGAGGCCAAGTACAGCGCGCATCTGACCATCATCTACTCGGACCTCACCCGCCCGCAGGACGTCTACGAGTTCATCCCTTCGCTGCGCCGCACGTCGCAACTCAACGGGGCCGTGCGCTGCCTGCAGGGCAAAAGCGACATGACGCGCGACGACCTGCGCTACGGCTTCGACGGCAACATCACCGAGTTCACCTCGCAGTTGCTCGGCGAGCGCAGGATTCTCGCGCTCATCAATTACAACGGCAACGCCGGCAAATTCCCCGAGCAGTACACGATGCCGCTCGGATGGCCCAAGCCGTCGTGGGGCACATGGGAACTGCGTGACGTTTACGCCATCGACGTGCGCAGAGTGCCGTCGCTCACCGCCGGCTACTGCTTCGGCAAGCGCATCATCTACGCCGACAAGAACAGTTACGTGCCGCTGTGGGAGGACCTCTACGACACGCGGCTGAAGTTGTGGAAGAGCTTCGCGGTGCTGCCGATGGCGCGGGCGGTGCCGGGGCTCGGCGTGCAGGACTTCAGTGGCACCCAGATCGACATTTTCTGGGACCTCCAGAGCCATCACGCCACTTTCTATGGCAGCATTGACCGCGCCGGGCATGGAGCCTACATCAACCAGCAGGTGCCCAAGAAGTTCCACGATCTCAAGAAGTACTCGACGCCTGGCGGCCTCGGCCAGGACTTCCGCTAGAGCGGCATTGCGCCCCGGCCCGCAGCGGCACCGCGCCTCGCGCGCACGGGGCGCGCACGCCGCGCGCTGGGCTTATCCCGGCGGCGGTGGAGTGAAGACCGCGTTGTCGATGAGCCGCGTCTTGCCGACGTGGGTCGCGATCGCGACCACCACCGGCCGTTCGACACGCGCGATCGACGCCAGCGACTCGGAGTCGACCGCCTCGATGTACTCGAGGCGGATTTCAGGCGTCGCGCTGAGCACCGCGCAGGCCGCGCGCACCAGCGCGCGCGGGTCGCGGGCGCCGGCGGCAAATTCGCGGCGCGCGGCTTCCAGCGCGCGGCTGAGGCTGAGCGCGCGCTCGCGCTCGGCGGCCGAAAGGTAGGCGTTGCGCGAGCTCAGCGCGAGCCCGTCGGACTCGCGCACGGTCGGCATCGGCACGATCTCGAGGTCGAAGTTGAGATCCTTGACCATCCGCTGGATCGCGCGCAACTGCTGAAAGTCCTTCTCGCCGAATATCGCGTAGTGCGGCTTGACGATGTTGAACAGCTTGGCGACCACCGTGGTGACGCCGCGGAAGTGGCCCGGGCGATGCGCGCCGCAGAGCCCCTTGGTGATCTCCGCCACCTCGACCCAGGTCTGCGCGCCCGCCGGATACATCGCCTCCGGCGCCGGGGCAAAAACGATATCAACCGGCACCTCTTGCATCAGCGCGCAGTCGCGCTCGAAGGCGCGCGGGTAGCGGCCGAAATCTTCGTTGGGGCCGAACTGCGTAGGGTTGACGAAAATCGAGGCCACCACGACCTCGGCGCGCCGCCTGCCTTCGCGCATCAGGCTGAGATGCCCCTCGTGCAGGAAGCCCATCGTGGGCACGAAGGCGATGCGCTTGCCGGCGCGGCGTATCGCGTCGGAGCGGCATTGCATTTCCGCTGGAGTCGTTATGATTTTCAACGTTCAGGCCTCCCTCATGCGGTAACAATGTTCCGGGGCGGGAAAGGCGCGCTCGCGCACCTCGCGTACGTAGGCCGCGGTGGCCGCGCCGGCGTCATGCCACAGACGCGCGTAGGGCTTGGCGAAGCGCGGCATGAAGGATTCGCTGAGCCCCAGCATGTCGTGCATCACCAGCACTTGGCCGTCGCACGAAGGGCCAGCGCCGATCCCGATCGTGGGCACGCCCGAGCGCGCGGTAATTTCCCCGGCCAGCTCGGCCGGAATCCCTTCCAGCACGATCGCAAACGCCCCCGCCGCCTCCAGCGCCGCCGCATCCTCCAGCAAGCGCTCTCGGCATCCCGGACCGTGGCCGGCGCGCCGTCCCTGGACGCGATGCCCACCCATCCGATGGATCGACTGGGGTGTCAGCCCGATATGGCCCATTACCGGAATGTCGAAGCCAACCAGCTTGTGCACCGTATCGGCGATCAAGATTCCGCCTTCCAGCTTGACCGCCTCGGCACCGCCCTCCTTGAGCATTCTGCCGGCGTTCAGAACCGCATTCTCCGCGCTCACCTGATATGAGAGAAACGGCATGTCCGCCACCAGCAGCGCGCGCCGGCGCGCCCGCGCCACCATCCGAGTGTGGTACAGCACCTCGTCGACGGTGACGGCAAGCGTGCTGTCCGCACCCTGCACGACCATACCGAGACTGTCGCCGACCAGCAGCACGTCGATGCCGGCCTGGTCGAAGATCCGCGCGAACGGAAAATCGTAGGCCGTCAGCATCGCGATCGGCCGGCCTTCCGCCTTCATCGTGGCAAGATCGGTAATGCGAACCTTGTCTTTGTTCATCGTATGCCCTCGATCAGCAGGTTGCGGACAAAGTGTTTTCGACTCCTGACAGCACTGACCCAAGACGCACTCTCGTGGTTACAGTGATGCTTACTCTTCGCCGAAATCGTCTTTCGCCGGGTTTTTCCGCAGCCTTCAGGCAAACAAAAATGCGGAGCAACCCTATACCGGCAACCCCGCATCGAACGTGCTCGCGAAGAGCGCTCAAGCCACTTTCGGGGTCCCGGTCCTGTCTTCAGGATCCAGGCGCTAGCCCAAGCCTATGTCAGCAATTTCTCCGTTTCCGGAGTATCCGCTACCTCATCGATGTGTCTCGCCGGGTCTGCGCCTCGACGGAATGCGATCTATTAGTACGATGTCTTGCCGGAGTAAAGACCAATCGGTGAAATTCTATGGATATAGCTGCCCGGCGTCCGGCGGCGGCATCTCCACCGGCACCTGGAGACGCTGGCCGCTGCGCAGGATGTTGAGGTAGACGGTCTCGCCCGGCTGCGCCTCGCGCAACTGGTCCTGGAAATCCATGAAGTTGGTGACCCGGTTGCCGTCGACTCCGATGATCAGGTCGTAGTTCTCACCAAGCTGAATGGTTTCGATCACCGGCACGGCCAGAACCGCCGGCGGAAACACCAGCGAAGCCGCCACCGCCGCGCCCTCGAGCACGTCGTGGGCGGCGCGATGGCCGGCCTGTACACCCGCCCGCTCGGCCGGCCCTCCGGGCTCCAGCGCGACGACCAGCAGGCCGTCGACCTCGCGGCCGTTTTTCCCCCGCCGCGCGCCCTCCTCCAATTCGACACCCAGCGGCGAGGCGTTGACGCCCTCGTTCATGAACTCCTGCAGACTGTGAAGCTGCGGCTCATTGAGCGGCATCTGCTGGTTCGCTTCATAGTTGACGACCTGCGGGTTATCGCCAGGAACCCCTGTTCCGGGTGGGGCCGCCTGCTGCTGCGCGGCGGAGGGAATGATGGTGGTTCCCGGCGGAGCTTCGCCGGGATCTTCCCGCCGCTCTTCAACCACCGGCGCATCGGCTGCCGCCGGCGCGGGAGCTTCCTCGGGCCCGCCGGATGCGGACGCGCCCGCCGCAACCGGAGACCATCCGGAAGGCGTCGAACCCGGCGGACCGTCGTTGATGAGAATAGTCGTGCTTCCGCCGCTGGGTGCCGAGGCGCCAGCCGACGCCGACGGAGTCGGGGTGGCCGAAGCAGCCGATGGCGGCACCGGTGCGGCGACCAGCAGCGCGGCCGCCTCCTCGTCGGCGGCCGCGGTCGGCGCCGCGCCCAAGGCGCCGACCGTGGCGGACGGGCCGACCGGAGGCCCGTCCTGAGCAAACGCCGGGCTCATCGCACACAGCGCGAGCCCCGCCGCGAACGCCGAGCAGATCGCGGCGCGGCGGGCCAGCGGCGGGCGCGGCCGGCTAGTTGAGACTCCAGCGGCTGTCATGCTCCACCACGCGCCCCTCGTTTCGAAGCTTCTTCAGATGCGCGCGTACCGAATTGGCGGCGGCGGCGTGCAGATACTCGGGCACGTCGAGGTAAATCTTCTTGACGATCTGCATCGGCTCGAGCGGCGGACCGCCGCCGAGCGCGTCGAGCACTTGGCGCTCGCGCAGTTCGCGATGCGCGATGTACTCCTCGATCTTCTGCCGCGGGTTGCGGATCACCGGGCCGTGCGCCGGGTAAATCAGCGCCAAATCGAGTTCCAAAAGGCGGTGCAGGGAAACCATGTACTGCCCGAGGTCGCCGGCGTCGTCAGGAATCACGGTGGTTCCGGCCCCCAGCACCAGGTCGCCGGTAAACAGCGCCTTCTCCTCTTCGAGATAATAGCAAAGATGGTCGGGGGCATGGCCCGGCGTGTAAATCGCGCGCAGTGTCGCGCCCTCGGCTCTGACCACCGCGCCGTCGTCGATCGCGCGGATCGGCGCATCGGCGACTTCGTCCTTGCCCGGCCACGGCTTCTTGAGCACTGCCAGCTCACCGAAGCGGCGACGGACCTGGCGCACGCCGCCGATATGATCGGGGTGCGCGTGGGTGCATACGACGCACTCCAGCTCGCGGCTGGAACTGACTTCCCTAAGCGCGTGCGGCAACAACTCCTCGTATAGCGGCACACCGGCGCCGGTGTCGAGCAGTAACGGCCGGCGCCCCGCGCCGACGATGTAGGTATTGGTGCCCGGGCCGGTGAACGGGCCCGGGTTATAGCCCAGCACGGTGGCCACGCGATCGGAGTGGCGCACGAAGTCGGGCAGCTTGAGCCCGATCATCGAATCAGTGACGACCCGCTGCGGCCTTGCCATCATGTACCCTTGGCGCCGCCCGGCGGAGAGGCCGCGGACGTGCGCCGGTTGCGTTCGAAGATCAGGCGCAATCCCTTGAGCGTGAGAAACTCGTCGACCACCTCGATGGTCTTCGATTCGGGCGCGATCAGGTCGGCCAGGCCGCCGGTCGCGATCACGTGGGCATGCTCGCCGCGTTCCTGCTCGATGCGGCCCACCAGCCCATCGACCAGCGCCGTGTAGCCGAAGACCAGGCCCGATTGGATCGCACCGACTGTGGTGCGGCCGACCGCTTCGCGCGGGCGTATCAGCTCAACCTCATAGAGCTTGGCGGCATGCTGGACCAGCGCGTCCATCGAGATTCCCAGCCCCGGCGCGATCGCGCCGCCGACGTACTCGCCGCGCCCGGTCACGTAATCGAAGGTCGTGGCGGTGCCGAAGTCGACCACGATACAGGCGCTGGTGTAACGGTCATAGGCCGCTACCGCGTTGACGATGCGGTCGGCGCCGACCTCCTTGGGATTCTCGTACAGGATCGGCATCCCGGTCTTGATCCCGGGGCCGACGATCAGCGGCTCGCGCCGGAAGTAGCAACGAGCCACCTCTTCCATCGTGCGGTTGAGTGGCGGCACCACGCACGCAATCACCACGCCCTCGGGGCACAGCGGCGGCTCCCGTCCGACGCTCTGCAAGAGCGCGCCGATCATCACGCCATGCTCGTCGGTGGTGCGCTCGGCCTTGGTCGACAGGCGCCAGTGATTAAGCAGGCGCTCGCCCTCATAGATTCCAATCACCGTGTGGGAGTTGCCAACGTCGATCGCTACCAGCATGGCGCTATCATCATGGATGGTCTTGCGGTTTCACCAGTAAACAAGAGTTATTTGGCGCGGTTGCCTACCTGTGGCCAAATCCGCCGTGGAATCCCGACATGGGGGCAAAGCTCTCCTGACCCCTCCCGGGAAAGCCCCCGGGGAAGCCTCCGGAGAAACCTCCGATGGTTCGCGGGATCGAGTGGGGAACAATCGACGGGCGCGGCACGACTCTCGGCATCGGCGGCGGCATCCACGCCGGGGACGATGGAAAAGCGCGCCCGGGAAAGTATATCGGACCGGCTGGAGCGTAAGTGCCGATCGCATAATAGGGCCACGCGGATGGCCCTATAACAGTGGCCGGCACCTGGATAATTCCGGCCGAGCCAAGCTCCTGCGCCGCCATCTGTTGCTGATCCTGGTACTCCTGGGCGGATCCGACGGAGCTATCGAGGCTATCAGCGTCCTGCTGAGCGTCGCCGGCTGCGGCGGTCTGCTGCTCTTGCGAGCCCGATCCATCAGGCGCTGAACCGTCCACCGCCACACTTGCATCCGTGGGATCGTCCGCCGTGCCCGCGACGGCGGTCGGTGATTCAGCGCCGCCGGAGTCACTCGGATTCGTGCAATCCGCGGCGCAACCATCGGGCGGCGCGTTGGCCGCGACACCCGGCCGATACACCGGCGGAAGGACCAGGACGCGGGCGACCAGCTCCCAGTCCGAGCCGCCACGGCTGGTATCCTGGGCGCACGCCGTGCCGGCCATGACAGCCGCCAACATCAGGGCGAAGCTTCCGGCCGCGATTGATGATGTGGACGCAAACCCTCGCCCATGCCATGCGCTCTGAAACTTCATACCGTCACCTGGCGACCCCCAAGATCATGAATTAAAGGTATCACCCACTCCAGCAAATCGCCAAGCCGTGGCGCAACTTCCGGCGCGGCTCCGTGCCTCGTGCGGCCACGGGTGGCCGCGATCACCTCGCTCCTGATAGCCGACCTCACTGTGATGAGTGACGGTTCCCGCGCGCGATTTATTCGCGCCGCGGGTTTTCAGCCGGTAGGCGGCTCGGCTAAGATGCGTCGCATGTCAGAACCCAAGGTTGCATTGGTTACCGGTGCGGGACGGGGAATCGGACGCGACATCGCGCAGCGCCTAGCCCGCGAGGGCTACGCCTGCGGACTCATCGCGCGCACCAAGTCGCAGCTCGAAGAGACCGCCGAGCTTATCGTCAAGGCCGGCGGCAAGGCGCTGGTGACGCCGACGGACGTCTCCAAGCGCGAGCAGGTGCTGGCGGCGGTCGCGGCGGTCGAGCGCGAGCTGGGACCGATCGCGGTGTTGATCAACAACGCCGGCGCCTACCTGCGCAAGCGCTTCGAGGAGATCACCGAGGAGGACTTCGACTTTCAACTCAAGGTCAACACTTACGGGCCGTTCTTCTGCACGCAGGCCGTGGTGGGCAAGATGGCGGCACGCGGCGGCGGGACGGTCATCTTCGTGCTGGGGTCGGAGACCCGCGGCGGGCCGGCTTTGTACTCGGCCTACACCGCCTCGAAGGTGGCGCAGCGCGCGATCGCGGAGTCGCTCGCCTACGAGTACATGCACCTGGGCATCCATTCGGCGACCCTCGACGTCGACGGCGCCGTGGATAGCCCGCGCGTGCGCGAGGCGGCGCCCGAGGCCGACCCGTCGCATTTCGTGCCGCCCTCGGCGATTTGCAGCGAGATCGTGCATCTGATCAATCAGCCGCGCGGCGCGTGGACGTTCTCGATCGACATGCGCTCGTTCGTGCAATGGCGCCCGCGCGTGGCGGCGAAGAAAAAAGCCTAGCGCGCCGCGCGCCCCATGTGGGCGTGCGTCACCCGCACGCGGCGTCACACACGCGCCGCGGCGCTCGTGCCGCAGTCGCGGCGTGTGCGTGTATCACGTTCGCGCCGCAGGCCACGGTGAGCGTGGCAACCACGCGCGGCGCGCGTCTGCGCCGTGCGCGGCTGTATTTTGACTTGCACGCAATTATACTGGCGTGGCGTTCACCTAGCGGCGCGCGCGCCGTCGGGCATCGTAGGGACGGGCGCCGTTAGATAGTCTTCGGGTCGGGGCGTGGCGCAGCCTGGTAGCGCACACGCTTGGGGTGCGTGTGGTCGCCGGTTCAAATCCGGCCGCCCCGACCAACCGAAAATCCTCCAAAATTAGGCCGGTTCTCACCCTTCTAATTCATGGTGGGCGTTAGCTCGGGGCACGCCTGTGGGGAATTTTGTGGGCCCACACCCAATCCGGGCTTGACCTCTCACCCCACCCCCTTTTGCGTGCTTGGCGATTCGCAAGACCTGGCACCGACTGCGCGCATGCTGACCACAGCCCTCGACTTTTTCGCTATAGCTGCCTCTTTTCGCTATACCTGCATAGATTGCCGCGACACGCCGAGGGAGCGTCCTGCGGCAGCGGCCCATCATGCCGGCCGACCCATTAGCCGAATTCCTGATCTCGCACGCGCCGGCGATCGTGCGCCTGCATCGGCGCGGCAAGGCCGACGGCTTCGGCCTCACTCCGGCCGACCTCGGCACGGCACTGCATCGCAGCGTGCGCGCGTGGAGCGCGGAGGCCACGCCGGCGGCGATCGAAGAATACCTCGACAAGCTGCACGCCGACGACCTGGTGCTGGCGCTCGCCTGCACACAGGGCAACGAGCGGGTTTGGGAGGGCTTCATCGAAAAGTACCGGCCCCTGCTCTACGCCGCGGCGCGGACGCTGACGCACGACGAGGTTGGCGCGCGCGAGCTCGCGGATTCGCTGTGGGCGGACCTTTACGGGATGGACACGCGCGCGGGCGAACGGCGCTCGCTGCTCGGCTATTACGGCGGACGCAGTTCGCTTGGGACCTGGCTGCACGCGGTGCTCGCGCAGCGCTTCGTTGACTTGACACGCGCGGCCGCACGGACTAAGCCGCTGGAGAGCTGTCCAACCGAACCTGCGACGGAGGGAGATCCGTCCGACCCCGATCGCCTTCGCTACGTGGCCGCACTCAGCACGGCGCTGACCGAGGCGCTCGGGGCGCTCGAGCCGTGCGACCGGTTGCGCTTGGGTTACTACTATCTGGAAAACCTCACGCTACGAGAGATCGCCCGGCTGCTCAGCGAGCATCCCTCCAGCGTGTCGCGCAGGTTGCAGCAGACCCGCGGCGAACTCAAGCGCCGGGTCGAGCGCTGGCTGCGCCGCGAGCAACATTTGAGCGAGGAGCAGATCCGGCTGTGCTATGATTACGCGGCTGAGCAATGGCCGTTCGACCTGAGGCGCGCACTTTCGGAGTCGAAGTGAAATCGCCCGCAAAGCGCACGTTTTGGCAGTTGACCCGTTCCAATGACAGGGAGACCCGGCTTGGCGCTCGATGATTTTGAGGACCGTTTCGCGAGCGCGGTCAAGCTAGCGCTTGACGCATCGCGCATTCCCGGCGGCGACCAACCGGCCGCCTCCGAGGAGGCCCAGTGTCCTTCGCCCGACCTGATCGCGTCCTATTACGAATACGCGCTTAACCGGGTCGAGCGCGCCCGCCTCGAGACGCATTTCTCCCAGTGCGCGCGATGCCAGGGCACGCTCGCGGCGCTGCTGCACGCGGCGCCGATGGTCGACGCCGCCTCCGAGGCGGGCGGCTTCGCGGCCGCGGCCGCGCGCAGGGCGGCGGCGGAGTCCGCCGGCATCCGCGAGCGCTGGTTCGAAATCAGGCCCGTATGGCGCATCGCCGGGACAAGTGCGGCGGCGGCCGCGATGATCGCCGTCGCCGTCGTCGCGGGCCTGCATGTGTCCCAAGGCAGGCTCGCGCGCGAGCGCGAAAAGGTGGCCGCCGTGCGCGCGGCGCCGCTGCATCACCATCGCAAGACGCATAAATCTTCGCGCGCGGCCGAGTTGGCGCTCAACGACAACCGGCCGCTGATGTCTGCTGCGCCTGCTGCGCGCAGGGCGCCGGCCAAGGCGGCTGCCGCTGCAGGCGCGCCGATGCGTAGCGCGTCCGTCGCATCTCCGGCTGCGGTTGCGCCGCCGTCAACCGGTGAGGCCGCGGCTGGATCGGCGAATGCGCCCGCTGAAGCCGCCCTTCCCTCGCTGGCCGCAGCCCCACCGATAGCGCCATCGGATACCGCGCAAAATGCGGAGGCTGCCGCCGCGAACGCCGCTCAGGCGGCCGCCGCATTGGGCGCGCTGGCTGCCACGCCGGTGACGGCGGCAACTCCGGCGGCCCCAGCCACAATGCCATCGGCCGCAACGCCCGCAACACCGGCCGGCGCAGCCCCGATCGCATCGAAGAACGCCACGGCGGCGATCGCCGCCGCCGGGGCTGCTGGAGCTGTCGCGGGGGGCTCATCCGCTGCGCCAGCCGCGACCTCAGCGGCCGCAGCGCCGGTTTCCGGGGCCGCCGCGCGGGCCACGGCGCGTGCGACACTGGGCGCGGTCAAGCAAAAGGAACAGGAAGTTGCCGCACTGGCAGCACCGCCGCCGCACCTGGAACAATTCCAACGAGGGACGCTGGCCCAAGCGCCAGCTAAGACATCGGAAATCGCGACCGGCAGGCGCTCTGGCAAGTCAGGGAGCGCTAGCGCAGCAGGCGCGAGCGCCGGCGCGACAGCGCCGCCGTCCAGGGCGCAGCGGCAAGCGCAACTCGCGGAAAAGAAGCTGAAGGCGGAAATCGCGCTGGAGGCCGCGCGGGCGCGCCGAGACGCGAATCTGAAGCGGCGGTTGGACCAGGCGCAACCGAAACCCGCTATGGCTTCGTCCGTCACAACCGTTCGCCGGTCGGAGGCAGCGGTTCCGATGCGTCAGCAGATAGCCGCCGGCGCGCTCCAAGCGCGGCGCGGCGCGGCCGGCCCGGCCGCCGGCGGCGGAGCCCGCGCTATCGCACCGCCCGCAGCCCCTTCCGGTGCCACTAACGCGATCGCGATGGCGGCCAGCCCCGTTCCAAGTGTGCCCGCCGTCGTGGCGATCGCACCCGGCATACCGGTTCCGCCGCGCTCGATCCTGGTCTCGCCGGCGGACCATTCGGTTTACTGGTCGCTCCAGAATTCCGGAGTAATTTATCGCACCAGTGATCGCAGGATCTGGACGCCGCAACCCACTGGCGTACGGGCCGATCTGCTGGCCGGCATGGCGCCGTCGGACACGGTATGCTGGGCGGTCGGCCGCCGCGGCGCCATCCTGCTGACCATCGACGGCGTGCACTGGGAGCAGGTTAAATCGCCCACTACTGCCGACGTGGTCGGAATCACCGCCGCCAGCAAGGACGTGGCCACCATCTTTACCGCCGGCGGCGTGACCTACAGCACTTTCGACGGCGGCAGCAACTGGGAGCAGGCCAACTGAGCCGGTCACCGGCCGCCAGCGCCTGCTCGGCCGGCCTAGCCACGGACGCGATGTTCAGTCGGTCCGCGCTATAAAAGTCCGCGCGAAGCTGCGTTTTTGGCGCTTTCGTTGACTTAACCGGGCCGGTGGCTTAACTTCCTCTGTCTGGATCCAACAGTCGCCACGAATCCAACTCCGCCAACGGCACCTCGTCATTTTTCTCCATGTTTGACACGCTAAGCGACCGCCTCGAAGGCGTTTTCAAAAGGCTCAAGGGCCAAGGCCGGGTCACCGAGCGCAATATCGAAGAGGCGCTGCGCGAGGTCCGTCTCGCGCTGCTCGAAGCCGACGTCAATCTGCGGGTCGTGCGCGACTTCATCGAGCACGTCAAGCACAAGGCGCTCGGCCAGGAAGTACTGGCTTCGCTGACGCCCGAGCAGCACTTCATCCGCTTCGTCGCGGTCGAGCTGCGCGAAATGATGGGGGGCAGCGCCCGCGAGCTGGACCTCAAGGTCAAGCCGCCGGTCAAGATCCTGCTGGTCGGGCTGCAGGGCTCGGGCAAAACGACGTCGGCGGCGAAGCTGGCGCGCCTGCTCAAGGAGGAGCGCAAGCGCCATCCGCTGCTGGTCTCGACCGACGTCCGGCGGCCGGCCGCGATGGAGCAGTTGCGCGTGCTCGGCGGGCAAATCGGCGTGCCGGTGCTGGAGACGCGCGAGACCGAGGACCCGATCGAGATCGCCAGCCGCGCGCTGGCGCGCAGCGAGACCGCCGGCTACGACGCGATCATCTTCGACACCGCCGGGCGGCTGCAGATCGACGAGGATCTGATGGACGAGCTGGGGCGCCTGCGCGCCGCCGTCCAACCCCATCACATCCTGCTGGTTGCCGACGCGATGACCGGCCAGGACGCGGTCAACGTCGCGCAGGGCTTTCATGAGCGGCTGACCATTTCGGGCCTGATCCTGACCAAGCTCGACAGCGACGCACGGGGCGGCGCGGCGCTCTCGGTGCGTGCGGTCACCGGCGCGCCGATCCTGTTCGCCGGAACCGGGGAGAAGCTGGCGGCGCTCGAGGTTTTCCATCCCGACCGCCTGGCCTCGCGCATTCTCGGGATGGGCGACGTGCTGAGCCTGATCGAAAAGGCGCAACAGAATTACGATCAGGCCAAGGCCAAGGAACTCGAGCGCAAGTTCAAGAAAAACGAATTCACCATCACCGACTTTGCCGAGCAACTGCGCACGCTGCGCAAGATGGGCTCGTTGGGCGAGTTGTTGGGGATGATTCCGGGGCTCAAGAAGATCGCCGGGCAGGCCGACTCCGAACAGGCCAAGCGCGAGCTGGTCCGCATCCAGGCGATCATCGACTCGATGACGCTCCAGGAGCGCAACAACCATCTGATCCTCAACGGGCGGCGCCGCGCGCGCATCGCGACCGGCAGCGGGACCTCGGTCCAGGAAGTCAACCGCTTCGTCAAGCAGTTCGAGCAGACCCGCAAAATGATGAAAAAGATTACCCGTGGAACGGGCCGGGGGATGATGCGCGGGCTGGGGCTTGGGAGCTAGAATACGTAATGAGGAGAGTTTATCGCTTATGGCACTTGTCATCCGGCTGCGCCGCCACGGCAGCCGCAAAAAGCCTTTCTACCGCATCGTGGTCGCCGACAGCCGCTCGCCACGCGACGGCCGCTGCGTCGCCCAGATCGGGACCTACGATCCGGCCTTCGATCCGCCTAAGGTCCAACTGCGCAAGGAGCAAGCGCAGCGCTGGCTTGGCTCCGGCGCCGTCCCCTCGCCGACGGTAAGGAAGCTTATCGCCCAAGGATCCAGTACTGCCTAAACGACCCACTCTAGGAGCCAGCCATGAAGGAGCTTGTACAGTTCCTGGCGGAGCAGTTGGTCAACAATCCTGACGCGGTCGAAGTCAAGGAAACCCAGGGTGAGACCGCGTCGGTGCTTGAGTTGCGGGTGGCGAAGGAAGATCTGGGCCGAGTGATAGGCAAGCAGGGGCGGACCGCCAAGTCGATCCGCACTATTCTCAACGCGGTCGCCTCGCGGACCAATCGCAAGGTTGTGCTCGAAATCATCGAAGACAAGTAAGCGGTCGATGGCCCTTCGCCGAGCGCGTTCGCTAAACGACCGGCGCTCGGCGGCGGCGGGCGCGAGGCCGCGTGCGCTTTGCGCCCCAGACGCCGACGGCCTGCTGCGTATCGGCTATATCGCCGGGAGCCATGGCCTGCGCGGCGCGCTGCGCGTGCGCACCGACGATCCCCGCTCCGCCACGCTGGGCACGCTTGAGCGGCTGTTCGTCGCGACCGCGGCCGGCCGGCGCGAATTCAAGCTGCTGGGCACCAACGCGCTCGGCGCCGGCTATCAAAGAGTCATCGTCGAGGGCATCGGCGACGTCAGCGCGGCCGAGGCGCTGCGCGGATGCGCCGTGATGGCCGCCGCGGCCGATCTGCCGCCGCTTAAGCAAGGCGAATTCTACTACTTTCAGGTCGTCGGCGCGGAAGTGATGCTGACCGACGGGCGGCGCCTCGGCACCATCGAGGACATCATGTCCACCGGCGCACATGACGTTTGGGTGGTGCGCGACGGCGCGCGCGAGGTGCTGGTGCCGGTCATCGCCGACGTGGTCAAGGCGATGGATCTGGGGGCGCGGCGGGTTACGATCGAAGCGGTACCGGGGCTGTTGGACTAGGTTCGGCGCCGGATTCGCCAACGATGGAATTCCACGTCATCACGCTCTTCCCCGAGCTCTTTGCCGCCGCCAACTGGCCGGGGATGGTCGGGCGGGCGCTTAAGGCGGGCCTGATCAAGATCGAGGCGCACGCCTTGCGCGAGCATGGGCTGGGCAATTACCGCCAGGTCGACGACACGCCCTATGGCGGCGGCAGCGGGATGCTGCTGCGGCCGGAACCGCTGTTCGCCGCGATCGAGGGCGTGCTCGGCGCGCATCCGGGTCTGTGGCGGGTGCTGCTGACGCCGCAGGGCGAGCCGCTCGAGCAGTCTATGGTGCGCGAACTCAGTGCGCGGCGGCCCGGGCTGCTGCTGGTCGCGGGGCGCTACGAAGGCGTCGATGAGCGCGTGCGCACGCAGGCCGACCAGGAAATCTCGATCGGCGATTACGTGCTGAGCGGCGGCGAACTGCCCGCGATGATGCTGATCGAGGCGGTCGCGCGGCTGGTGCCGGGCGTGCTCGGCAATCCCCAGTCGCTCAGCGAGGAATCGTTCGCCGATGGCCTGCTCGAGTATCCGCATTACACGCGCCCCGAGGAGTTCCGCGGGATGCGGGTGCCCGAGGTGCTGCTGAGCGGCGACCATCAGAAAATCCATGCGTGGCGCAAGGCCGAGGCGCTCAAGCGCACCGCGCGCCGGCGCCCCGACCTGCTCAAGCGCCGCCGCCCCTAACGCATCCGTGGCCCGCACCTTGGCTGAGCTTTTCCTCGCCCTCGTCCATCATCCGGTCGTGGACCGCAACGGCCGCGTCATCACCTCGGCCATCACCTCGCTCGATCTTCACGACCTCGCCCGCTCCGCGCGCACCTACGGCGTGCGCGCGGTCTACGTGGTCCATCCGGTGGTCGAGCAGCGCGAGTTCGCCCGCAGCGTGATCGACCACTGGCGTATCGGCTACGGCCGCGGCTTCGACTCGCGCCGGGTCGAGGCGCTCGATCTGATCGAAGTCGTGCCAGACCTCGACGCGGCGATTGCCGCGGCCCAGCGCGCCGCGGGCCGCCGGCCGGCGATCGTTCATACTTCGGCACGCGAAGAACACGGAGTAAGCTTCGCCGCGATGCGCGAGCGGATGGCGGCGGCGGGCGCGGCACCGATGCTGATCATGATCGGCACCGGCTTTGGGCTCGCGCCGGCGGCGCGCGAGCGGAGCGACCTCGCACTGGAGGCGATTCGCGGGGCGGGAGACTACAATCATCTCTCGGTGCGCGCCGCCGCGAGCATCATTCTCGACCGCTTGCGCGGCCACTAAGCGGCGGCATACATACCGAACGACGGCCGCGTGGCGCGCCATCCGGCCCTTGAGGAGTAGGAGGGGAGCGAATCAAGCGATGAGTCTGGCAGCCGATCTGATGATACTGATTGGCGCGATCCTGCTGACCTTCGGGACCGACCTGGTGATCAACACGGCGAGCACGCAGGCGACGCTGGGCGCGCCGCTCGGCGTGCTGGTCTCGGTGCTTGGCACGACGCTTTTGGTGAGCGGGCTTTTGATCAACCGCCGCCGCCGCATCCAGCGCGCGGTGGCCGGGCCACCCTCACCAACCGCCGGCTAGCGCGCCCGCGCAGCTTACGACGGTTCTTCGCACGGCAACCGCGTTCGCGGCGGTGCCGGCAGCTAATGGATACAGCCGGCGGCGGCCGGGTTCACGGTGGCGAACTGATTCGCGGTCCACAGATTGGTGGCGCAATTGGGGTTGCCGTCGATCGCGTCGAATCTGCCGTTGCCCGAACCTTCGACGCCAACGATGCGGTTGCCCACGTTGCCGTCCGCAATCGCAACCCCGTAGGCCTGATCAGGTTGGGCCGGCCCGTCGGCGGTGCTGGGATCGCCGACTGAAGTCAGGATATTGCCGTTGCTGGGCGGCGTCGGCGGGATAGTGTCGCAGCGCTTGCCCAGCAGGCCGCCGCTGCGGAAGCATCCGAGGTAAATCCCGCCGTTGGTGTTTTGCGAGACGGCGAAATTGGCGATCACGTTGCGCGAAGAGGCTCGCAGCCACACGCCGTACGTGTTGCTGGCCGTGACGGTCACGTTGGTGAGAAACGCCCCCTGCACACCGTTGAGCTCGATTCCGGCAAAGCCCAACGTGCTGTCCACGCTGACCCCGCTCAGGTAGGGACCGGGGTGCGGACTATTGATCAGGATGCCGGTGCGCAAGCTGTCGCGCACGGCAAGCGCGCTGCCGTAAGCCGCGCCGGCATTGATCTGGATGCCGATGTTGTTGCTTTGCGCGACCAGGTTCTCGAGCGTCACGCTCGGCGCGTCGACCTCGATTCCGGTTGTGAAGCCCGTGATCGTCGCCGGCGCATTCAAGGCGCCCTCTATGACCGCGCCCACCGCGCCCACGAGCACATGAACGCCGACGCTGGCCGTGGCGGACGGAGACGAAGAAATAATCGTGCTCGCCAGGTCGAGGGTGACACCGGGGACGGTGACGCGGATGCAATCGCCGGGCGGCGTCGCGATCAGACCCGGGCCGGAGATCGTGTAGTCGCCAGCCGACTTGATCGCGCATGGGCAGGCGGTGATCGGATTGGCGCACGCGTTCATCGCGCGCGCCGGGCCGGGCGTGGCGGCGGCCATCGCGGCAAGCAAAGCGGCCAGCGCGCGGACGCGCCAGCGCATCAGCCGCGCCGCGCTGCCCGCAGTTGCGGCAGACAGTGTGCGAGAGATTAGATGCGCGCGCCCGAGCAATGTACAACCTTTCGCTAAACAAGGCGTCGGGTTCCGCCGTGAGACTGCGCGGAGGTGAGGGCGGCCATCACCGAGACGTCAGACATATATTAATTCGGAGCCACTACTGCGCGGAGCGCAATCGGCAACGGTTGAGAAAATATCGGGTTAAAATGAACTCGACAGCGCAGGGAAGCCGGCTAATTTTAGCCCGCTTGGACCACCACAAAGCCCAGGGACGATGACAGCGCATCCGTCGCATCGGAGCCCTTCGGCCGGCCGATATGAAGAATCCCGGAGCGACATAAGTGCCTTTGCCAGTCTTGCGCTAAAATCGGCGGCCCTGTAACGTCACGCAGCATAATTTTAGCGTTTGAGACCAAAACGCTCTTTTGAGAGGGGGATAACGATGGGATCAGTAACGGTTCGCTACACCCGCTGCGCATTGTTCATGGTCGCCGCCGCGATGCTGGCGCTCGCTGTCGCTCCAACAGCCGCTTCTGCGGCGCCCGCCGCCAGTTTCCGCGCGTTTGGCCAGGGATCCGAGCCTGCGATCACGCCCGACTGCTCGACCCTTTGCCCTGGCGGCGACTCCTGCGCTTGCACGCCGATATCAGGTCATGGCACGTGTGGCGCGATGGGGGGGCGCCATAACCTACACCGCAACGGTCGCAACTGATACTTCTGTAAGTGTCGGCGACTGCCTCGAGGTCTTCGGAACCGCGACGCTGGTATCGAAGGCCACCCCTGCAAACAAGATCGTGCTCAATTTCAATGGAACCCTTTGTGCGACGCCGGCCACCACCATCACAACTGCAACCGCCAATGCCGTGAACGCGGTCTATTTCATCGACGGGGTTAACTCGAAGGGAATATTCCACCATGCCACCGGTTCAGGAAGCGTCACCGGCAGCAGAGACGCCAACGTCGCTATTCTTGGCAGCGTTATCGGCACTATAAAGTTGCCCTGACCGGGAGGGACATCTCGCCGCTTTGCCGAAGCCGCGGCGCCCGGGGGCGTCGCGGCTTCTTGTTTTGGAAAGGAGCTCGCACAGGCAATTCGTTCGACGGCTCCACAGCCGACCAACCCTGTTAGGGAGATTGAGTCCAGGCAGCCGTTCCGGTAGGCTTTGTGCCTGACTTCAAGGAAACCGGCTCTCATGAATGCAACCATCCGCAAACTCGAAGAGCGCGAACTGCGCAAGGACCTCCCCGACTTCCGCGTCGGCGACACGCTGCGCCTGCAGGTCAAGGTGGTCGAGGGCGAAAAAGAGCGCATCCAGTCCTTCGAGGGCGTCGTGATCAAGATGAACCGCGGGGGCAACCGCGCCGCCTTCACCGTGCGCAAGGTCTCCTACGGCATCGGCGTCGAGCGCATCTTCCCGCTGCATTCGCCGCGGCTCGAAAAGATCCAAGTGCTGAGCCGCGGCCGCGTCCGCCGCGCGCGACTCTATTACCTGCGCGAGCTCTCGGGCAAGGCCGCCCGCGTCGCCTCGGCCTGAACCCGGCCGCAATCCGGCGCAATCCGGTCCTCATAAATTGGGCTAGCGGGAGCCTCTGGCTGACGTATCATGGGCGCGCGCGCAGGCGGCGGGCGTCGCCGACCCGTGTGGTCACGCCGGCATGGTCGAAATAATCCAGCAGCGCGATCGCGAACTTGCGCGAGGCGCCGAGCAGGTCGCGAAAGGCCGCGGCGGTTATCTCGGGGGCGGTTTTCAGATAGTCGAGCAGGCGCTGGCGCGCGGCTTCCATCGCCTCGCGGCTGAAATACAGATCGGTCGCGATTTTCACCACGCGCCCGTCGCGCTCGAGCGCGGCGAGCAGCGTGCGCAGCCGTGCGAGCTCGGCGGGCGGCAGCTTGAGTTCGTCGGCGAGCTGCTTGAGGTCGGGCGGATGAAACTGCGCGGCTTTAAGCGCCTGCGTGAGCCGTTCACCGAGGCGGCCCTCGTCGCCGCCGAGCTTGACGCGATGCGCTTTGAGCCGGAGCACGCTTTCCTCGCGCACGAGGTCGGACTCGCGCCCCAACCGATCGACCAGCGCGCGAAAGGCGCGCGCGCTGACCGCGTACGGCAGCCGCTCGCGCAGCGCCTCCATCTCGAGTCCCGGCGAAAGCGGCTCGGCCTGATGATGCGCCGTGAGCGCGGCTATCGCGAAGCGCTTGAGCTCCTCCCATTTGCCCGCAGTGGTGTAGCCCTCTTCGTCGCCGAGCGAGAGCTTGACGAAGCGGCGGTCCTTGAGCGCCTCGTCGACTTCGCGCGCGGGGGCGTTGAGCAATTGCGCGACCCGCGCCGCGGTGGCGGCGAAGGCCTCCTGCAAATCGAGCAGCGCTTCGAGGGTGGCGGGCGCGAGCGCCCCCTCCAGCGCGGCGAGATGTTTCAGGTAGGCCGCCAGCGGTTTGCGCACGCGCCGCCCGAGCGGATTGAGCACGACGCCGCCGCCGAGCGTGCGCCGGCTGGTCTCGTCGCGGAGGACGAAGCGGTCGCCCGCCAGCGCGACCATCGGCTCGTTCAGCACGAGCTGCACGAACGCGCTCCGCTGGGGCGCGATTTCGCCCGGCGCCTCGAGCACGATCGCGCGGCCAATGGTCTCGGCAGTGCCGCTGAACAGGCGCACGCGGTCGTTGTTCTTGAGCGGGCGCTTGGCGGCGGGCCGAATCTCCAGCCGCGCGTCGAGCCGCGTGGTGGTCAAATCGAGCCGCTCGTCGGCCACCACATCGCCGCGCTTGAGCTGCAGCCGCTCGGCGCCGCTTAAGTTGAGCGCGACGCGCTGGCATAGCCCCGCGCGCTCGACCGGTTCGGAATGAACCTGAATCGAGCGCACCCGGACTTCGCCGCCCGCTGGCAGCACGCGCAGCTTCTGGCCGACGCGCACCTCGGCGCCCATCGCGGTGCCGGTTACCACCGTGCCGTGGCCCTTGATGATGAAGGCGCGATCGAGCGGCAGACGGAACAGCCCGGTCGGCCGGCGCGCCTCGAAGCCTTCGAGCTGGCGCGCGATCGCCGCGCGCAATTCGTCCAGCCCCGCGCCGGTGACCGATGAAACCGCGATGATCGGCGCGCCAACAAGCCGCGTGCCGTCGGCCAGCAGTTCGATCTCGTCGCGAACTTCGTTCAGGCGCGCCGCGTCGGCGAGGTCGGCCTTGGTGATAACGAAGATGCCCCGGTTGATGCCGAGCAGATGAAGGATGTCGAGATGTTCCTCGCTCTGCGGCATCACTCCGTCGTCGGCGGCGACCGTGAACAGCACCAGGTCGATGCCGTGGGCGCCAGCCAGCATGTTGCGGATGAACCGCTCGTGGCCGGGAACGTCGACCACGCCGGCCCGCGTGCCGTCGGGCAGGGTGAAGTAGGCGAAGCCCAGGTCGATCGAAATTCCGCGCTCTTTTTCTTCCTTGAGACGGTCGGTGTCCTGCCCCGTGAGCGCCTTGATCAGCGCGGTCTTGCCGTGATCGATATGGCCGGCCGTGCCGATGATGGCATGGGTGACGGCGTGGTGAGTGGCGGTGGCGGCCATGGCGCAAAGCAAAGCTTACTCCGCGCGGCACGCCAGCAAAAAGAGCGGCGCGTTCGCTGACGGCATCGACCACCGCCGCGGTCCAGGAACCGCGAACCCCTGTGGGCCGGAGCTGGGTCGCGGCAGGGCCGCAATGATGGAATCGGCTGCTTTCGTGGGCCACCTTCAGCTCGCGCCGACGAAAAAGTCCAAATCCTTGCACTGCGGGGCAGGCTCGGCCTATACGAATTCTGATCCGAGCGCTCAAAATGGAAATCCGGATAAAATTCGTCCGTGACAACCACCTGGATGCCGAAGATGCGCGACGACATATTTAGCACTTGGTCGGGCCTGCCGGTGGAGCGGGTTTACGAGCCGTCGGATGGCGCGCCAGCGGATTTCCGCGACAAGCTCGGCCACCCCGGCGCGTATCCGTTTACCCGCGGCATCTTTCCCGGCGCGTACCGCGACAAGCCGTGGATAACGCGCAATCTGACCGGGCTGACCTCGCCACAGGCTTCCAACGAACGCCTCAAGTATCTCAGCGCGCGGGGCCAGACGGGATTCGCCCTGGTGCCTGACATGCCGACCCAGCTTGGTATCGATGGCGACCATCCGATGGCCCAGGCGTCGGTCGGCGCGCAGGGAGTGCCGCTCAGCTCGCTGGCCGATATGGAAGCCTTGTTCGACGGGCTGGCGCTGGATACCGCTACGGCGTCGTTTTCGATCCCGGGCACCGCGGCCGCGGTGACGATGGCGCAGTACGTTCTGGCGGCGCAGCGACGGGAGGTTCCGAAGGAAAAAATCCGCGGTTCGATTCAGAACGACCCGATACAGGCGCGCTTCTGCTGCTATGACGCCGGCACCGCGTTGGACCTGGCGCTGCGCCTTTGCATCGACACGGTCGAGTTCAGCGTGCGCGAGCTGCCCAACTGGCATCCGCTTACCGTGAACGCTTACGACTTGCGGGAGTCGGGAATCAACGCGATCGAGGAGATGGGTTTCGCGCTCGCGATCGCCTTCACCTACATCGACGAACTGCTCCGGCGCGGCCTCAGCGTCGACGATTTCGCGCATCGAATCCCGCTCATCTGTGGAGTCCACATAGATATTTTCGAGGAGGCGGCCAAATTTCGCGCGGCCCGGCGAATCTGGGCGCGCGCGCTCAAGGAACGTTACGGCGCGCGCAAGGACCGCACCATGGCGTTGAAGCTTGCCGCGCACACCTGCGGCTCGTCACTCACCAGCCAGGAGCCGGTCAACAATATCGTGCGCGGCGCCTACGAGGCGCTGGCGGCGATTCTAGGCGGCGTCCAGGCGCTGGATCTGTCCTGTTACGACGAGGGCCTCGCGCTTCCCTCCGAGGAGGCGGCTACGGTCGCGCTCAAGACCCAGCAGATTCTCGCTGCGGAAACCGGGGTCACCAACACCGTCGATCCGCTCGGCGGCGCCTACTTCTTCGAATCGCTCACCGACCGCATCGAACAGGAGATTTTGAAGCTCCTCCATGAGGTCAACGCGCGGGGCGGGATGGTGCGGATCGCCGAAAGCGGATGGTTCGCCAGCCGGCTTAACCAGGGCAGCGAACAGCTTCAGGCGGCGATCGACGCGGGGCGCAAGCAGGTGGTCGGGGTTAATGTCTTCAAGACTCCGGGCGAATACGACAAACTCGTGCCGATTAAAAGCGTCCATCTGCAACCATGCGCTGAACAGGCGGAGCGCGTCCGGCGCTTCAAGCAGGAGCGCGACCGCGGACCCGTGAGCGCAACGCTGCGCGCACTCCATGACGCGGCCAAAGGCAAAAGCGAAAATCTGCTGCCGTATATTCTGACGGCGACCGGCGCGGCGGCGACTGTTGGCGAAATCGTCGGCGCGATGCGCGTCGCTTACGGCCAGCACTACGACCCGTTTGAAATGATCCAATGTCCCTGGACTTTTTCGTGAGGCGTGATGGGAGCCCCTGAGCAGCGCAAAATAAGAGTTCTGCTGTCCAAAATAGGTCTCGATGCGCACGACCGCGGCGTGAAATTCGTCGCCCAAGAGTTGCTGCGGGCGGGCATGGAGGTCATCTACCTGGGCAACTTCAACGTCCCCGAGGGTATCGTGCGCGCGGCGATCGACGAGGCCGTCGACGCCATTGGGCTGAGCGTGCTCTCGGGTGAGTATCTGTACTACCTGCCCAATCTGCTGAACCTGATGCGCGAGAAGGGCGCGGGCGACATCCCGGTCGTGATTGGCGGCCTGGTGCCGCCGGAGGACGAAACGTCCCTGAGGCAACTCGGCGTCAAACGAATCTTCCGCCCCGGCGCCACCCTACAGGAAATCCAGGCCGGCATCAGGGAAGTCGTGCAGCGCTGAACGCCTCGCGCGCATCGATTGATAGCTGACAATTTCGCCCTGGGGTGCCGCATTCCCGATACCTTAGCAGGGTGTTGAGAAACTCCTCAACCTCGCTATCAGACGTGG
>JAKAVN010000046.1 GCA_021827495.1 Deltaproteobacteria bacterium | reverse complement strand
AAAATCGTGGAACTTCCCGACGGCGGGACCAACCTGCAAGGCTACGCGGGCGGCCAACCCTTTCCAAATCCGCGCGCGCCGCGGCAGGGATGGAAAATCCTGGCGAACGTATGGTACCGCTATCTGACGCACCTGTTCGCCGACACCTACGGAACCGGCTGTATGCAGAACAGCCTTGGCAACATCAACTGCACCGCTGACCAAATCGTCGGTCGGCAGCTAAGCTACAATACCGATCCGGGAGTTTCCTCCCATATCGCTGGCGCGGGCGACAAGTTTTATACCGAATGGATAATGACGCTCGAGCCCGAAAATCAGAAATATACTGCGGACTTGGTTATATCATACGCCGACCTGAGCAAGCCCCAGGCCGTCTATGTTTTTATTCCTTCGCTGCGGCGCGCCCAGCCCATCTCGGCGACCGCGCGCTGCACCCCGTACTCAGGCACCGATTTCACCGCGGACGATTACCGTTTCGGATTCAATGCCGATCTGACCGAGATGAAAGTCGATTACCTCGGCGAAAAAAGGATTTTGGCGCTGGTCGACGCCCAGCTTCCGGATACCAGATTCCCCGGTGGATACTACATGCCCCTGGGATGGCCAAAGCCGTCGTGGGGACGATGGCAAGTCAGGGAGGTATACGTGATCAGCGCCAGCAAGATACCCGCGAAGGCTGCCGGCTACTGTTACGGCAAACGCGTAATGTACGTGGACAAGGCGTTCTCGTCGCCGTTATGGGAGGACCTCTACGACGCCAACCTGAAACCCTGGAAATTCTACGGGGTCTTTTTTAGAACCATGGACGTTCCGGGCCTCGGCCCCGTGAATAGCTCCGGTTCGGCGGTCGAAGCGCTCTGGGACATCCAGAATAATCACACAACCATTTTCAGCGATCCCGGAATGGGCCGGCCGCTTTACATAAACGAGCAAGCTCCCCAGCAGTATCAGGACTTGACCAGGTATACGACTCTGAGCGGCCTCAATGCGATAATGCGTTAGGCTTGAGCCCCGGCCGGCCTTCACCCACAACGCCACGACGCCGGCGGCGCTTACCGGATTATACGCGGTTTCGTTGACTGCGGCAGGTTTTTGACGCGCAACCCGAACGTCGAGGTTTGAAGGGCCGCGGCCGCCGCGGCGCTCAGCGCGCGCGGCGCAACGCCATTAACGCCGCTTAACGCCTGCGGCGGAACTTCGGCAGCGTCACCTCGGGCGTCACGTCGTCGAACACCACTTCGACCGGCATCCCGAGCGCCAGCTCGTCGGGCTTGACGTCGACCACCCAGGAGAGCATCCGCACGCCCTCCTCGAGTTCGATGACCGCCGGCGAGAACGGCACCAGCGGCGCGAACTGCGGCAGCGCCGGCTGTGACACCGTGGTCCACGAGAACAGCGTGCCCTTGCCCGATGATCGCGCCCACTCGAAATTGAACGACCCGCACTTCGCGCACATGTCGCGCGGGATATGCCGCCACGCCGCGCAATCGGTGCAGCGCTGGAAGCGCAGCTCGTGCGCCTTGCAGAACTTGTAGAACTCCACCGCCGACCCGCGCATCCGCGGCAGCGGCAGCTTGTATTCGCCTTGCGTCCCGGCCGCCATCGCTACCTCCTCAGGATTGCCAACCCGCCGTCGCCAAAGTCGCCCCATCCGGTGACCAGCCCAACCTCGGCGTCCTTGACCTGGCGCTCACCGCATTCGTGGCGCAACTGGCGCGTGGCCTCGACGATATGGTTGATGCCCCAAACGTGGGCCTCGGAATGGAGCCCGCCGTGCGTGTTCATCGGCAGCTCGCCGCCCAGCCCGATCCGCTCGGGCGTGATGAAGTCCTTGATCTCGCCGCGCTTGCAGAACCCCAACGCCTCCATCTGCAGCATCACCACATAGGTGAAACAGTCATAGATTTCGGCGAAGTCGAGGTCCTTGAGGGTCACGCCGGCCATCCGCAACGCCTTGGGCGCGGCGAAGGTCAGCCCGATCACGAACGGGTCGGGACGCGCCGGAATGTCGTCGGCGGGATACGGATGGCCCTCGGCGACGCCGGAGATGTAGACCGGCGGGCGGCGCAGGTCGCGCGCGCGCTCGGGCGAGGTCACGATCACGGCGCCGGCGGCGTCGGTTTCCAGGCAGCAGTCGAACAGCCGGAACGGATACGAGACCCATCGCGACTTGAGATAATCGTCCATCGTGAGCGGGCGGCCGCGCATGTAGGCCTGCGGATTGAGCTGGGCGTGCTTGCGCGCCGTGACCGCGATCGTGCCCATCGTTTCGAACGGCGTGCCGTAGAGTTTCATATGGCGCGTCGCCAGCCACGCATACCATTGCACGGGCGCGACCGCGCCGTAGGGCAAATAGTACGCGCCGATGGTTCCGGCCAGCGGCCCCGGCGGCGTCGCGCCGCTGCCGCCCTGCCCGCCCGCGCTCACGCGCATCACCGAGTAGCCGTTCCAGCCGCACGGCACCAGCACGCAATTGGCGACTCCGAAGGCGATCGCCATCGCGGCGCTTTGCAGCGCGACCACCGGGCTCGCGCCGCCCATTTCCACGTAAGTGGAGTAGCGCAGATCCTCGATCCCCAGGTTGGCCGCGAAATGTTCGGCGGAGGCGCCGAGCGGCGGCCCGACGATGCCGTCGATGTCGTGCGGCTTGAGCCCGGCGTCGTCGAGCGCTTTGGCCGACGCCTCGAGCATCAGTCGCAATTCGGTCTTGCCCGAGCCGCGGGTGAACGCGCTCTCGCCCACGCCAACGATACATCCCTTGTCTTTCAATGAGTCCATTTATTTCACCAACACTCGCGCCCCGGCGGTTCTCAACTGTCGGCTGACTCCGAGTGCGCCGTGCGGAATTTCCATACCACGATCCCGCGCGAGCATGCTAGCGCAATCTTCACAATCGGGGTGGCGCACATGAACGCCAACGCGCGGCTCAGTAGATAACCTTCGATTCGGTGAGCGCGGCGATCTCTTCCTTCGACAGTCCCAGAATGCCGTTGAAGACCTCGAAGTTATGCTGCCCCAGATCCGGCGGCGGGCTGTAATTGAACCGGGGCACATTGCCGAGCCTGGCTGGAATTCCCGGCAGCACGCGCTTGCCGGCCTCGTGATGGTCGAGCTCCCACCAGTAGCCCCATTCCCACAGATGGCGGTCCTGGTGAAGCTCGACGCTGTCGAGCACCGGCCCGGCCGGCACGCCGGCGCGCTGGAGGCGCTCGGCCAGTTCGATATGCTGCTGGCCGCGCGTCCATTCGCGCAGGTGGGCGTCGAGCGCATCGCTGTTTTGCCAGCGGGCGGACTGGCCGGCGAATTTCGCGTCACGCGTCCATTCGGGATTACCCATTACCGCGCACAGCGCGCGCCATTCAGCGTCATTGCCCACCGCAATGGCTATCCACTTGTCGTCGCCCGCGCACGGATAGGTATTGTGCGGCGCCATCACGTCGTCGCGGTTGGCCCATTGCCGGCGGTCGCGCCCGTTCATGAAGTAGTCCATGTACCATTCGGGCGTCTCGCCGATTACGGTCTCGCCCATGCTGGCGTCGAGCCACTGGCCCTCGCCGGTACGGTTGCGATGGCGCAGCGCGGCGAGCAGGTGAAAGACCACCGCGGTGCCGATCGCGTAGTCGGGCCAGGTGCCGCCGGTATGGCGCGGCGGGCCGCCCGGGTAGCCCTGCGCGTCGAAGGTGCCGACGAACGAGCAGGCCATAGGACCCCATCCGACCCAATCGGCGGGCTCGGTTCCGGTTTTGCCCAGCAGCGAGACTGAGATCAGGATGATGTCGCGCTTTAGCGCGCGCAGTTCCTCGTAACTGAGCCCGAGGCGGCGCGAGAGCGGCGTCGGATAGCATTCCAGCACGAAGTCGCTGCGCTTGATGAGTTCGTAAGCGAGTTCTTTGCCGCGCGGCGTCTTGAGGTTGAGGTTGATCGATTTCTTGCCGTAATTGAGCGTGTGGTAGACACCGTTGCTGTTCACGCTGGAATTGCCGTCCGCCCTGAAGGCCGGATTGAGCCGCGAGAAATCGAGATAGACCTGCGATTCGATCTTGATGACCTCGGCGCCCATTGCCGCCAGCCACAACCCGATTTGCGGCCCATTGATGATCCAGCTGAAGTCGGTGACCCGGATTCCTTCCAGCGGCAAACGCGCCATCACTGTCTCTCCCGGTCAAATCACGCCGGCGGCGCGAAGTCCCGCGAATTCCTCGCGCGAGCAGCCGAGCCGCCCGCATAGGATGTCCTCGTTATGCTCGCCGAGCAGCGGCGCGCGGCGCGCGGTGGGCGGCGTCGCGGTCAGCCGCACCAGCGGTCCCGGATACCGGAAACGCCCGGCCACCGGATGGTCGATCTCGACGAAGGCGCCGCGCGCCCGCAGGTGCGGATGTTCGGCGGCCTGGGCGACGGTCAGCACCGGGCCGATCGGCAGTCCGATTTTCTGTCCCTCGCGCACCAGCCAGTCCATATCGTACTTCAGAAGTTCCTGCTGGATCAGCGGACGCAGGGCGTCGTCGTACTCGGCGCGCTGCGCGGTGTCATTGAACAGATCGGCTTCCAAGGCCGCGGGATGGCCGAGCAGTTCCTTGAGCGCCTCGAAGTGCGAGTCCACCACCCACAAGACGTAGACGTAGCCGTCGCGGCATCGCGACGGCTCCAGCCCCGCCTTGGTATTGGCGCGCAGCCGGCTGTACGGCATCCCGGCGTAACTGTAGACGGCCATTTCGATCTTCGCGGTGTTGACCACCGCCTGCCAGCACCCGACGTCGACCCATTGGCCGAGGCCGGTCGCCTCGCGGTGGAACAACGCCATCATCGTCGCCGCCGCCGCCGTCGTCGCGCCCATCATATCGGCCTGGCGGCCCGGCGCGCGCAGCGGATTCTCGGCCGCGGGGTCGTTGACCAGCGTCGGCGTGTTGTAGCCGGTCAGGCTCATCGCCCATTCGATAAGGTCCGTGCCTTTCCATCCCGCATAGGGGCCGCTTTGGCCAAACGGCGTCACCGAGGTGACGATCAAGCGCGGGTTGAGCGCGTGCAGGACCTCGTAGCCGAGCCCGAGGCGGTGCATGTGGCCGGGCGGATGGTTCTCGAGCAGGATGTCGGCGTCGCGCACCAGGCGCTTGAAGATTTCAGCGCCGCGCGGCGCCGCGGGGTCGAGCGTCAGGCTTTTCTTGCTGGTGTTGAGGTAGAGATAAAGTCCGCTCTTCTCCGGATGCGGCAGGTCGGCGGGGAACGGCGGATGGCTGCGCGCCTCGTCGCCAACGCCGGGCGGTTCGATCTTGATTACCTCGGCGCCCATGTCAGCGAACAGCTTGCCGCACATCGGCCCCGAGACCATCCCGGCGTACTCGACGATTTTCAGGTCATCCAGCGCGGCGGCGGCCAATTTCGTCCGTCTCCCAGAGTTCATCGCCTTACAAAGTTCGCCGTCTTAAAAGTCCACTGATTGCGTCAACGGTTCATATCGTAATTCGCTCTTGAACACTACCGCGGCGCCGCAAGTGGAATTGCGGCCCTACCGCGGCGGCTTCTTGAACAGCATGCAATAGCTGGAGATGAACCAGCTACCCGGCCACGGATCCTCCATGCTCAGGTACTCGAAGCCCGCGTGCTTGACTTCGCCCGCCACGATCACGGGGCCGATTCCGTGGCCTTCACGATTTGGCGGCAGCCCCCTGGGCTTCCACGGCCACAGCAGGATGCTGGGGCGGAAATCCAGCACCGCCAGTTCGCCGCCGGGACGCATGGCCCGGAAGAGACCGCGGCCGGTGTCAGCGGGGTCGGTCAGGTGATGGTAGACGCGGCTTAGAAAAATCGCGTCGCAGCAATTAGCCGACAATCCGGTATCGCTGGCACTGGCTTGCACCACGGTGACGTTGTCGAGGTGCGCCGCGGCGACCGCCTTGCGGATCTTGCCGAGCGCCCGCGGATCAATGTCGGTCGAGAAGACATGTCCTTTGCGGCCCACGAGCCTGGCCATCACCACCGTCATCCGGCCCGAACCCGCGCCCACATCCGCCACCACCATCCCGGGCCTTATCCGCAACATCGTGGCGAGGCGGTTCGCGTCCGCCTCCTTGCGCGAGCAACCCGTCAAGACGGACGCCGCGCTCAGCATCAAAGCCAGGAAAGCCAGGACCAGCAAGTAAGCGGGATTGGAGAACCCAGACCGGCAGCGACCGTTCATCGAGACGCTCACCGCCGTGCGGCGCTTGTCAGGGCGCCACGGATGCCGATAGATAGATACGACGATCGAATTCGTAGGCGAAGGGAGCAAGCAATGCCGGCACTATTATTCGAAATCCGCGACCACATAGCTTATTTAACCATCAACCGGCCCGAGGTTCATAACTCGATGAGCCCGGAAGTCATGGTGCGCATGGCCGAAGCGTGGCAGCGCGTGGCCGACGACGATGACGTGCGCGCGGCAATCATAACCGGCGCAGGCAACAAGGCCTTCTCAGCCGGCGCCGACCTAGGGCGGCTGATTCCGCTGATGACCGGCGCGCGCCAGCCCGAGGATGAGTGGGACCACAAGATGATGGAGAATCCGAAGATCGGCGCGATGGCGCTGATGCGCGGATGGAACCTGTACAAACCGGTGATCGCGGCGGTCAATGGCTTTTGCATCGCGGGCGGGCTCGAGCTGATGCAGGCGACCGACCTGCGCGTGGCGGCCGAGTCGGCGAGCTTCGGCTTACAGGAGGTAAAGTGGGCGATCATTCCGGCCGGCGGCTCGCTGGTGCGGCTGGTGCGCCAGATGCCGTACTGCAAGGCGATGGAGATTCTGCTGACCGGCAACCGCATCCCGGCCGCCGAAGCGTGGCGGTTGGGGCTCATCAATTACGTGGTGGCGCAGGAACAGCTGATGGCGAAGGCGGAAGAGCTGGCGCATACGATTGCGGAAAACGGCCCGCTGGCGGTGCGCACGATCAAGGAAACCGTCGAAAGGTGCTCGGGGGTGCCGTTCGAGGCCGCTTTCAAGATCGAGAACGAGGCGCAGGGCTTCATCCGCAAGACCGAGGACGCGCGCGAAGGCCCGCGCGCCTTCATGGAAAAGCGCAAGCCGCATTACATGGGAAGGTAGCACAGGCGTAAGCTGCTGTTCGGCCATAACGTTTAGCAGGGCGGCTGCTCGATGGGCTGCGTCGCCGCGCAAGAGGAAACGGAATACGTCCCAGCAGGTTGCGGAAAAACGAATCCGTTTCTCACTTTCTCGCTCGATTATCAGGATAGTGATCGTCGATGGCGTGAGGAGGGGGCGGGGAGGCGCGGAGCGAAGCGCGACAACAATTGGGCCGGAAAGGGCCGCATTAGGATTGCGGCCGATCCTAAAGAGCGCGTCCAGGCCAAAAAAAACCGCGAAATTTGGATACAACTGCCGAAATTTGTATTAAGGACGCCATCTGGGGCGCCTTAAAACAAATCATTCCCGCTATAGATGCGCGCAGATGAGCCTAAAGGTCCAATAAGATAGATACGGGAAGGTGAAATTGGGAGCCTTTTGATTTACCCTCACGGTGGTGGTTAATGCGAGACCGCTTCGAGGGTATCGAAGGAGGCTGATAATGGAACTGACTACGCGCCTATACATTAGGCTCCGCGAGGCGGTCTCCGGGGCCCATCGCGGCCAGACCTATAGCGAGTACGCGCTCATTTTCGTTTGCGTCGTGATTGCGCTGATCGGTGGCTATCAACTGATTGGCAATAACCTCAACAGCTCGGTGAGCGGGCTCGCCGAGCAAGTGGGCAACGCCTGAGAGCCCGCGGCGTGTGGGATTGCCACTCGCCGCTGACAGTTGAGCCAGTTGGCGAGCCGCCAGCGCGTACGCGCTGGCGGCTCGCGTCGTCTGGTAGGCGTCGAATAGAAGCCGACAGGCACCTTCAACACACTATGAGCAGATACGGATGTATTAATGAGCCGGCGGTTATCCGGTCAGCCAGATAAATAATGACCAACGGTCGCCGGCCCGATCAGCGGCTGGGCATGCTCTCCATCACCACGCGCGCTTGCGCTTCGGCGTCGGGCTCGATGCGGCGCGGGACCATCCGCGAGCCCTGTTCAGCGCCGCTCTCTTCTTCCAGATATAGCGCGTCCGAATTGACCCGCCACAGGTCATACGACGCGCCCATGATGTTGCGAGCGGCCATCAGCCCGGTCATCATCGCATGGTCCTGGTTGTTATACTTGTGCATCCCGTTGCGGCCGGCCAACTGGAGATTGGGTATCTCGCGCTCGATGAAATTCCGGATCACGCCGACCGCGCGGCGATAGTCTCCGTCGTAGACCGGATACGCGGCGCGCTGGCGGACAACCGTTCCGTCAACCACCTGCGCTTCCCTGGCCAGCCCCAGCTTCGCCAACTCGCGCGTGCCCAGCGCCACCAGGTCCGCATCGGCCGCGCTCCACATGGAATCGGAATCGAAACAGAAGTACTCCAATCCCAACACGGTGTAACGCGGGTCGGGCACCATCCCCGGACTCCAGTTCTTGAAGTTCTGGATGCGGCCAACGCTGACGCCGGGCTCGTGGATGTAAATCCAGTTATCGGGGAAGAGCTCCGGCTCGTCCAGGATGAGCGCGACCGTTATGAAGTCGCGATACCTGAGGCTGCGGGCCGCTTCGGCGACCTCGGAGGGCACGGGCGGATCGAGCGCGCCAATTAGCTCGCGTATCGGCATGCTCGAGATGAAATGACTGCCGGTGTAAATGCGCTTGCCGTTCGCGGCGGCGGTGGTGATCGAGGTCACGCTCCCTTGCCGCCGTTGAATCGCTACTACGGACTCGCCCATTTTCAGGACGGTGCCGCGGCTCTGGACGGTCTTGGCCAACTGCTCCCACATCTCACCCGGGCCGTGTAGCGGGTAGCGAAAGCGATCAATCAGGGTCTTGATGACCGGGCCGTTGCGCGAACCCAATCCCAACGCGCGGCGAATCAGCACGCGCATCGAGAGGTCCTTGATGCGCTGGGCCGCCCAGTCGGCGCTGATCTCGCTGCATGGAATACCCCAGACCTTCTCCGTGTAGCTGCGAAAGAATGTCTCGTACAGCCGCCGGCCGAAGGCGTTGACCACCCAATCCTCGAAGCTGCGGATCTCGCGCCGTGGCCGTACGCGCGCCGCCGTGTAACTCAGCATGCAAGCCGCCGACTGGAAGATGCCGAGCTGGCTCAGCGCGTCCCACGTCTCAAGCGGGTATTTGAAAAACCGGCCCCGATAATAGATGCGCGAGAGCCGCTCGCGCTCCAACATGCGGTCGCCCAGGATGTCGCGCCATAGCCGTTCGATCTCGGCGTTCTTGGAGAAGAACCGGTGACCGCCGATGTCGAAGCGAAATCCCTTGTAGCAGACGGTGCGGGCGATGCCGCCGACGTGTTCTCGGTCTTGTTCCCCGACCACCACCGGCCGTCCCGCAGCGGAGAGCTCGTGCGCCGCGGTGAGGCCGGCCGGGCCTGCCCCGATTATGACGGTCGTCTCGGCAACGACGACGGTTGGCGCCACCGGCCGCGCGAGCCCCGCCCTTCCGTTACTGCGCTGTGCCTCCATATTAACTTCAGCTTAGCCCAACACGCCGGCACGACACCATGCGCAGTTTTGCATGCTTACGCGCGGCTCAGCGGAAGTCCGAGCCAGGCAGATCCAAGCCAGGCAGCCATGTTGCGATATCTTGTGCGAGATATCGCGACAGCTCGGCGTGCCAGTTCGGCCGATGCGCTCCACGCTGTGAAGCCCATCGGTTGGACAGCTCTCATGCGGGAGATTGGAGCAAAATGCGGGCGTCTTTTTCTTTGATCTGGTGCACGCTCACGGCTAGCATCGGCCGGGGCCGAGCTGGCTAACTCGCCATTAGCCGGCCGGGTGTTTTCGCTCACAACCGGGGCAAGGCTCCGTCGCGGCACTGGATCAGCGGAGTGGGAGCCGTTTCTTCGTCAAAGATTTTTTGGGTCGCGCAGGCTCTCGTCTGTTCCGTCGTTGTCGGCCTGTTGCTCTTTGGCTGCGCGGGGCGGATCGATATCGTTCCCTTCTGGATATACGTTTTCGTCTGTAGCACGGCCTTCGTGGTCGCGGCGTCTATCCTCGACCCGGATCTGTTGCGGGAGCGCGTGCGGCCCGGCGGACATCCGCTGCAGTTGCGATACTACACCCTGCTTCTTCCGTCGGTGGCACATTGGGGTATCGCTGGGCTCGATGTCGGCCGATTTCACTGGTCCGGCCGCGTTCCGCAGCCCCTTCAGATTGGGGGGCTCGCGCTCTGCACGCTTGCGCTTGGGTTGATCATCTGGGCGATGCGGGTCAATCGCTTCTTTTCCTCCGTCATCCGCCTTCAAGAGGACCGCGGGCACGAGCTGGTCCACGCCGGTCCTTATCGTTGGATCAGACATCCCGGCTACACGGCTGGATTTCTGATCTGCCTGTCGAGCGGAATCGCGCTGGGCTCCTGGTTATCGATGCTGCCCGCCGTGGCATGCATACCGTTGCTGATTACTCGTACCGTGGCTGAAGATCGTTTTCTCAAAAAGCACCTCAAGGGATACTCGGCTTACGCGGAAGCGGTGCGCTATCGCATGGCGCCCGGAATCTGGTAGGAGCGGCTTTTTGCAATTCCTTAACTTCATCGCCGTCTATCTCCATGCGCCGCAAATTATGGCGCATTGCATAATTCGTCCGCATTTCGAAATGCCCCCGGACAAAAGTGTTGAACCGTTTGCCGGACATCTCCCGAGAGGGCCGCGAGTGTTTGTTGGGCGGCGCCCGGTTTGCGTAATCTAGGCGCTGCGCGGGCGTCCGGCTGGTGGCTTCGATGAGATGCGGACGACCCCGGGGAGATTGCCACAGGAGAGCGCCCTTTGGACTTTAAAATGCCCGCCGAAATTGCCGCCTACCTGGTCCAGTTGGACGAGTTCATCGAGCGCGAAATCAAGCCGCTCGAACGGGAAAACGACAACCTTCGCTTCTTCGACCATCGCCGCGAATGGGCGCGCACGGACTTTGAAAGAGGCGGGCTGCCGCGCCACGAATGGGAGGATTTGCTGGCCGAGATGCGGCGGCGGGCCGACCGCGCAGGGCATTATCGCTTCGCTCTGCCTAAAGAATACGGTGGCCAGGACGGCTCGAATCTCGCGATGGCGATTATACGCGAGCACCTCGCAGCCAAGGGGTTGGGCCTTCACAACGACCTGCAGAACGAGAGCTCGATCGTCGGGAACCTGCCGACGGTTCTGATGTTCCGCGACTTCGGCACGAAGGAACAGAAAGACGCGTTCATCCCGGGAATCCTCGACGGCTCGATGAGCGTCGCCTTCGGGCTGACCGAACCGAATCACGGTTCCGACGCCACCTGGATGGAGACGCGCGCCGTCCGCGAGGGCGACGGCTGGCGCATCAACGGCGCGAAAATATGGAACACGGGGCTGCATGTCGCGACGCACGACTTCGTGTTCGCCCGGACCAGCGGACGTGACGGCGCCGCCAAGGGCATCACCTGCTTTATCGTTCCGGCCAACAGCGCGGGTTTCAAAATCGAGGAATATCTGTGGACCTTCAACATGCCGACCGACCATCCGCGAGTCTCGCTCACGGAGGTGTACGTTCCCGGCGACGCGATTCTTGGCGACCCGGAAAACGGTTTGGCAGTTGCCCAGCATTTCGTGCATGAGAATCGCATCCGGCAGGCGGCCTCCTCGCTCGGGGCCGCGCAATATTGCGTCAACGAAAGTGTGCGGTACGCCAAGGAGCGCAAGCCCTTCGGCCGGCCGCTTGCCACCAACCAGGCGATCCAGTGGCCGCTGGTCGAGCTTCAGACCGAGGCCGCGATGGTCCGCGCGCTGATTCACAAGACGGCGTGGGAGATGGACCAGATGTCGAAGCCCGCAGTAGCAGAGACGCTGTCGGATAAGGTTGCGATGTGCAACTATCGCGCGAACCGGCTGGTGTGCGAGGCGGCCGATCGTGCGATGCAGGTGCACGGAGGCCTGGGCTATTCGCGCCACAAACCGTTCGAGCACATCTACCGGCATCATCGGCGCTACCGAATTACGGAGGGCGCGGAGGAGATACAGATGCGGCGCGTCGCCCAGGTCATGTTCGGTTTCGGCAGCAGGGCCAAAGCGGGTGAATAGCCGCGGCCACGGGCGTACCCCATGAGCAGTGATGAATTTTCGGTTCGGCTCGCGGCCGCGCTGGCGCGCCATACAGGCAAGCCCGCGAAGCTGCATGATGTGCAGCGCCTGACCGGCGGGGCGAACCGGACGACGATGTCCTTCGATGCCGAGGCCGGCGGGCAACGGCGGCAACTTATTCTTCAGCTCGGGATGCAAACCGCGGATCCGGCTTCGGCAATCGAGCCGGAAATTACCCCGGAACAGCAGGCACGCGTGATGATCGCGGCCGCGCGCGCGGGCGCTCCCGCCCCGCGAGTGGTTGCGATTCTGGAGCCCGCGGACGGCTTGGGCGAAGGCTACATCACTGAGCGCGTTGCGGGAGAAACGCTCGGCCCACGGATCATCCGCGATGAGCGATTCGCGGCGGCGCGCCGCCTGATGGCGCGGCAATGCGGAGAGATTCTCGCGGCGATTCACCGGATCGATTTAGCCGAGGCGCCGTTTTTGGCGCGGCTGGACGCCGCCGAGCACGTTGCGGCGCATCGCAAGCTCGCCGACTATTACGGTTTCAGGCTGCCCGCGCTCGAGCTTGCGCTGCGCTGGGCCGCCGAGAACCTGCCACGCAATCAGCGCCAGACTGTGGTTCATGGTGATTTCCGCACCGGGAATCTGATCGTGGGCGAAGAAGGCATCCGCTGCGTTCTGGATTGGGAGCTGGCGCAAGGCGGCGATCCGATGCAAGACCTGGGCTGGCTATGCGTCAAGACCTGGCGTTTCGGCGGGACGGAGCCGGTAGGCGGCTTTGGCTCGCGCGAAGACCTTTTCGCCGCCTACGAAAGGGCAGGCGGCCACCCGGTTGCTCCGGAGCAGGTCAAGTTCTGGGAGGCGTTCGGCAACGTCAAGTGGGCGATCTACTGCCTGCGCCTGGGGATGCGCGGAGTCGATGAGGTTAGTATAGAGCGATCCGCGATCGGCAGGCGCATAGAAGAGCCGCTGTGGGACTTTTTTAATCTGATCGAAGGCCGCGAATAGCCAGAAAGGAACTGATATGAATCGCTCCGCGTTGATTGCGCGCGGAGCCTGCACTGCGCGCGGCCGAAAGAGCGGCCTCCGCTCGGCTGACAGAAACGATTTAGTTGCGTTTGCAGACCGATTGTTGTTGATGCGAGTCTACGGTCAGGTTTCAAAATGGAGATCGCGGTTACTTTGAAGGACGGCAGTTATGCTGACTTATCCGGACGGGATGCTTTCAGACGGTGACCGCCGCCTGCGCGGCGAGGTCATCGATTTCGTCAAATCTGTTCCTAGACAGCTCATCCTCGACATGGATGCCGACAAGGTGCGCTATCCCAAAGAATATCTACAGGAGGCCGGAAGAAGAAACCTGCTTGGCCTGCGCTTCCCCAAAGAGTGGGGTGGCCGGGGTTTGCCCTGGACCAGCGAGGCGATTGCCCTGGAAGAGCTTGGCACGCTTGGCACTTCACTCGCCTGCCTTTATACGCTGGTGAGTATCGTCGGCGAGCCGCTCAATCTTTTCGGCACGCGCGCACAAAAGGAGCGATTTCTCGCACCGATGCTGCAAGGCCGCCTCGCGCCGGCCGAAGCGCTGACCGAGCCCAGGGGCGGGTCCGATTTCTTTGGCGCCACGACCCGGGCCGAGCGTCGTGGAGATTATTTTATTCTCAACGGGCAGAAGCGTTTCGCCGTGGGCGCGGAGGGCGCGGACTTGTTCTTTGTCTATGCCCGCAGTGACCCGGATGCGCCTCCGCGAAACGCCATTTCAGCTTTTTTGGTTGAAAGAGCCGAGGGCGTGAGCGTCGAGCACGTCTATGGATTGCTGGGCACCCGCGGGGGAGGGACCGGCCGTCTTGGCTTTCGTGACGTGCGCGTGCCGGTCGAGAACGTCTTGGGCGGACCAGCGGGCATTGGTCGTGGCGGCGACGTGTTCGACCAGATGATGATCCCCGAGCGTCTGACCTCGGCATGCGCGGCGATCGGGCTGGGGCGCGCCGCTCTGGAGGTGGCGGCCCGCTACGCCGCGCGCCGGAAGGCCTTCGGCCAGGAAATACGAAGATTTGAGGCCGTGAGCTTCATGGTCGCCGACGGGCTCACCCAGCTCGACGCGGCGCGCGCGCTCAACCTCGAAGCCTGCCGCGCGACCGCCGCAAACGTGCCCCCAGGGCGAGTTCGCAGGATGGCCTCGGAAGCAAAGAAGTTCGCTACCGATGCCGCTTGGGAAGTGGTCAACCAGGCGATGCAGATTCTCGGAGGCATCGGCTACACCAATGTGTTCCCGGTCGAGCGTTTTCTCAGGGACGTTCGCCTGATGCGCATCGCGAACGGCACCAACGAGATCATGAACCTCCTTATTCAGCACGAGTTCTACAAGGAGTTTCTCGCCACTGCCCAGCCCGAGGGCCGGGACACGGAGGCCGACGCCATCGACGCATTCCAGCCCGAAGAGAAAGTGTTCGAGTGAGGCACTTGCACGGAATGAGCCATAGCGTCGCAAGCGCGACCGCACCAAATCCCAGGTAGCGCGGTAAAGGCCCCTGATATGCCACAGAGTGTGCCCAGCATGCCGGCTCTTCTCACGGCGGCGGTGAAATACCTCGAAGAAGACCTTTTTCCGGCCTTGACTGGATATCATCGCTTTCAGACCAGAGTCACGATCAATGTGTTGAATATCATTCGGCGGGAACTCGAGATGCGCGGGGCGCAGTCGGCGGCGGAGCGCACGCGGCTTCGCACGCTGGTGGGCCGCGATGGCGACACCGAAACTCTGAGCCACGAATTGTCCAAACTGATCCGCCAGGGCGCTATCGATTTGAACGATGCGAACTTGCGCACGCATCTGCGCCAGTCGCTGGCCGATGCCTTGGCGATAAACAATCCAAAATGGCTCAAGCCGTAGGCGCCGGCTAGAACTTGCCGTGGCGGCCTTCGCCGGTGGCGAAGCGCGCGGCGCCGGTGCGGGTCTCACCCGACTGGACGGTCGCGTTTCCGTGGGCGAACTCGTTGCGCAGCGCCGCATCGAGCGGCATCGTCCACGCTTCGTAAGCTGACAAGCGGTCGCTCCTGAGGCAGCGCTGCGGAAATGCCGCGAGTTGGGTGGCGAGCTCCTTTGCGGTTGCGAGCGCAGCGCCTGGTTCGACGACTCGGTTCGCGAGTCCCATGCGCAAGGCCTCGTCGCCGCTCACGCCACGCCCCGTGAGAATCAGGTCCAGCGCGTGGCTCATCCCGATAAGCCGCGGCAGCCGCACGGTGCCGCCGTCGACCAGCGGTACGCCCCAGCGCCGGCAGAATACGCCGAAAACCGCGTCGCGCGCCGCGACTCGCAGATCGCACCACAACGCGAGTTCCAGGCCGCCGGCAACGGCATATCCTTCCACTGCCGCGATAACAGGTTTACCCAGCAGCATCCGTGTGCAGCCCAGTGGGCCGTCGCCATCCGGGTTGATGCGGTTTCCCGTGCCGGTGGCGAGCGCTTTCAGATCGGCGCCCGCGCAAAAGCATCCTCCGGCGCCAGTCAAAATAGCGACGGCGAGCGCATCTTCGCGCTCGAAGCGGCGAAAGGCCCCGGCCAGCGCTTCTGCCGCCGGGCGGTCGATGGCATTGCGGACGCCGGGGCGATCGATGGTGACAATCGCCAACGATCCCTCCACCGCAAAATTCACCGCACTCATCATGAAACCTCGCTTGGTCGATCGATTGTAACGCCCGCGCTGGTGGCCGCGAATCGAACCGAAGTTAGCGCAGGTTGAAGCGCACGCCGCAAATCATCACCTGGTTGTCGCTGGCCTTGCATCCGCGCCGGGCCGCGGCCGCCAGCACGCGGGTGCGATCGAGGACTGCGATGTCGATGCCTCCGAGCCCATCGCCGCGGCCGTCGGTTGCCTCGACAAAGCGCACGCTCGCGTTTTCCAGCGGCATTTCAAAATGCCCCTGCGCATCCTTGCGCAGCGGGATCTCGGCGATGCTGCTCCAGCGCTCCGCCAGCCCGCGCGGATCGGCCGCTTGCAACTCGACCGCGCTGTAATACTTGACGGCGTCCGTATGCATCCTGCTGACCCATTCGCTGCCGCCGGCGGGCGTCCAATGGCCTTCGGGCTCGCCCTTGGCGTCCCAGTCGATCTCGAAGAACGCGCCGCCGGTGTCGGCCGGATGCAGTTGCATGCCGTGAAAGGACTTGCCCTCATGCTCCCACACGACGCGCACATTGAGCGCGGCGGCGCGGGCCGCGCGCGCCAGTTGCGTCTCGTGCGTGTCGCACTGGCAGATGACCATGTAGCCGCCATCGCCGTGGCGGCGCTTGAGATACCGTCCGGCGGCGGTGTTCTCTCTGACCGGGGCGACCACTTCGAGGAAGTTGCTGCCAATCGGCATCAGCGAATTTTCGAGGCCGAAGGCCGCTACCGCCGGGTCTTCGAAGCAAACGTCGACCGCGAAGATGGCCTTGAAGTCATCGATCACCGGCGCGAGCTTTTCCGCGACCAGGCAGATCTGGCGAAGCCGCAGCGACATGTGAACCTCCTTAGCGGCGGCGCCGCGTATCCCGGCTGCCGCGCAGCACCGGGGCAAAGATATCAAAAGATATAACCAGGCGTGGCCGGTAAGCCAGCGCCGCGCGCGCCGCGGCGCTTTCCAGCGGCGCGCTCATCGCGGAATACCTGGGGATGCGTCCTTGACCTTGCGGTGCGGGCCGTGGATGGCAACCTTCGCCGTTTGAGATAAACTCCGACAGCGCATCGCGATTGGAGTTGCGAAGCGCATACGAACGACACGGAGCGGCCGCGCGATGAAGACCCTGTTCCGAAGGATTCTTTGCCCAATCGATTTCGACCGGATTTCAATTCCGGCCCTGGAATTGGCCGTAAGCATGGCCAAACGGGACAAAGCGCGCATCTATCTCTTGTATGTCATCCCCAAGGTGGCGCGCGCGCGGCTCAAGGCTGACATGGAACAGGCCGCGATGGAAAGTTTGCGCGGAGTTGCGCGCAAGTGGCTGCAGGGCACAGTTCCCTACCAGATTATCGTGCTCACGGGCGCGCCCGTCTCAGGCCTGCTGCGGGCTGAAGCGGAGCTCGCCATTGACCTGGTGGTGATGGCGACCCACGGACGGACGGGAAAGAAGCACGCGCTGCTCGGCAGTATTACCGAGCAGGTTGTGCGCCGCTCAACGTGCCCGGTGCTCACCACCAGGCCAAGGTAATTGTCGGACGATTCTTAAGCTTGGTACAGGCCCACCGCGCTGGGCGCATCGTTGATCGCCGACGCGAAAGCTTGGCGCCCATCGTGGCGATGCCGCGGGATGGCGCCTGGAGCGAAATCCCCGGGCGCGGCCTATCGGCGGATCAGTACCACGACCGACCGCGCCCGAACCCTGTAACGCAGCGACGTGAGGCGCTCCGCGCTTTCCGGCTCAAGGATATCCTTGGGACTGTCCTGGGACGTATCGACGACCCTCAGCCATTCGTCCGCCTGTCCCTCCCGCACGGTGAAATCCAGGTCCTCCCAGTAGCAGTTGATCATCGCGTAGATATCAGCGTCATGCAGGCGGCCGCCGCGCAGAAAAAATGCCAGCGCGTGAGCGGAGTACGCTTGATCCGGGTCCGCGGCCACCCCATGCCAGTGAACGTCGTTGTCCCAGAACATGCTTCGTCCAATGGACGGATGAGCCTTGCGGAAGGCAATCATGGTTTTGAAAAATCGGAAGATATCCGGGTTGGCGGCCAAACGGCGCCAGTCCAGCCAGACGATCTCTCCGTCTTCGTCGTAGGGATTATCGTTGCCGCGCTGAGTGTGCATGAACTCGTCGCCGGCAACCAACATCGGCGCTCCGTTGGCGAGCATCAGAAGACAGCAGAAGTTTTTTATCTGCCGCTTGCGCAAGGCGGCCACCTCCGGCGGCACGCTCGCATCGCCTTCCCATCCGCAGTTCCAGCTAGCTTGCCCTTCGTTCGTGTAGGAAACCATGTCGTACAGGCAGAGTCCGTCGTGAGAAGCCACGAAATTGACGCTCTGATGAGGACGGAAGGCGTGCGGCAAATCGTTTGGGAAAAGATCGGTGCTGCCGTGCAGGCGCGTCATCAGAGAAGACACCAGTCCATTGTCGCCCTTCACGAACCGCCGGACATCATCGCGGAACTTTCCGTTCCATTGCTGCCAAGTCAAACCGGGAAAGGCCCTGCCCAGGACATATCCACTTCCGAACTCGCCCTGCCAAGGCTCCGCGATCAGCCGCGCGTCGGCAAGTACCGGGTCGCCGCTGATCTCGGCGATGATCGACGGGTCCTGGTAATTGAGGTTCCCAGCATCGTCGCGCATGAAGACCGAGGCGAGGTCGAAGCGGAATCCGTCAACCCCCATTTCGCAGGCCCAGTAGCGCAGGCTGTCGACCACGAGCCTGCGCACGGCCGGATGCGCGGTGCGCAGGTCGTTGCCGCAGGCGCTGAAGTTGACGTACCGCGAAAGATCGTTGGGATTGAGCGCGTAATAGGTTGAATTATCGATGCCGCGGAAACTATACGTCGGCCCGTTCTGATCGCCCTCGGTCGTGTGGTTGTAAACCACGTCCAGGATCACTTCGATATCCGCTGCGTGAAGGGCTTTGACCATTGCCCGGAACTCCTCAGCGGCCGCTTGGGCATCAGCATCGCGCGCATAGACATGATGTGGGGCGAAAAATCCAAGTGTCATGTATCCCCAATGGCTGCCCTCCTGCGGGTCATACTGGTGAACCGGCATTAGCTCGACCGCGGTAACCCCCAGATCCTTGAGATAAGGAACCATTGCGGCTACGCCCGCATAAGTGCCGCGCGTTCGCTCGTCCAGCCTGGCACTCGGGTGCCTGGTGAAGTTGCGCACGTGGAGCTCGTAAATCACGAGGTCGTGCGTATGCCGGGCGGGCCGCTCGTGCACGTAGCTTGGGTTGCCGGAGGCCGGGGGCGGCAGAATCCCGAGCGGCGCCTTGCCGTCGTTGGGGCCGGGTGCTCGCGCCGCCTCGCGGCTAAAGGCCGGCGGGAGAAAAACCCCTCGGGCGTATGGGTCGAGCAGAACCTTGCCGCGGTCGAAGCGCTCGCCGAGGCCGGGGCCGAAAGGACCGTCGACCTTGAACGCATAATATTTGGCGCCGGCGATTTCCGCGGCCGGCACAATCATGTGCCAAATCCTGGCCGTCTTATGCGCCGGAAAATCGAAGGTGAAAGTCTTTAACGGGTTGGCGAAGTCCGCATCGCTGTAAATCAGGAGCGAGACCGCCGTCGCGTCTTTCGAATAAAGCGCGAAGTTGTAAGCTTGGGCGGATTCGATCCATGCCGCGCCGAGCGGCGTCAGAAGCCCCTCGGCGCGGCTCCACGCATCCAGAGCCATGGTCATCTCCTTGCGCTCTTGAGATTGATACTGCCCGCTTCGCGCCATAGCGGCAAAGTGGCTGATGGACCTTACATCTGACTAAGGCTAAACCGTCAGCATTGGGCAAGTGGCGTTACGCACGGCCGCTTGCGCGACCCAGCAGTATCCCGGCCGCCCGACCGGCATCACGGTGCGCGACTAAAGCAATTTGCGCCTAGTGAAGATGCGGTAAGCGTCTTCGCGGACTGCATATTTGAGATTATCTTCACGCGCGCGGGCGTTTGGCGCAGAAAATATTTGCGATCCCGTGGAAGAACTGGGCAAACTTAGCCGCGGGGGGCTAGTGCGATGGAAGGGGAGGCACGTTTCCGTCTGCTCTACGATCTCGGCTGCGCATTCGCGGCGCGGATCGAGATCGATCAGTTGATCCCCTTGGTGGTGGCCAAGTGCCGCGAGGAGCTCGACGCCGAAGGCGCTTCGGTCCTGCTGCTGGATGAGGAACACCACGAGCTCTACTTCCCTTACATCTCCGAGGAAGACCCGGAGGTCGCGCAGCGGCTCGCGGGTCTGCGCTTTTCGGCTGAACTTGGAATCGCTGCCACGGCCTTGAAGACCGGCAAGGCGCTCAAGGTCAACGACGCGCAGCACGACCCGAGTCATTATAACGGCATCGACAGTCAAACCGGACTAACTACCCGCAATCTCCTGGCCGCGCCACTGACGACGCATCAGGGAACCATCGGCGTGGTCGAGGTGGTGAACGGGCGCGGCGCACAGGGATTCACCGACGACGACCTGTCGTTTCTCGAGGCCATCTCGGGCAGCATCGCGATCGCGATCGAGAATGCGCGGCTCTACGCGCAAGTGCGCGACTCCGAAGCCAGCCTGCAAACCCAGGTCGGCGCGCTGCGCCGCGACCTCGCCCGCCACGACGTCTTCAGCGAGATCGTCGGCAGCGGGCCGGCGATGGGCGAAGTGCTGCGGCTGATGGAGACCGCTGCCGCATCGTCGATCACGGTCCTCATCCATGGCGAGACCGGCACCGGCAAGGAACTCGTGGCGCGCGGGCTGCACCGCGCCAGCGCCCGCAGCGATCGTCCGTTTCTCGCGCTCAATTGCGCCGCGATGCCCGAGCCGCTGCTCGAGAGCGAACTCTTCGGCCATCGCCGCGGCGCGTTCACCGGCGCCATCCGCGACAACCCCGGGCTGTTCCGCGCCGCCACGGGCGGCGTGGTCTTTCTCGACGAGGTCGCCGACATGCCGTTGCCGATGCAGGCCAAGCTGCTGCGCGTGCTCGAGGAACAGGAAGTCGTTCCGGTGGGTGACAGCTTTCCGCGCAAGGTCGACGTGCGCGTGCTGTCGGCGACCAATCGCGACCTCAGAGCGGAGGTCGCCGCGGGCAGGTTCCGCGAGGATTTGTACTATCGCCTCGCGGTGTTCCCGATTGCGCTGCCGCCGCTGCACGCACGCCGCGAAGACATCCCGCTGCTGGCAACGCGCTTCCTCGCCATCGCCGCCGAGCAGCAGCGCAAACCCATCGCCGGCCTCGAACCGGCGGCGCTTGAGCTGCTGATGAAATTCGGCTGGCCC